>CALVQX010000072.1 GCA_944358405.1 uncultured Bacilli bacterium | reverse complement strand
TTTTGGTTGGCAGACCATTTTCTATTATATCAAAGGAGGATTTATTTTTCTCTTAACGCCACCGCTTCTTCAGCTCTCACCCGCATAGCGGGTGGTTTTGTCCTGTTCCTATCCCGGAACATAATAACAAAGGCCGCCTATTTAGGCGGCCTTTTTAGCAAAATGAATCAATGCTTATGTGCTTTATTTTCACTTTTTCTTTCAAAATAATGATTGATAGCAACCCTACCATCTTCTCTATAAGAATCCTTGATATTATTTAAAATATCATGATATTCCTTTACCTCGATCTCTTTAAAATAATCAATATATTCACTCAAAGAAGTAAGCGACTCATCTTGGGCTTCTGTAGAACATGGAGGAATCAGTAATTGTCCACAAGTTCCATGTAAGAAAAATAAAGGACCTTGATAAGAAGTAATATTATTAAATATAATATTACCATCTAAAAGAAATTGTATAAGATTGCCATAAAGATTTCCCTTTTTTACATCCTCTACCATAGCATCATGATCAGAAAAATAACTTTCAACCAATTTCCCAATGTAATCTGTGTGCGAATCACAGATTTTTTCTTGTCCAAAAACAGTTATTTTTTTTCCATCATTACTAAGATCGGAATAAAAAATAGTTCCATCCGGACGAATTAAAACAAATTTAGGATGAGATGAAATATCATCTAAACTCCCTGGTAATTTTTGATACAATGTCTGATTCATAAAATCAATAGCTTCCATAATCAATAACTCTCCTATTCAAATATATTAACTTTATTTTTTTATCCTCTTCAATTGCTGCTTTACCCTATGATTATAAGTTTTGATTTGCGGCTTATGATAAGTCTGGCAACTAGACTCTGAAGGAAGTGCACATTTTGCTTCGATCTCTACAACAGGAGAATCTTTCTGAAAAAAATCATCTAAGGAAAAACATAAATAAGAAACTGCTTGAGCAAGTTCTTTTTCCGAAACAAAGATATTACTAACCCTCATAAAATTACTCCTTTTCTAAATAATCTTCATAAGGAATACTCCGATCTTTGATCGTTCCATCAGGCAAAATCTCAATAACTCTATTAGCAACCGTACGATTTAATTCGTAATCACGAGAAGTAAATAATACTTCCCCTTGGAAACGAACAAGACCTTTATTTAAAGAAGTAATGCTTTCCAAATCCAAATGATTTGTAGGCTCATCTAAAATCAAGAAGTTAGGATTCTGTAACATTAACTTAGATAACATACAACGAGCTTTTTCTCCTCCAGATAATACATTTACCTTTTTAAAAACATCTTCTCCGGAAAACAACATTCTTCCTAAAAAACTACGAAGAACAGTCTCATCCTTCACATCGTAAAACTGACCAATCCATTCCATAATATTTTTATCTGTATCAAAATAATCCGTATTATCTTGAGGCAAATATCCAACTTTTATTGTAACACCCCATTCAATTGTTCCCTCATCATATTCATCCAATCCAGCAAGAATACGAAATAATACAGTTTTTGCCATATCATCTTGAGCCAAAAAAGTAATCTTATCGCCTTTTAAAACAGTAAAGGAAACACGATCTAGAATCTTTTTACCATCAATTATTTTAGTAAGATTTTCAACTTTCAAAATTTCTTTTCCCGCTGGTTTTTCAATTTTAAAATCAATATATGGATATTTTCTAGAAGATGGAACAATTTCATCCAACTGAATTTTTTCTAACATTTTCTTACGAGACGTTGCTTGCTTAGATTTAGAAGCATTAGCACTAAAACGATCGATAAATGCTTGTAACTCTTTCATTTTTTCTTCTTTTTTCTTATTAGATTCCTTCATTTGTTTTTGTAAAAGCTCAGAGGATTCATACCAGAAATCATAGTTACCAATATATAATTTAATTTTTCCATAATCAATATCTACAATATGTGTACAAACCTTATTTAAAAAGTAACGATCATGAGATACAATAATGACTGTATTATTAAAATTGATCAAAAACTCTTCTAACCATCGAATCGCTTCAATATCCAAACTATTAGTAGGCTCATCTAAAAGTAAAATATCCGGATCTCCAAATAATGCTTGAGCTAATAATACCTTAACACGATCCTTTACTGGCAATTCTCCCATCGTAATATAGTGCTCTTCCTCAGGAATTCCTAAATTATTAAGTAAAGTAGCAGCATCAGGTTCAGCATTCCAACCATCCAAATCCATGAACTCTGCCTCCAAATTAGCAAGCTTCATCCCATCCTCTTCACTAAATTCTACCTGCTGATACATTCGATCCTTTTCTTCCATAATCTGATACAATCTTTGATTTCCCATAATAACAACATCGATAACTCTTTTATCATCGTATTGATAATGATCTTGTCGCAAAAAAGAAACCCTCTCACCTTTGCTGATCGTAATCTCTCCAGTAGTAGTTTCCAAATCACCAGATAATAATTTCAAAAAAGTAGACTTACCAGAACCATTTGCACCAATTAACCCATAGCAATTTCCATTAGTAAATTTAATATTCACATCTTCAAATAAAGTCCTTTTTCCAAACTTTAAACTAACGTTACTAACTTGTATCATTTTATCACCTCAAAGCCTCTTCATTTTACTATAAATAGAGGAAAAAAACAAGACAGTTCAAGACAGTTTAAGAGAAATATCACTCGACAAATCTAGAAACCTATATTTTTTTGACAAACTGTTTAATATCAGAAGATTCCTTAAATATCTCATAAAAAAAATCACTACTAAATTCTCCTTCTTCTCTATGAGTAAAGATATCTCTCACAGAAGAAACCGTGGCATTAGAGAAATTTTCTCGTCGAATCTCCGAAAGAAGATACTCAGATAATAATAAATGAATTTGATATTGATTTAAATAAAAAATATCAGAATTACTTAATTTTTGTAAATAAAGATATTGATTTGGATTTAACAAAAATAAACTCTTACCATTATAAAAAATATCTCCTGGGACAATTCCATTCAATAAAACCTTCTTATTACTAAGCAATTCCATATCATTTTCTAAAATTTGTACATTAATCAATAAATCATCAATAGAAGTAGTAATTAATCTTTTCCCATTTCCCTTCTTACTAGGAAGACGAAAAGCATATCCCACATATTTTCTCCCATTAGCAGAGTACAATAATTCTTTAGGCAAAATAATTCTTTCCGTTCGAATGCCAGTAAGATAGCGGGCTGTATCTTCACTCAAATAATTTTTCGAATCAAAACTCTCTGGATAAACTTCTACTGCAAAATTACGGATACGATACAAATTTTTTCGATGATTATCTCCTATCTGGAGCATTCTTTTCTTATCGATTTGAACTTTTCGATTTCCTAATTTATATTCCATAATGAATCTCCTCTTTATATGGCATATTATACCAAAAAAAAATGAATTTATCTAGAAATCAGATAAATTCATCATTAATTTGCCCTAATTTGTTGAATATACTGATTAATTTTCGCAGGCCAAGCACTACTTTGAGCATATTTTGGAGCAATAGTCTCAACCGTAGTTAAACCTTTTGCATAATAATTACGATATAAATTATCGATAAATCCAACAATTCCTTCATCTAAAGTAGCAAATGCTTTATAACTTCCACCATTACAGCCAGGGGAACCTTTCTGTCCACCCACATTATTACAATTACGTACTAGACTAGAACAATTATATTTACAACCAGTTTCATGCAAAATAATCGCAACAGCAAGATAAGGATCGACACCTTTTTGAATACATTGACTAGCAATTAAATAACCTTTCCCAGCAATGTATCCACTTCCTAAATTTCGATCTAGTTTTGCAGCTAACTCCTCTAAAGTCATTCCTTCATAAGCCTCAATTCGAGGAGGTACAATAATAGAAGCTGGAGCTGTTTCCATCTCTACAACAGTCAACACAAGCGAATCTTCAGAATCTTTTGTATTGCTTTCTTCATGAACCAAAATATTAGCAGAAGCTGCCATATTTTGAATATTTACTTCTTGAATATGAATTTTCCCATCTTTAGATAGGGATTCTTCTCCCTGTAATACCATTCCAATAGAAATCATTAAAATTCCCAGTGTTCCTAGAATACTACAGATCACTTTAGTTTTTTTCAAACAAATTCACCTCAACATTTGAATTACAAACAAGACAATTATATCATATAGAGAATATCTTTGTCAATTTATGTAAATATAAGCAAAAAAGATCCCTTTATAATATAATATGAACCAAACTAAAATAAGAAGCTACGACAATCATAATCAAGAACAAATCTTAAATGTCTCTGGTGCCTTTTTATATACTAAAAATAAAGAAAGGAAAATATAAGAAATCGTAAATAGAAGTCCGACCATAGAAAAAGTCAAAGAAGACATTTCCAAATCATGCAACCAATAAGTAACAAGATAAGTAAGCATAGATACGAAAGAATAAGAGACTTTTTTCATTTGCATATCCTGATTATATGGTTGCAACAAATAATAGATAACTAAATAATGAACAGAAAAGAAGATACTAAGAACCAAAATAAATACTGGAATCATAACATAATTCAAAGGTGTTGTACCACCAGTAAAATATAATAATAATAAAATTCCTAAAGCAAGCACACTTGCCGGTAATAAATTTACCTTTGTAACTGTAATTAAACGTTTCTTAAAAAGATTTAATAACACTTTAGGCTCTCTATAAAAATTATAAGTAAGCATCGCATGATCACAATTATAAAACATTGCTTGCGTAATAATAGAACCACGATTAATAAAATACATAATAAGAACAAACCAACCTAAATGATTCAATAAAAAATCATGAATATTTTTCGCAACACCATCTTGTGCTAAAACAAAAACAAGTAAGATAACAACAACGAAAAAAATAAAAATAGCAAAATTTCTAGCACTACGTAAAAGAATTTCTTTATGACGTTCAAAAAAGATAGTATTAAATAGATCATATCCTTTTTTGCCCTGAATCTTTTTAGAATCAATCCACTGATCTTTTTCCTTCATAGCAACCATCATCTGTCTAGAATAAGCTTTTTGTGCATCAGAATTCATTGCTTGATTCTTAGTATTTAGACGTTGATAAATCAATTTATAATCATTTATCTTTAGCAAATAATAGTAAGAAAAAATAGAACAAATACCACTGATCAAAACAACACCATAAAAAGCAAAATTTGGAATAAAAAGATCAAAATAAGGAGTAAATGAACAAACAAGTAAAATACCTAAGATAAGAAAATAAGCCGTTAAATTATGATACCAAAGATATCCCCATTTACGGTAAAACCACAAATTCAAAGCTTCTCCTATAATCCTTACAAAAAAAGAAAAGAAAATCATGCTGAGAGAAAGCCAAAAAGGAAAAGATAAAACACTTCCAAATAAAATAATAAAAATACTATTTAAAATCAAAGAAGAAAATAAGTCCCACCATAAACTAGACTTCATATAAAGTTTGGCATCCATATGAAATAAAATAATAGAAAAATATTTCTTCGTACTAGTAGTCAATAACTTATTATTAAGAAATAACCCAATGATCGCAAACACAAAGTAAATATGGACAAAAGCAGATCCTACTTGAGTAGGTGCCAAAAAGCAAGCAATCCAGTAAATAACAAAAAAATATAAAAAACGAAATAATAAAAATCTTCCCATAGATAAAACAATAGCCAAGATGCGTATTAATTTCTTTAATAATTGATTCTGATAAATATGATCCGTCATCAAATCCTTTAAAATTGGCAATCGCTTCAAATGATAAATAAAAGAATTAATAGCATAAGTCATATCTATTTTCAATGACATCTGTATTGTTTTAATCATTAGAACTATCCCTCAAACTTTGAATAATTTTATCTTTATATTTTTTTGTATTTAAATGATTCTTCTCTACCAATTCCAACTTTTGATGATTTAAAATAACAATTTCATCACATAGATCCATAGCAAGTTCCAAAATATGAGTAGAAAATATAATAATATGCTCACTTTTTAAATCTTTCAATAAATTTTTAATCTCTTCCTGAACCACAATATCTAAAGAAGTGAGTGGTTCATCCAACAAAATTACTTTAGGATTAGCAATAATATTAATCAACATTTGCATCTTATTTTTCATTCCATGAGAATACTCTTTCAACAATTTATCCTGATCTTCCTTAGGAATTTGAACCAACTCAAAATAATCATCAATTGTCTTATTTGGATCTACTCGTTCTGCATTAATCTCAATAAAAAACGTCAAAAACTCTTTCGCAGTTAAAAACTCTGGCACCGTCGGTGTAGAAATAACATAACCAATATCCGAATTACAAAGAGGATTTTTCCCATAATCATCCTCCAAATAAAAATATCCAGAATCAATATCTACATCTTCATTTAAACAATTAAAAAAAGTAGTTTTCCCCGCTCCATTTCTACCAATTAAACCATAAATTTTTCCTGATTCAAATGTGAAATCAATGCCATTTAAAATGGTTTTATCACCATAACTTTTTTTTAAATTTGTAATTTCTAACTTCATAAACTCCCTCCTTTCAATATTATAGCACACGATAACAAAAGAATTAAATAATCTTCATTTATCTTTCAAGGAAATAAAAAGGTCCTCATTGAATAATCAATAAGAACCACTAAATATGATCATTTTTCCTGATTTTTTAAAACAAAATGATACGCATCACGGCACATATCTTCAATACCAAGGGCAGCTTCAAACCCCAACTCTTCCTTGGCCTTGGTAGCATCAGCAAAACATTCCGCAATATCACCTGGTCTACGTTCTACAATTTGATACGGAACATGCACATGATTTACCTTTTCGAAAGTACTTACCAAGTCTAAAACGCTATATCCTACTCCTGTTCCCAAATTATAAATATAAAGTCCCTGCCCCTCCTTCTCTAATTTAGAAAGAGCCTGAATATGTCCCTTAGCTAAATCAACGACATGAATATAATCGCGAACACCCGTACCATCTTTCGTATCATAATCATTTCCAAAAACAGACAAACAAGGAAGTTCTCCACTAGCAACCTTAACAATATAAGGCATCAAATTGGCAGGAATCCCTTTGGGATTTTCTCCAATCATACCACTTGGATGGGCTCCAATTGGATTAAAATAACGTAAAATAGCAATATCCCAAGAGGAATCAGAACGATATAAATCCTTTAAAATTTGTTCTACAAACAACTTAGAAGTCCCATATGGATTCGTCGTATTACCAACTGGATCACTTTCCTTAATTGGAACTGTTTTAGGATCCCCGTAAACCGTAGCACTAGAAGAAAACACCAATTTTTTAACTTCATACTTTGTCATAACCTTCAATAATACCAAAACGGTAGATACATTATTCGTATAGTATAAAATAGGTTTAGAAACAGATTCTCCAACCGCTTTATAAGCAGCAAAATCAATGACAGCATCGATCTTTTCCTCCTGAAAAATATGTTCCAGCAATTCTTCATCGATCATATTTCCCTGATAAAATGAAATTTCTTTATGAGTCAATTTTCTCAATTTATCCAAGACATCAATACTACTATTAGATAAATCATCTAAAATCACTACCTCATATCCTTGATCTAATAACTCACAACAAGTATGGCTTCCAATATAACCAAGACCACCAGTAACTAAAACTTTCATTTACATTCCTCCAAATAAATGTTGATACTCATCCAATACCAATAACATTTCTCGTCCAATCATTGGATCTATCGTATGATCCTTAATACTTTCCTGCAAAAATTCTTCTAAATCATTAACTGGAACATACATTAAACGAAATTCTGACTGCTTTTCTAAAGAGTCATAATTTGTTTGTGCAAAATCAGGCAAATCATCACTGTAAATACGATAATAATAAATCTTACTAAAAACATTTTTTCCCGTATCAAAATAATTTTTAACATAAGAAGAAATTAGCATAAAAGGTCCCACAACAAAAGAAACTTGAATCCCTGTCTCTTCTTTAATTTCTCGAACTAAGGACTCTTCCATATCTTCATTTTTCTCTAAATGACCTCCAGGAAATTGATAGGTCCCATTATTATGAGCAATTAAAATTTCATTCTTTGCATTAAAGATAATTCCTTTTACACGAATCACTTCATAATCTAAATCAGTAAAGTTCAATTGATCTTCATTAATAAAAATTCGCTTCACCTACTACTCCTCCTAATAAACATATCTTTCCCAATATTCTGTAACATCTGGACGAACCGAATCAAAAAACAAATCTAACTGTTCAGAAATATACTTTGCCTTCAACCAAATAGGACGTCCTATCGAAAAACAGCTGATTTTACTACTAGACATCATATATTCAAAAGTAGAAGCACGATCTTCATATTCATCTGTCTGAGCATAATTATTTACAAAGTACGCATCAGCAAGACCCGTTACAGTATAAGATAAATTGGAATTCACACTCCCATATTGATACCCAAGGGGATTTAAATTATTCCAAGTCGTATAACGACCTCCTCTAGAATAAATATAATTATCAATATAATGAAATATTTCATGATTAAAACTTTCTGCAAAAGAATAATCTGTAGCAATCGAAATTACTACATTTTTAGTAGAAGAATCCGTAACCCCCGTAACATTATTAGTAGAATATCTTTTAATTAAATAAATCGTCAAAGAATAGCCCGAAGAACGAATCTCTTGAAAAAATTGACTCGGATATAAACTAATATTTGTACTCAAACTAGACAAAGCAGATTGAATCGCATATGGATCAGTCAAAGCAACCGTAGAAAGTCCACCAACAGAATAACCACTCGTTTCCAAACCATAACGAATTGTAATTGGATATTGTTGTTGTAGCTGTTCCCTTAAGGCTTGATTTGTTTGTTCTATTGTAACAACTGGAGTAGAAGGCGTTGTGACATCTGGGGTAGAAGGTGTCGTTGGAGTTGGATTAGATGGTGTAGTATTAGGGATGCTTGGTGTAACTGAAGAACTAGAAGACTCAGAAGTACTAGTCTCACCAGAAGGAGTGACCCCTTCTAAAGAAGTATCTTCAGGCAATACTTCCTCTGTTGTCGTAATACTAACTGGATTATTTTTTATTGTATCAGATGAACTAGAAGAAGTAGCAGAAAAATAATTCTGCTCATCAACATAAAAAGAGTATCCAGAAAAAATACAAATAAAAGCAAAGAGGATTAATAATCTTACAATACAGAGATTTCTATCTTTATGTTCGTCCATGAAAATCCTCCTCTACTATATCCAATTATAACAAAAGAAACAAAAAAAAACTAGTCACAAAGAAAAAAGACAACAAGAAAAAAGACAACAAAACGTTTGTCAAGAAAGAAAAAAGATCCCTCCAAAAATAAGTCCCAAGAAAATTGAAATAAAAACCAAAGAAGTAACTGTACTAATTCCTCTTTGCTTCCTTACTTTTCCATCATCAACAGATGCAACAGGAGAAGTGAAAGGATCGGAAAGTTGTACTAATTCCTTAGCAAAAGATAAAGAAATTCCAGAAACAGTAATCATATCATTATAATTATTAATCAAGCGATAACTCACAGTAGAAGAATCATCTACAATATCCGACAACACAATGTCATGATTTTTAACATAAACTTGAATAAATTTTTTTAGCAACGCTTCCTGAAAGTACGGATCATAGGGAAATCCCTTTCCATTAATTCATTCTTACTTCCAACATGTTCAATCATTGCCACTCTCTGGCGACAAGAATCATCATTTACATGAAAATCAAACAAAATAGAATTATCTTTTCCTGTTAATCTAGAAATATTGATTAAATTCTCCACGACTTCCTGATACTGCTCTGCAATCATCCCATCTTCTACATCCATTACAAAAACCTCCACTATTTTTTAGAATTCATTGCACTAATCTCTGTTAATAAACTTTGAGCTTCTTCCGCTTTGCCCTGCTTATACAACTCTTTAGCTTGTTCCATCATCTTTTCCATTTGTACTTCCCTATCCTCAGAAGAACTAGACAAAGCATCCTCCGTAGGAAGTGGTAATAAAACTTCTTTTTGTTCTAAAATTTTCTCTTGAGTTGGTAAAGAAGCACATAATTTTTGATATTGTGTTTTATTAACAAGAATCGCTTTGACCACACCTTTATGAACTCTTTCAAAACGACGTAATCTAGGTTTTGTAGAAACAGGAGCATCATGAGAAGAATCTAAAGTTGACTCCACCGTTTCCTCTTTTGGTGGAAAAGAAACATTTTCAGAAGGAGTTTCCACATTTTTTTCTTCTGTACTGATACTTTCTTCCTTATTTTCTTCTGAAGGAAGTGCTACCTCCTCAGAAGAAATGCTTTCTTTTTCTTGTTCTTCTGGTGAGTCTTCTACAGGATCAGAAAGCGAAACAGAACTCTCTGTCGTCTCTTCTTTTTCCTCTTGTTTCGAAGGTTGAGGAGATTGCTCAAAAATAGGAGATTGAGAAAAAGTTACCTTAGAAACATCAGATAACCCAGAAGAAATTCCCATGACATTGATAAATACCTTTTCAACATCTTCCATCGTATTACCTAAGATTTCGCGTTGTTGCAAAAGAGCCTCTTCATAAAATGCTTTTTTTGCTGGTTCTGATTTTTCAATTTGCTTCATCAAATCTAAAAGCACCTTCGTTGGAGCAACAATCATATCAAAATACATAGCTTTTAAATCCTGAACCATTTGTTCATTTTCTACGTTAGTATTCACACTATCACCTCTATTCAGCATTGGCAATTTTCTTTAATAACCGTTGAACTGCAAGCCATTCATTATCATCAACAATCTCTTCTAAGCGTAAGATTCCGTTCTGCCCAAAAAGCTTCGAAATATAAATAATTTGATCGCCTTCAGCTCCACGTACCTCTCCCTTAGAATAAACTAGATATTGCTGATTTCCATCCTCTGAAACTAAATAAGTAACCAATTCTACTTCAATCTTATTTCCATCAATATCAACAACTTCGATCATCTTTTTTTCTTCCATATCCAAACTCCTTCTATTCTTTTTATATTATACAAAACTTTTCAAAAGAAGTAAACTAGTTAAATAAAAACTTTCTTACTTTAAGAAAACATCAACCACTCCGGCTTAAACAACAATAAAAGACCGATCAAAATCATTAAAATTCCCCCAATAAGATGAGAATATTTACTATATCTAGTAGAA
The DNA here is from genome assembly GCA_944358405.1 of uncultured Bacilli bacterium. Classification (GTDB taxonomy): domain Bacteria; phylum Bacillota_I; class Bacilli_A; order RF39; family UBA660; genus CALVQX01. The sequence goes on along the minus strand of CALVQX010000072.1, from coordinate 2,712 downwards.
ATACCCGTTACTTTCATTGTAAACATAGCAATAAAGAAGATAATCAAATCATCAAACAAGAAAAACAAAATATAAATCAAAGTATAATAAAAAGCAGAAAGTCCAGTCACTTGGTTGATAGCTAATAACTGAGAAAAAACCAAAGGTAAACCAGCGGAACAAGCAAGTTCAATTAAATTTACAGAAATGGCAAGAGCAACAACTCCAATAAGGGATAACAAAAAATTCTTCTCATGAGCAAATTTTTTAATACGAGCAAAAACATCTTTTCTCTTTTTGCTATCCACAACAGAACATCCACCATCCTTAGACTTAGACTGAATAAATCCTTTGAGATTGATCAATCCACCAACAATAGCAATCACGGCCACTAAATTTCTTAACAAAATAGAAGTAGTAACAGAAACAACAACTTGCACCCAAGAAAGCATAATAAGCATATAAACAAAAGCAGAAGTAAGTAAAAAAGTAAGACCCAAGCACCACATTCTCTTACGATCTTTCATTCCCACCAAAACACTAAGTAAAAATAATAAAACCCACATAGCACAAGGATTAAACCCATCAAAAAGACCAATCAATACCGCCGCAGTAGATAAAGAAAGATTTTTTAAGTTTACTTGATCAAAAAAAGGAACTGAAATGGTAACTTGTTCATCGCTCTTAGCTTCTTCCTCACCAAAATGATCTTCAATTTCTAAGGAAGAAATATCTCCTCCATCTACTACCAGTTGTACCACATCAAGATACTCATGTTCCTGATAATATTGAATTGCCCTCTCAATTCGACTACTAGCAGCATCAGAATATCCAGAAAAAACAGTAGTACCAATTACCGTAAAAGGAACACCATTCCGATTAAAATCAAAAACATCTTTGACTTGTTCTAATAACTCTGCATTTTCCGCATCATTCCAAACTTCATACCTAACAATTTCTAAATTATCATACTGATTCGAGATAGATTTTAAAAACTCACTTTCCGATGCACAATGAGGACAACCATCTCCATGAAAAAAATAAACAGTAATGGTATCATTTTCCTTAGCAAGTACAAAATTACAACTACAAAAAAAGAGAAAAAAGAAAAAGCACAAATAGGAAACGATTTTTTTCACTTAATCCACCAACCCTTCGACAATGGAAAATAATTCTTTTTCCTTCTTCTCTCCAACTACTCGAAAAATCTCTTGATCTCCTTCAAAGAAGATCAAAACTGGCAAAACATCTCCAGGAGCATATTTGCTAACTTCTTCTTCGTCCATATCATAATCTAATTCTATAGTTTCCATAGGATATTTTTGTATTACCTTTTTCCATAACCGATTCATCACCAAACAACCACTACACCAAACAGCATTAATTTTAACTACTCTCATACATCCTCCATATTCTTATCTAAATGAAAATCCAATTGGTTCAGCTTTTGTGCAAAAACATTCAAAAACTTTTGAATTTCTTCTTCCGTAGTCAAAGAAGAAATACTAATTCGAATGCTATGAGAAGATGCCTCCTCATCTTGTATTATTGCATAAACTGCTTTAGAATAATTTCCCGTTGAACAAGCCGTTTGAGTAGAAATAAAAATATCCTCTTGTTCTAAAGCATGTAACATCGTCTCCGGACGAATATTCTTAAGACCGACATTAATAATATGGGGAACACAATAAGAATTACTATGAATAGTAACAGGCAACTGCGCCAATCCTTCTAATAATATTTGATTAAGAGATAAAACCCGTCTCAATTTAGCATCAAAGTCATCATAAACCAAACGCAAAGCTTTTGCCAGAGAAGCAATAAGAGCAGGCGATGGCGTACCACTCCGAAAAACTGTTGTAGATTTTCCTCCATGAATCAATGGCTCAATTACAATATGTTCCTTCTTAATAAGACCACCAATTCCCTTCATTCCAAAAAACTTCTGTGCAGAAAAGCTAGCAAAATCAAGACAAGACAAATCTATTTTTTGTTTTCCAAGACTCTGAGTAATATCACTATGAAAATATGCCTTAGGATATCTTTTTACAATCTTAGCAATCTTTTCTAACGGTTGAATAATGCCAACTTCACTATTGACCGCACAAATGGATACCAAAATAGTATCATCCCTCATTAACTGCTCTAAATCTTCCAAATCTACCAGACCATTAGCATCTAATTTTACAAAATCAACTTCATACCCTAATTTTTGTAAATACCCAATCGGAGCAATGACAGAAGAATGCTCCAATTCCGTAGTAATAATATGTCGTCCTCGATTAGCATAAGTAAAGGCAACACCTTTAATAACCATATTATTAGCCTCGCTTGCTCCACTCGTATAAATAATTTCCGTACTTTTAACCCCTAAAATAGAAGCAATCTGCTTAGTAGAAGCATCAATTAACCCTTTTGCTTCAACTCCTAATTTGTGTAACGAATTAGGATTTCCAATATATTGTTTAGTAACTTGAACAAAAGTATCTAAAACTCTAGAATCTACAGGAGTAGTTGCACTGTAATCCAAATAAATCACTAAAATCACGCCTTCCTGTATAAATTATATCAAAAACAACCTAAAAAAAATAGACTTCCGCCTATTTTTCCAGGACAAAAGCATGAAAAATGATTTATTTACATGATGATGACAATTGAGTTAACACATCATCTAAACAAGAGGCAAAGTTATCGTTAATATAGGTAACTTTGTTTTTTAAACTATATTTCTTT
>CALVQX010000071.1 GCA_944358405.1 uncultured Bacilli bacterium | reverse complement strand
AATGAATGTTTTACCTTCCATTGCTGTCTTGTATCTTTCATTTTCTTTACCTCATCTATTAATTTCTTCATTTTTACCTCTTATTCTTTCAATTAATAGATTATCAAAAAAAGATTAAATTAACAACTTATGTGTCAATCTAACCTTTTTCATGTTTTTGTCCTGATTAAGAAAAGACAAACAAAATTGACATTTGAAAGGATTATGATAAAATGAAGATGGAGATGATAGGAATGAAACAAGAACGTAAAAAAGATATAAAATTCATAGTCTTATTCATTATTATAGTATCTTTCTCTTTTTTATACTTATTCCAAACATCCTTAGCAAAATACCGAAAACAAATAAATGGAAATATAACTTCTGAAATTGCAAAATGGAACATCTTAGTAAATGAAGAAGATATTAGAAATAAAACAACACTAACCAATAACATCGTTCCAGAATTTGAAGGAGATGAATGGACAAAGGACTCAGTCATCGCTCCTGGTAGTACTGGATATTATGACCTGATAATTGACGGAAGCAATGTAGATGTAGATTTTCAATATGAAATCGTTTCAACGACGAAAGAAGGATCTAGCATACCAGATCTAAAAACTATTGCCTATACAATTAATCCAGAAACAAATAATACCTTAACTCCATATTCTGAAGTAGACACAATTAAGGGAACAATTCAGCATAACAGTGCCAAAACCAATATTCGAATCTACATACAATGGGATGATGGAGAAAATCAAACTATGGATAACGCAAAAGATACAGAAGTTGCCACTACAGATACAAGCAAAGCAGAAATCACGGTAACGATTAAATTCTCTCAAATAAAAGCCTAACAAAAACACTTCAACCGAAGTGTTTTCATATGTTCAAAAGATTAAGAACCAACAATCACTACACTAGATGAAGTTAAACCAGCTTCACTGAACCTCATCTCAATCCAACTTTTTGCCACTGTATCCTTTACAAAAATTTGAATAAAACTATTAGCATAACTAAACATACCAATATAAGTTGTTGAATTAAACACTGCATTTCTAAAATCCAGACTAGTAAGATTACTACAATAACTAAACATATATGCTATATCTGCAACATTTAATGTATTAAAATTGCTTAAATTCAAGCTAGTAAGATTTCTACAATTAGAAAACATCTGACGCATAGTTGTTACATTTGATGTATCAAAACTACTTACATCTAAACTGGTGAGACTACTACAACCACTAAACATAAAACTCATATCTGTCACTTTTGCAGTATTAAAATTACTTAGATTTAAACTACTTAAATTTCGACAATCATAAAATATAAAGCTCATATTAGTTACATTGGAAGTATTAAAATTACTTAAATTTAAACTAGTAAAACCACTACAACCGTGAAACATACCACTCATATTAACTACCTTCGTTGTATCAAATTTGCTCAAATCTAAACTAGTTAGACTACTACAATTATAAAACATAGATCCCATAGCAGTTACATTTGATGTGTCAAATTTACTCACATCTAAACTGGTAAGACTACTACAATAAGCAAACATAGCTTCCATATTTGTTACATTACCTGTAGTAAAACTACTTACATCTATACTAGTTAAATTCTTACAATTATAAAACATATATTGCATATTTGTCACATTCGTTGTATCAAACTGATTTAAAACTAAACTAGTTAAACTACTACAGTTTTGAAACATAAAAGTCATGCTGGTTACCATCGTTGTATTAAATTTACTTAAATCTAAACTAGTAAGACTACTGCAATCACAAAACATAGAACCCATATTAGTTACTCGTGAAGTATCTAAATAACTCAAGTCCATACTCTCTACATTGGTAAATTGATAAAATAAATAACTAGAACTTAGATTAGCAATAATCTCTCCTTGCCCTCCAATCGTAACTTGATAAGTCCCTTCTCCTCTTCCATCATCTTCAATGTAGGCAATAACACTTCCATCTCCTGCTTCTGAGACATCCCAATATTCTATTGCCGTAGTAGGAATTTCTAAATTACCTTTTGTCACAATACGAGTAACCTTACTTCGATAAGCACTATTATGATAATCATCCACAGAATCATAAGTATAACTTTTCATGATAGAGTCTCCTTTGGTATTCACTACTCCATCCATACTCTTCGCTATTCCAACTCGTCCCCATTCTGCTCGTAACACCACATCTTTTTCTGCCATGATAAAGTAATCATCATTTAATCGCTCTACTCCTTCGGTTATAATATCCCAACCTTTAAATCGATATCCTTCACAAGTGGGAATATTGTTGGATATTTCTACGGTATCAAAGACAGAATATTGTTTGCTATCTGGCACTCCTTCTACACTGCACCCTTCTGGAGCATTTCCTTCATAGATGACCTGATAGTTATCTGATAATATGGGAGTCTTAACACTGCTTACTTTCTCTTCAATATCTTCTATTTTGCTGATCACTTCTTCTTGCTCATTCGTTGGATAAATCCCACCTTCTCCAAGGTATTCTTCTTTTAGTTTTAAATTCATTGTAAGATTAGCAGTACTTCCTGATCTTAAAGAGTTGATAGTCCAAGTAATCTTCTGACGTCCCTCTTCTACTTCTAACTTTACAACTCCTTCACTAACTGTAATATCATCTACACTTTCTAGTGTGAAATAGTTATTATCAACATAGTCAATGATTTGAAAATTATCATAAGTAACTGGTGCCACACTCGCATCAAATAACACATTATTTAACGTCTCCATATCCGCTAGATATTGATGATCACTCACCTTTTGAATTGGCTCTAAAATATTACTTCCCATTTCATATTGAATGCCATTTACTGTAATATAAGGATATTCTGACTTTAAGTAATGATAATAAGCGATTTGATTTGGAACATCTATATTTGGATACCCATCCGTCAAGAATAATACGATCATTTCACGACCTTCTTCTTTCTGATAATCCTTTAAAATCGTATCTACATTTACCAAAGCTTGGTAATAATTTGTACTTCCAGTAACAGCTAAACTATCAATTTTCTCTAAAAGGCTATTTTGATCATTAGTTAATCCAGATAAAATGGAAGAAGTAGAATCAAAAGTAATTAGGGCCGCTCGATTATTAGGATCAGAAAGAAGACTCTCAATTAACTCTTCCGTATCCTGTTTAACTCTTTCTAACTTATCTCCACTCATAGAGCCAGAAATATCTAAAACAAAAATAATATCCATACATTGATCATTGAGCTTTAATGTAGTATCTACGTCAAACCGTACTTGAGCCACTCCACTCTTAATCCATTCTCCACTCTTTTCTACTTGCCAAGAACCAGGATCTTTAGCTTCATAACTTGCATTTTCTGATTGAATCAAAATACTTCTTGTTGGCTGTAGTTCCGAAGAAGAAGTAATTGCCAGTACAAGCATAAAACAAAGTAAGAAAACAGTAGATGCAGCAACTGGTATCATAGATGAATGAATTAGATTGGGAAATCTTTTTTTCATATAACTCTCCTCATAGATAATCATAAAGTTAATTACTTTATGATTTATCATCCCTTTTCCCTTTTAATTCTTACTTTTAAGTTTAGTTGACTAAATTTTTGACTAATTTAAAAATGACCATAAAAACCCATTTTAATAATAGAATTCTTTTTTTTTCGACTAAATTTTTGACTACGAAAACCATTCATTTTCTAACTTTTTGAATCAATATTTCCTAAATATTAGCAATCACAAGGGAATTTATTTGTCAAAAAAGTAAATTTGTAGTATATTTAATAATAGAAAAAATATTAAAAATCCCTATCATAAAGTAATTAACTTTATGAACCTTGATATAAAAAAAATCCTTAGTTCCAATCAAACTAAGGATTTATATTTTGAAAAAATCATCTTTTAACATCTCCATACTTTGTTCTTAACCAAAGAAATAAATCATGCATTTCTTTGTGATACTAATAAAAGAAGATGAAAATTAACGCAAGGATTTCCCGTTTCTTCTACATATTGACTACATCTTGCTCCAAAAAAGCTGTCTGCATCATCCTTCTCTAAATATAGGTTTGTCTGATTTGCTTGAAACTGCTCCTCGGTCAATCCCGTTTGAGCAATATAATCTCCTCCATTCAAAGTATAATAAACAACCGAAGGATCAAAACGATATTGAGAAGTAAGACGATAATAAGACTTTGAAGTATCTGTTGCCTCATAATCCCAATGGACAGAAACAGAAAAATCCAACTGATCATGCTCATCTAATAACGTTTTACTAGTCGCAATTTGAAATTCAAAAGGATAAGTATTCTGTAAAATTTCTAGAGCTTGTTCCTCTGTATAATTGCTCAAATCAACATCTTCACCTAAAACTGTAATCTGATTAATTCTATAAGAAAATTCTGCTTTTACATCACTAGAATTGGTAATCGTAATGGTCTTCGTATAAGGATTCATTCCAGGATACAAATCATCCGTTTGAATATCCAAATTTTGAATCTGGGAAGTGCCATCGGAAAAACTAACATCCCAAGAAACCACATTAGAACTAACAGATAAATTTGCTTTGGCAATAAAAATAAACCAAGCATAAGCATTTACTCCCAAAACAAAGAAAGCTAGTAAAAAACTTCTACGCTTCATCCATTTTTTTCTCTTCTGTAATTCTTCATACGTAAGTTTGGCAGTCTTGTTAAAATTAAATAATTTCTTCATCCTCATCACCCGTATCTGACTTTTCTAAAGGAAGAGAATCCTCTGGATTAGAATGAACAACGTCTTTCTGGTTTTCATCTTTGATCAACCGCAATTCATTTCGATCTACTTTTGCCTGAACAATAGTATCAGCAATTTCTAAAAAGATGACTAAAACCAAAGGACAGAAAACTAGAAAAAAGAAACCATACTTATTTTTCACAACATGATTAATCAAATTAATGACAGGAATCTTTCCTTCCACTTTTCCATAAATCTGATCTGCAGTAATCGATGGATCTGCAGAATCATTATTAATTCCTTGCAAAGTAAATCTCAAACCATTCTCTGAATCAATATGAATCACTCTATGTGTAACTATCAAACCATCCACATCACCACGATTTCCTAAATAAGCAATATCATCTCCTACCTCAATTGTCTCTACATCAACTTCACGAACTAAGATCACATCATCAACATTATAAACAGGCTTCATACTTCCAGTAGCAATCGTAAATACACGGTACCCAAAAATACTAGAATTACCTGTAGTTCTTTGGACAAAAACAAAAAGTAAATAAAGAATAATCAAAGCAACAAAAGTCCATTTTAAAATACCATAGACAATTCTAAAAATTTTATTATCTAATAGTCTTCTCATAAAGAACCTCCTTCTTCCAGTAACTGTGTAGCATCTATAATTTTCTTCATATCCCGTTCCAAACGCTCCTGAAAAACCTTCAAAATAACCTTTTTCTTACGTTGATTTTCCTGTTTAACATTTGCTATCTGTTGATTAAAAACTTCCTTTAATTTATCTTCTGTCAAAAGATCATCAGCATCCAATAAATTCTCAATCAATTGATAAGTTCTTTCCTGTAGCATCTGCTTCTCAGACAATCCCTTCTCAGTAATAGAACGATTGGCTAAATAAGTCAATAATATTGCCTGATCATATTCATTCTTCAATGCACCCTCATCATAATAATCCTCTTTATTGTTTTCATTTTTATCTTGATTTACATAAGTTTGAATATAATTCCACAATGCTTCTGCTTTCTGGAAATTAGGATTTTTCAAAATAACATTAGTCTTACGAATTGGAGATCGTACAGGAGAAACATGTAATTTTGCTAATGTTTGCATCAATTCGCTTCCCATAAAACCATCAATTTGTACCTTTACATTCTTTAAACGTTGTGCATAAGTCAATTTAGGCTTTTCATTATCCATCTGCATAATATTTTTATCAACAGCATCAATAAATAAAGAAACATGAATATCTTCAGTACCAACTCTAGAAGTAGCTTCATACTTTAAATTCTTTTTATCTACATAATACGAATTATCCCCTGTCGTCTCTACTCTTTGTTCAAAAAAAGTACGTAAATTTTGAATCAAAGTATAAATAAAACGATTTTCATAAGTATCTAAGCTTTCCTCTTTATTGATATTTAAAATTTTCGAAGGCTTGACATCTCCGTTTTTATCAATATCTTGAATCAAATTAGTATGTTGCGTTAAATGAATAACACTCTCTACTGTAACCTTACGAGCAAGTTCTACTTTGACAATCTCTTCTTCATTAATAATAAACCGTTTTGGATTACGTAAAATATTATCTAAATAAGGTAAAACATCTTCAATAATGTCCAACCACTGATAATCATATTGTCTCATTTCATAATCTCGTTTTACTGCCAAAGTAGAGCTTAAATGATTCATAAAAGAATCAGACTTGCTGGAATCTTCTTCTACTAAAACTTCCTCGTCCATAGACTACCTCCTATACCATTTTCTTCAACCGCAACAAATACTCCTTACATTCATTAAAATGTTCTTTTCCAAAGCTTCGATCTAAAAATTCGATAAAACCATCAATTTCATCACGAATATATGCTAAATTTAATTGTTCAAATTTACGCAAAATTTTTCTAGCAATATAATAATCCACTCCATCGACTTCCGTACCACCACACTCTACGTAAGTAGCAACAAAATCCTTCATCTGCTTAACAATACGGTTACCAAAAGCAATACGGAAATGTTTGATAACATAATTATCCATTTCATCGATTTTTTTCACCATATCATCACTCAAAGGATGACGCTGTTTTGCCTGTTGAAACAATCCCTCTAAATAAGAACTATTAATATTCATAGAATCTGTTTCAATCGGATCAAAAGGTTGTCCTTTATCATTAATATCAATTGGCATAGCACGGTCATATACTTTATCTGTAACAGCAAAAGTAGAATCGTCATTATTAATAGTACCAATATACCACATATTACCTGGAATTCTTAACTTTCCACCTTCTAATCGTTTTGGATCCGTATCCCAAACACTAGGAACCAACTCAATAATCCACTCATCACGACTAGGCATTTCCAAAATAGATAACATCTCTGCAAAATAATACTCAACACGTGCAATATTCATCTCATCCAAAACGGTAACATAGACATCATCTGTATACCCAGCTTCATACATTTTCTTCAATACTTCTGTCTCATTAAATTTCTTGGTAAATTCATTAAAATACCCAAATAATTCTGTACGATCTCTCCAAGAAGGCTGAACAGATGCAATAATTGCATCCCTACGAATAAACTTTCCCCAAGCATAAGCAAGAGATGTTTTACCAGTACCAGAAATACCTTGTAAAATAACAAGTTTCGTCGCTGACAAAGCTGAAATAAATAAGCGAATCATATTGGTTGTATAATAAAGATGCAGCTTAGAAGCGGCAAAATTACGAAACAATTCGACAAGTTCCTCCAAGGTAAAATTATTATGATACTCCTGTAATTTATAATCTTTATATTGAATATCGATCGCATGTAATTTTGAAAAACGAATATTACTATCATCGATTTGTTCCAAGTCTTCTCCTTTTTGTTCAGGATTATCCTCTTCCTCTAAAATCTCTGCATCTTCATCAGGACGTAGTCCTAATTGAGAAACTTTCATAGCCAAAATCTTTTCTTTTTCTTGAACCAATTGTGCGACTTGTTGATTCAAAGTACCAATCTCTTCTAACATCGATTCTTGCTTTACCAAAGTCTTTCGAAACTTAATATATTTACGAATCAAAAACCACACAAGAAGTAAAATTAATCCTAATAAAAGAAGTAATACAATACACGCAATGACTACCAAAATCCATTCCGCCAAATGAAAATCATTCTTATAAAACTGAACAATATATAAATAATCGCCAATATTAAACATTTGAACTACTCCATCGATAATTCCCTTAAAAATAGTAGCAATTCCTCCAAAAAAAACTGACATAAATTCATATAAAAAACGCACAAACGTATTCATTTCTACACATCCTTACGAAATAAAATATCGCGAACGACAACACAAGCATATTTTTGTATCTCTTCCAAAGATTTAGGCTTATATCCTTCGATCACAAGATAATCATAAAGTCCGCTGGTATCTAAGGTAGCTAATTTCCCACTAACATCAGAAATGTATCTAAGATCTTGACAACAAGCAAACGAAAAATGAGGATACTTCCGAAACAATCCTTGCGTAACCGATATCGCACTTGGAATTCCCAAAACAAGATATCTTTGTAAAAAAGGTTGTGCCACCATCTGCAAAATCACATCCACATCTTCTTTTTTTTCAAATATCTCACTAGGCAAAAACAAAAAATATCGATCATAAATTTTTCTACCGTGGTAATAATCATCAAGAAAAGATAAAATAAACTTCTGAATCATAACTTTGATTTTCATAAAAAGTAATTTTTTATCTCGATAAACTCTTTCTACCAAAGAACGTTTATAATTAGATTCCAACAATGGAATTTGATAATCTAAAGACATAAAAACATAATTATCATGATCAGAAAATAAAGAATAATCTACATGATAATATCCATCTTGTTGAAAAAATCGTTGTAGTTGAGTATAAGTATTAGAAACAGCTTGAAACAAAGAAGGAAGACGCTCTCCTAACATCTGAGAAATCTCTGGATATTCTACAAGCAATTGTGAAACTTTCGATGGAATTTGTTCTTTTTCTTCATATCGTAACCGATCTAAAGAAATTAAAAAAGGAAAAAGAGAACGTGTCTTTAAAATAATTTCTTTCTTCAAAACATAAGAATCATTACTTTCAATCAATTCCCTATCAGCTAATTGATCTAATAATTCCAACTTTTTCCCATCTAACTCGAGCGATACATCAAGATCGCTACAAGAATCCTTAGAATCTATAGTTTCAAAAATGTGATAATAATAAGAAGAAATATAAGTACGAAGATAAAAAGACAAGCATTCTTTCAAAAAAGAATCTTCCCTTCCCATCAGGATTAGGCCATAATTTTGTAGACGCTGAACTTTATAATTCATATAAACATCAACTAAATTCTTCTCCACAAAATCACCTCTTCCTAGCATAATAAAATTATAACATAGATTTAAAAACAAGAAAAGAAACAATTGGTACAACTCATTCTGCAGACACAACCAAAACATCGATAATAGAATCTTCATTTACAATAGGATAAGTATAATCCTTTGCAATATCATCTTTATAAAATAAAATCTTTTCACTAGAAGTAGCATCCACTTTAAAAGTATATTTTGAAACATAGTCAAATCCATTAATTTTCTCTGTGACTTCACTATCAGAAATTTTTTTCAAATAACTATTAGAAGTCATATCTAAATATAAAACTTTTGGATCAAAAGACAAAGTAACTTTAGCAGAAAAACAATTTTCTTTTTCTGCATCACTTAATTCCATATAATTATCTAAAGATATTTGATCCCCTACTTGATAAGTATCGAATGCTTTTTCCACTTCATAATAACCAATCGAATTCGTCAAATTTAATATCAAGTATTGAGAATTCGCACTATCTTCAATAGAATAAGAAAACTTACTTTTCTCAACTCCAACAATATAAGTAGCAGATAAAGTTTTATAATAAGGAGAAGTAGAAGTAGCCTGTGTTTTTACTGTAACTTCGTCCCCTTCATAAAAGTTTCCTTTTGGTATAATAGTAATCTGATAAGTATCTGTTTTTTGCTGTTCATAAATAATCCCTGTTTCCTTACTCAAAGTACAAGTAACATTATCAGAACATTCAACAGAAATAGAATAAGAAATATCAGTTGTTGTACTTACAGATTCATTCTTTTTATTATTTACATCTACGGTTAAAATATAATTATTAACTCCATCCCAATTATGAATTTTATAGCTCTTATCAGAAAGAGAAAGAACACTACTATTAAAATAAAAACCTTTGGATTCTAAAATATAATTATCTATAATTCGATAAATATACCTAGCATAAGTAAAACCAAAAATCAAAAGGAAAAAAAGGATAAGTAACACAATCATACTGAGCTTTTTATGGTTTCTAACAAATTGCATAGTTCACCTCTAATCTATCATCTGCTGAGAATCAATAATAATTTCAATACTTTCAATATTATCTGCATATTCTAAATTTTGAGAATACTCTATAGGAAAATAAACCACTAAAGTATAAATATCTGTAGTATGTTTTTCATAAAGCAAAGGATATTTTTCAGACGGTTGATATGAGGTATACCAAGCACCATCTTCATCTTGTCCAACAGTAGAACCAGATAATAGATTACTTGCCCCGGCATCATCATAATTTTCATTACGAAACAACTGAAAAGTAAGAGGCAAGTTAGTTGTTGTAATAATTTGAATGGTATATTCTAAATCAATATCACTACTTTTACTTCCATCAAAATTAGACACACTAAATTTATAAACATAAGGATCATTTGATGGTATAATCTGTTCTGGATCAATATTAAAAGACATCTTTTCAGCAGATAAAAAATAAACTGCCATATCAATATTAGCATTTAACTTAGCTGAAGATTGATAAGAAGAATAGGCAAATTGAAACAGATAATATGCAAAGAAAAGACATAACAACAAAAGAAGAGAAAAAAGAACCAACCTCTTCTTTTCTTCATAAAAAGAAATTTTCGAAACTTTTGCTTTCACCCAATTTATCATGATATCACCTAACCAACATAAGGTACGATTTCCTCTCCATGATACTGAAATGCCGAAAATTCCAAAACAATAAAATCATCATTTTCAACTTCTTGATCTTCAAATTCTCGATCAGTATCATCATCAAGCCATGCCACATTAAGAGATAAAGTAACAGGAGAATAATCAGCTAAAGAAATTATGCCCGTGTAAGTATCAACAGCAGTACGAACCAATTCTCCTTGAGATGCTGTAATAGAAGAAACAGAAAGTAGTTTTAAAGGATCTACTGCTTGATCCACCACTTTAAGTTCATAACGAATAGCCACATCACTATCTGTAGGATCGATAGTAATATTCATCACTCCAGAAGATCCTGGAGCTACTTTTCCGTCTTTAACATGAGAAGTATCCCATGATATATCATTGATATCAACAACCTGAACGTCAGTAATAGATGTACCATCAATTTCAATATTCCACTTAGCAATATTAGGACTTACTGTTCCTTCAATTTGCGACTCATAAGAAGTATAGGTTGCCTTCGCATACAAATACAAAGAGCAACTTAAAATAACAAAAAGGAAAACAAATGGCAACACTTTCTTTCGACTCTTCATAATACCATACTCCCTATGATCGATTATAGCATATTTTAAAGCAAAGAAAAAAGATTATTTAAAATAATCTTCCGAATATAACAAATTCCTAGACTTTTTTAGAGGTTTATCAAAAATATTTTTTTCACAATTTTATGAAATAGAATTGAGGATAATATACTTGACAGGTAAAATAACATTTCTAGATCTAAAAAGTCCCTAGTTTCAATCAAACTAAGGATTTATATTTTGAAAAAATCAAGTTCCAGCAACCACTACACTAGATGAAGTCCTATTCTCATCAGCAAGCCTTGCTTCAATCCAAATCTTCGCTACATCATCTTTTACAATAACTGAAATTGCATGATTAACAGAACTAAACATAGAACCATAAGAAGTTGCATTAAATGTTGCATTTCTAAAATCTAAACTAGTAAGATTGCTACAAGCAGAAAACATAGAACTCATATTTGTTACGTTTGATGTATTAAAACTACTTAAATCCAAACTGGTTAAACTACTACAGTCATAAAACATAGAATACATAGTTGTTACATCCGCTGTATCAAACTTACTTAAATCTAAACTGGTGAGACTGCTACAATTATAAAACATAGAACCCATACTGGTTATGTTAGAGGTATCAAATTTGCTTAAATCTAGATTAGTAAGACTACTACAGCTAGAAAACATAGACTCCATGGTTCTTACATTCATTGTATTAAACTTACTTAAATCTAAACTGGTGAGACTACTACAATTTTGAAACATTCGCTGCATATTTGTTACTCTTGAAGTATCAAACGTACTTACAGCTAAACTAGTTAGACTGCTACAACCAAAAAACATAGATTGCATGCTAGTTACTCGTGAAGTATCTAAATAACTTAAGTCTATACTTTCTACATTTGCAAAGTCATAAAATAAATAACTAGAACTTGGATTGGCTATAATTTCTCCTTGTCCTCCAATCGTAACTTGATAAGTTCCTTCTCCTCTTCCATCATCTTCAATGTAGGCAATAACACTTCCATCTCCGGCTGCAGATACATCCCAATACTCTAT
>CALVQX010000070.1 GCA_944358405.1 uncultured Bacilli bacterium | reverse complement strand
ATTAATCATAAGCACCAACCTTTCTTCTAGGTTGATTTTTTCATATAAACGAAAAAATCAATCATTTCTGATTGATTCCTATATCAAAAGTTCGAATAGTTCGAACAGATTTCCCAATGGTGGAGCTGAGGAGAATCGAACTCCTGTCCGAAAATAAAGCTACACAAACCTCTACAAGCTTAGTTAACTAATTAATCTCATATACTACTCAAGTAATTAACGACCAAAATAATATACCAGTCTAAATATTCTTTCTATCTCCTAGACAAAAGATAGCTATAACCTATTTCAATGAACCTTCAATTATTTCCTAGGTAAAAAATAAAGGAAAGCGCAGGCCTCTATATTTTATTAGGCATAAGCTACTGCTTGGTTTCCACCAAACAAATTAGCTACTGCATTTTTAATTTTATTTGCGTTTATTTTTTTGTGCTCGTAACGTGAGCATTCGACTTGCCATCTGTGCTCTAATATTCCCGTCGAAACCTAATCAGCCCCGTGTACTAAATTATAACATAAAAAAATTAAAAAAGCTACGTAAAATTAAGTAAAATTTTTCGACAAAATCTATAAAATAATATGATTTGTGGTATACTAATGTTCGGAAGGTGATAAATTAAATGGAACAATGGAAAAATTTTAACGAAGGTGCATGGTGCAATGAAATCAATGTCAGTGATTTTATTAAGAAAAACTATGTAGCTTATGATGGTGATGAATCATTTTTAAGCGGACCTACAGAAAAAACAAAACGTGTTTTAAAAGTGTACGAAGATATGTGCAAAGAAGAAATAAAAAAACACGTAATTGATATCGATGTAGATCATCCTGCTGGAATTAATGCTTTTGCTCCAGGATATATTAGTGAAGATGATAATGTAATCGTTGGTCTTCAAACTGATAAACTAGGAAAAAGAAGTATCGTTCCTAAAGGTGGAATCAAAATGGTTTATCAAGAACTTGAAGCATATGGTTACAAGATGAATCCAGAATTAGAAAAATTCATCAAAGAAACAAATCTTGTAAAAACTCATAATGACGGAGTTTTTGATGCTTATACAAAAGAAATTAGAAAAGCTCGTCACAATAAATTATTAACTGGTCTTCCAGATGCGTATGGTCGTGGAAGAATTATTGGGGATTATCGTAGAATTGCTCTTTATGGTATTGATTATTTAATGGAACAAAAAAAGAGCGACTGGGATAATATGAAAATCACGGTAATGGATGATGAAACGATCCGTTTACGTGAAGAAATTTCAATGCAATATAAAGCATTGCAAGAAATAAAAGATATGGCAGCAAGATATGGATTTGATATTTCTAAACCTGCTAGTAATGCAAAAGAAGCTGTTCAATGGACTTATTTTGGTTATTTAGCAGCCATCAAAGAAGATAATGGTGCTGCAATGTCTTTAGGTAGAGTAGATGCTTTCTTTGATATTTATTTTGAAAAAGATTTTAAAAATGGTACTTTAACTGAAGAGGAAGCTCAAGAAATTATTGATCATTTTGTTATTAAACTAAGAGCTGCTCGTCATTTAAGAACACCTGATTATGATGAGTTATTCTCAGGCGATCCAACATGGGTAACATGCTCTTTAGGTGGAATTACTACGGAAGGTAAGTCCATGGTTAATAAAACTTCTTTCCGTATCGTTCATACACTAGAAAACTTAGAGAGTGCACCAGAACCAAATATGACTATTTTATGGGCACAAAATTTACCAGAAGCTTGGAAGAAATATTGTGCTAAAGTTAGCATCGCAACGGATTCTATTCAATATGAAAATGATGATGTTATGCGTCCAAGTATGGGAGATGATTACGCAATTGCTTGTTGCGTATCTGCTATGCGTGTTGGAAAAGATATGCAATTCTTTGGAGCTCGTTGTAACTTAGCTAAGACATTACTTTATGCTATTAATGGTGGTGTTGACGAAGTTAAACGTGAATTAGTTATTCCTGGATTTCCTAAGATGACTGATGAAGTGCTTGACTATGATAAAGTTAAAGATGCTTATTTCAAAATGATGCATGAAGTTGCTAGAATCTATTCTGATGCAATGAATATTATCCATTACATGCATGATAAATATGCATATGAAGCTGGACAAATGGCATTACATGATACTTATATAAATCGTTTAATGGCTTATGGTGTTGCAGGTTTCTCTGTAGCAGTAGATTCACTTTCTGCAATTAAATACGCAAAAGTTAAACCAATTCGTGATGAGGATGGAATCACTGTTGATTTTGAAATCGAAGGAGATTTCCCTAAATATGGTAATGATGATGATAGAGTAGATGAAATTGGAAAAGAAATATTAGATGTATTCTATAAAGAATTAAGTTCTCATCCTTGCTATAGAAATGCTCATCCAACATTATCAGTACTTACTATTACATCTAATGTAGTATATGGTTCTAATACTGGTGCTACTCCTGATGGTAGAGGTGCTGGTGTTGCTTTTGCTCACGGGGCTAATCCAATGCATGGAAGAGATCAAAGCGGAGCTATTGCTTCCTTAAATTCTGTTGCTAAATTAGACTGGGCAAATTGTTGCCGCGATGGTATTTCTAATACCTTCTCTGTTGTACCTAGTGCTTTAGGACAAACAGAAGACGAACGAATTAATAACTTAGTTAATTTAATGGATGGATACTTTGTCCAAGGAGCACACCACTTAAATGTAAACGTATTAAACCGTGAAACATTAATCGATGCGATGAACAATCCAGATAAATATCCATTACTTACGATTCGTGTATCTGGATATGCAGTTCGTTTCAATAAACTAACTAGAAAGCAACAAGAAGAAGTCATCGCAAGAACATTCCACGAGAAAATGTAACTATGAAAGCAAGTATAGATTCAATTGAAACATTTGGTCTAGTAGATGGTCCTGGAATTCGTTGTGTTATTTTCTTTAATGGCTGTAAATTACGTTGTAAATACTGCCATAACCCAGAAATGTGGACAAAAAAAGAAAATAACTACACACCAGAAGAACTAGTAAAAAAAATTAAAAGATGCCAACCATACTTTCAGGAAAATGGTGGCGTAACATTCTCTGGAGGAGAACCACTCTTACATAGTGATTTCATCATAGAAACAGCAAAACTACTAAAAAAAGAAAATATTCACATCGCACTAGATACATCTGGAGTAGGAAACGGAAATTACGAAGAATTATTACAATATATTGATCTTGTACTCTTAGACATAAAACATACAAATCCAGAAAGATATAAAGAAATTACTGGAATAGAAATGAAAGAAGTAGAAAAGTTTATCGAAGTCATGAACAAGATGAATAAAAAAGTTTGGATAAGACAAGTAATCGTACCAGGAATAATGGACAATGAAGAATATATTGATAGTTTAGTAGAATATCTGAAACACATAAAAAATATAGAACGTGTGGACTTTCTTCCCTTCCATAGACTAGGAAGAGAAAAATATCTATCATTAGGGATTCCTTATCCATATGAAGATAAAGCAGAAATGGATAAAGAAAAATGTAACCAATTATATAAATTATTTCTAGAAAAGCAAAAGAGTCAATAAATAAAATATTGGCTCTTTTTATGCGATAAAAAACAATTTATGAAATATAAAAACAATTATTTAAACAAAATATATGAATTAATAATTCAAAATAATGAACATAAAATAAATGTAAACAAAAAAAGAGTTACCTATAATTTTTCAAATTTTTAGCAACTTCTCTCTGTCTATCTCTTTCTTTAATAGTATTTCTTTTATCATAATTCTTTTTACCTCGACAAATACCCAATTGCACTTTTACTCTATTTTTTTTAAAATACAATTGAATAGGAATCAAAGTAAGTCCTTTTAATTCCAAAGACTGCTCTATTTTTTTTATCTCTTTTTTATGCAAAAGTAATTTCCTATTTCTAGTTTCTTCATGATTAAACATGTTTCCCTCTTTATATGGACCAATATACATATTTAATAAAAATATTTCGCCATGCTTTATCACACCATAACAGTCCTTAATATTACAATTTCCATTACGAATAGACTTAATTTCAGTACCAGATAAAACAATTCCTGCTTCATAAACCTCTTCAATAAAATAATCATGTCTTGCTTTTCTATTAACAATCTCCATAAGAATTCCCCCATTCTTTAATTAACCATCTAATCCCCAAACTAAATCAGGATATCTAGAACTAACCACTGCCTTATATTTTTCATAATAACTCATATAATTAAGTAAAAGTGTATTATTTAATTGTGGATAAGGATAAACCTTAAAGTTTCTTTTCCCACCATAGTAAGATTTTGTATAAATAAGTTCTGCTCTAGGTTCCTCAACAGTTACTGTAACAGTATCATCAACATCAATCACTTTTTTTATTGTAACATCCATCATAAGTCCAGTAAGCCGTTCGATACCTTCTTGATCTGAAATAAAATTTCCTAAAGAATAGATAACTAAGGTTTTTCCATCATTAATATATTCCACTGGCTCTACTACATGTGGATGCGCACCAATAATAAGTTGCACACCTAAAGAAGACAAATAATTAGCAATATCCGTTTGAGATTGAGAAACCCCTAAAGAATACTCGTTTCCCCAATGCATTGCAACAATAATAATATCTACCTTGTCCCGTACTTTATCAATATCTGCTTTGGCTTTTTCATCAGAATAAACATTGTTTAAATATTCTTTTCCAACAGGAGTTTCTAAACCATTAGTCCACGTCGTATAAGAAAAGAATGCATAACGAATGCCATTTATCTGATAGGTACGAACTTGATCTCGCTCTTCTTGAGAAGAGCGTTGTCCATCCCAAACGACTCCTTGTTTACTAGACCAATACTGAACCGAATTAAGAACTCCTTGTTCACCCTTATCCATCGTATGATTTGTTGCCAAAGAAACCAAATTAAATCCAGCATCTAAAAAAGCATCTCCTACTTCAGAGGGAGAATTAAATCGAGGATAATTAGAATATCCAAATTCAGCTCCACCTAAAATAGTTTCTTGATTATAATAAGCCAAATCATATTTACTAGATATAGGCTTAATGAACTCTAACATAGGCTTAAAATCATACGTACCATCACTTAATTTGGCATCTTGATAGATAGCACTATGAATCAAAGCATCTCCCACCATAAATAACTTAGCTTGATATTCTCTAGACTTTTTTTCAACTTTTACAGGAACGGGTTGAACACTCAAATCTTGTATTAATTGCCGAACATATTGGCTCCCAAAATAAATACCAACACCAACAATAAAAAGAAAGAAAAGAAGTAAAATTTTAGCACTACCTTTTAATTTTCTTTTTACTCTTCTAATCTTTCTACGCGACATACTTATACCTTCCTAACTACCTCAAAATCAATGGTCTTATCTTCTTTAGAAGCACGAACTACTTTGACGATGATCCTTTCTCCTATAGAATATTTTACATGACTTCTCTCTCCAGTCAATGTCATATGTTCCTCATCATAATGGAAAAAATCATCCATATCTCGAAGTGGAACTAAACCTTCAATCAAATTATCCAATTCCACAAACATCCCAAAACTAGTAACTGAAGAAATCATACCTTCAAACTGTTCTCCTATATGACCTTCCATATATTCTGCCATCTTCATATCGTCTACTTCTCTTTCACAATCCACCGCAGCTCTTTCTCTAGAAGAAGAATGTTCAGAAATATAAACTAATTTTTCTTCCCATTTACGAATCGTACTCATATCAATTTTACCTTCGAATAAATAAGTATGCAATAACCTGTGAACCGTCGTATCTGGATAACGTCTAATTGGAGAAGTAAAATGGGTATAGCAACTACTAGCAAGACCATAATGACCTAAATTTTCTGGACGATACACAGCTTTTTGCATGCTTCGAAGAAGCAAACTAGATAATATTTTAAATTCCTTCTTATCGTGCAAAAATTGAAGTAATCGTTGCATAGTTTTCGGCCTAGTATCTTTAATATCTCCAGGAACCTGATAACCAAGAGTACCAATAAATCCTAAAAAACTACGAATCTTCTCTTCTTTTGGCACTTCATGTACACGATAAATAAATGGCAAATTCATAAAATAAATATGTGTTGCGACACATTCATTAGCGGCAATCATAAAATCCTCAATTAAATTTTCTCCAATTCCACGATCTCGTAAAACAACTTCTGTAGGCTTACCACTTTCATCTACCAAAATTTTAGCTTCATCCACATCAAAATCAATATAACCACGTTTTTCTTTCATCTTACGTAAAATAGATGCCAGCTCAGCCATCATTCGTAAACTTTTCTCATAAGGCTCATATCCCTCTGGAACGATATTCTTTTCTAAAATACTATTAACTTTCTTATAAGTCATTTGAATCCGCGAGCGAATAACACTAGGGAAAATTTCATAATCAATTTGTTTTCCAGAACCATCAAATTCCATAACACAAGAAATAGCCAAACGATCAACATTAGGATTCAAAGAACAAATTCCATTAGAAAGCTCATGCGGTAACATAGGAATGACACGATCAACTAAATAAACACTAGTACCTCTTTCCATTGCTTCATTATCTAGAGGAGACCCTTCCTTAACATAATGACTAACATCAGCAATATGCACACCTAATTGATAATGTCCATTACTTAACTGTTTAATAGAAATTGCATCATCAATATCCCTGGTATCATCTCCATCAATAGTAAATATCTCTACATCCCTAAGATCCTTACGATTTTCATATTCTTCTGGTAACACCTCCATAGGCATCTTAGAAACTTCTTCCTTCACATCTTCTGGAAAATCAACAGAAATATTATACTTATAAACGATAGATAAAATATCAACTCCTGGATCATTTTTATGCCCAATAATTTCTACTACTCTTCCTTCATATTTTGTATTATTATTTAATCTCTTTTCCAATTCTACAACTACTTTATGACCATCGACAGCATTTAAAGATTTTTCTCTAGGAATCTGAATATTAAGTTTAATTTTAGCATCATCTAAAATTAAATGTCCCATATTCTTATCATCAAAATGAATTTCACCAATATAGCGCTCAACTTGTCGCTTTAAAACTTTTAAAACTCTTCCCTCTAATCGATCCAATGTCATTTTGCTAGTAATCTCAACCAAGACAATATCATCATGAACCGCCCCATTCATATTTTCCTGTGCAATATAGACATCATCATCCATATTTTCAATCTCTACAAAACCAAAGCCTTTCTTATTAGCTCTCATGATTCCTTTTCTTAAATGACTATTTTCCAACAACATATACTTATCTTTATTAGAATGATAAATAATAACTTCCTCTTCTAAACTACGAAGTTCCTCATTTAATTGTTTTAATTCATCAACAGAATGAATCCCTAAAGCATCTTGCAATTCATAAATAGTTAATGCTTTATCACTATTTTTTAATATATTCAATATATTGTCTCTCATATGATCACCTTCTAGTATACATTATACTTTATTTTCTAATAGATCACTAGTCTTTTTTCCAAAAAGAAAAGGACCGAAGTCCTACATAAACATCGAAATTAAACAAATAAGAAAGAAACTAAGTCCTAACAACAAAGTAACGCGACTAATAAACAACTCTGAACCACGTTCTTTTCTTTTTGTAAATAATTCTGAACTGCCTCCAGAAATAATTTGCGCTGCACCTTCTGCTTTACTACTTTGTAAAAGTACAATAATGATTAATAAAATAGATATAATCAAGAGCGCCGTCTCCATAGCACACCTCCATTAACAATATTAATATAATAACATATATTTTTCTAAATTGCAACTAACGAAGAAGGGTTTTTACTTTATATTCCGCAAATTCATGAATAAATGTACTATAATCATGCTTAACTTCTTCAGCTAATGTAGGTAAAAAAGATCTTGAATTAGAAGATTTCTTTACCCATTGAGATAGCATTTTTAATTGGCTTTTATTATAATTGCCACATTTTAACATCTCATAATATAAAAGTTTAGCAAGTGTAAAATTCAATGCCTTTTTATTCAAATCATCAGCACCGAATACTCCATATAAATACTTATCCATATCACATAAATGAAGAAAATCAAAAGTATAAATATAACTTCCCCGATTAATATCCTTTGCAACAACCCTCTTTCGAGTCAACTCATCAAAATCATCAGATAACTCATAAGCAGAATAAACTAAATCACCACAAGTAAAATCTCCAGGTTGCCGATAAAAAGGTTGATCCCTTTTCGATTCTAAAGTAACATCATTTAAATATCTCATCACATATCCAGCATATACACCATCAGAATCAAACAAAATATCATAAGGCTTTTCTATACGCTTAAGATTCAATTCATCCTGAAAATAAAGAGCCTTATCAAAAGACATTAATCCCATTTCCCTACGCTCACCAACATCATATTTAAGCAATTTTAGACATTTGTCTCCATCCTGAAATACGATGCCGTCATGACCAGCACCTAACTTTTTCAAATCATATATATTAGAAATAACTCTTAAATTACTACGAAATATAACACTTTTTTCTATCTTTTTATAATTCATATTCCTCGCCCCTTTTAGTAGACAAATTATACCAAAAAAACAAGAGAATGTCAAAATACCATAATAATCTACAGCATAAAAATACAGGCAAATAAAAAAGAAAGTCTCAAAATATAAATTATTAAAATCTATCATTAAAGAAACTTTCCATATTTATCCGAAAATTAATTCAATTCTTCTTCAATTCTCATTAATTGGTTATATTTACAAATACGATCCGTTCTAGACATAGAGCCAGTCTTAATTTGACCTAAATCAAGTCCAACTGCTAAATCAGCAATCGTAGTATCTTCTGTCTCACCACTTCTATGAGAAATAATAGTTTTATAGCCATGACTTTTTGCAAGTTCTATCGTTTCAATAGTCTCTGTAATAGTACCAATTTGATTAACTTTTAACAAAATAGCATTTCCTGCTTTATGATCAATTCCCATTTGAAGGCACTTCTTATTCGTAACGAATAAATCATCCCCTACCAATTGAATTTTATCTCCTAAACGTTCAGTAATTTTAGTAAAGCCATCCCAATCATTTTCATCCACTGGATCCTCAATAGAAATAATTGGGTAGGTATGAACTAATTCTTCATAGAAATTAATCAATTCATCCGTTGTCAACTCTTTACCATCCACATGATATACTCCATCACTATAAAACTCTGATGCAGCAACATCAATAGCAATTTTAACATCTTTACCAGGTTCATATCCAGCTTTCGTAATCGCCTCAATAATTAAATCAAAACCTTCTTTATTAGAGCCTAGGTTTGGAGCGAATCCGCCTTCATCTCCAACACCAGTAAAATATCCTTTATCATTTAACACTTTCTTTAAAGCATGAAACACCTCAGCACCAACACGAACTCTTTCATGAATCGTATCTCTTTGTGGGATAATCATAAATTCTTGAAAATCCAAGTTATTGTCAGCATGAGCTCCACCATTAATAATATTCATCATAGGAACAGGTAAAGTTTTACCATTACCAACATATTCATATAATTCTTTTCCTTCATTAATAGCACTAGCTTTTAAAGCAGCCATACTAACACCTAAAATAGCATTAGCTCCAAGTCTAGACTTAGTTTCTGTTCCATCTAATTCTATCATAGTATAGTCAAGAGTCTTTTGATCAGCTGTATCCATTCCAATAACTTTATCACGAATAACTGTATTAACATTATTAACAGCATTTAAAACACCTTTACCATTATAACGACTTCCGCCATCACGCATCTCAAGTGCTTCTCTCTCACCAGTAGATGCTCCACTTGGTACAGCGGCACGACCTCTAACTCCATTTTCTAAAATAACATCTACCTCAACAGTAGGATTACCACGAGAATCTAAAATTTCTCTAGCTTTTACGTCTTTAATTTTCACAAACATCATCCTTTCACACTAAATATTATATCACGATTTCATTACTATCTCATTATATTTTTACATAAAACATTACCTATCATTTTTAATATTTATCTTATAAATTATACAAATAAATAAAATATATCATGAAATTTTTTTCTTCAACTCCGCAACATAATTTTTAAATTCTGTTCCACGAATCTCACATTCTTTATACTGATCCCAAGAAGCTGAAGCAGGACTTAACAAAATAATATCACCTTCACAAGACTCTTCATATCCTTTGACAAAGCCATCTTTTAAAAACTCATAACTATAAGTAGGAATACCCATATTTTCTCCAAAATCAACTACTCTCTCTCGACACTGACCAATAGCAATAATACATTTCACATGCTTCATATAAGGAGTAAGCTCAAAAAAGTCTTGACCACGTTCTAATCCGCCCAAAATTAAAATGATTGGTTGTTCAAAAGAAGAAAGTGCAATTTGAGTACATTTGATATTTGTAGCTTCTGTATCATTATAAAATTTACGTCCACAAACAGTATCGACATATTCCAATCGATGTTCCACTCCCTTAAAATGAGAAATAACATCAACAATAACATCATCAGAAACTTTAAATTCTTTAGCAACCATGACAGCTG
>CALVQX010000069.1 GCA_944358405.1 uncultured Bacilli bacterium | reverse complement strand
CTTTCTGATCCTTTTTCTTTTCTATTTCTAAAGGTTTTTTCCGTTTATCCTCTAGTTTTAGTGGTTCTCCTTTTTTATCCTCGAGCTCCAATGGTTTTACGCTTTTATCTTCAAGCTCTAATGGTTTTACGCTTTTATCTTCAAGCTCTAATGGTTTAATTCTTTTATCTTCAAGTCCTAAAACTTTCTTTTGTTTGTCTTCAATACTTAATATTTTGGGATGCCTGTTTTCTAGTAATGGAGTACTTTTTTTCTCATCTTCCGTATTTTCATTAATTTTTTTCACTATCTCTTCTGCATTTACATAAATTCCATTTGGGAAAACATCAGGCCCATATTCTTTCCCATAATTTATAAAACCATTAGGATGAAAATTTTTTGTTGTTTGATCAAACAGATGAATACTTCTCATATATTTATTATTACTGACTGTTCCATCCTTTTTTACAAACTCTGAAATTTTTGCTTTTTGCATGGATGATTTTACTAATTTTTGAATTTCCTCTAAATTAAGTATTTCTCCATCTTTTGATACTACTTTTCCATGAAATTTATCATTCCAGGTGGACATGGTATTTATTAATTCCTCTTCATTTACATAAAATCCGTTATCAAAATAATTATTCTCAGCATTAAATTTTTTGCTTAATATTAAATTCCCTTTGTATTTGATTTCTGAATTTATTCCTTTCATTTTTACAAATACCTTGCGATGGTTTGCTTTTCCAAATTTATCGTCGTTTTCCAATTTTATGGAAGATAATTCTAACAAATCTTTTCTTATTTGGTCTAATATGTTTCTTTCTTCTGAGAGGTTTTCTTTTGTCGTTCTTAGATCAATGAACTTGGAAATTGTTTCTAGTTGACCCAATCTTTCGATATCCCCTTGATGCCACTCTACTGCCCGATTATATAACTTTTTAAAGTCTTTTTTACTTATATGATAAATATCGACTTCTTGACCAAACAATTCTAGTATGGCTTTTCTTTCATACTCCGTCACTTTCCACCACATCCTATTATTGATACTATATAATTTTTCTATCTTGAAGTAAAATTATAGTATTCGTATAGCTTTTAAAGCTATCATTTAAACTAATTTGTCTTGTGATTTTGAATTTAGACTTAAGTCTGCTCTTCTTCCATCTAAATATGCATAATATCCTGCAGCAGCAATCATGGTAGCATTGTCTGTACAATATTTCATTGGTGGAATTGAGATTTCAATATTCATTTCGCTACCTAATTTTTCAATTTCTTTTCTTAATCTTTGATTCGCTGCTACTCCTCCAGCTACAATTAAATATTTGATTTTTTTATCGATAACTGCTTTCTTTACCTTGTTTATTACGGATTCAATTGCCACTTTTTCAAAAGATGCTGCTAAATCTTCTTTATTTAATTCTCTTCCGCGTTGTTCTTCATTATGAGCTAAATTAATTACTGCACTTTTTAATCCACTAAATGAGAAATTGTAGCTATCGTCATGAAGAGGTATTGGCAATTGATAAGTGCATTTCTCTAATTGTGCTAATTTATCTAATTTTTTTCCTCCTGGATATTCTAAGCCAATTACTCTTGCTACTTTATCGTAACATTCTCCGATGGCATCATCTAGAGTTCCACCTAATTTGTTAAATTTGTAATGATTTGTCATTTCAATAATTTCTGTATGACCCCCGCTTACTACTAGTGCTAGTAGAGGAAATTGAAAAGGTCTAACTAGGCTATTTGCATATATATGTCCAGCAATATGGTGTACAGGAATTAGTGGCTTATTATAAATAAACGATAATGTTTTTGCAGCTTCTAGACCAATTAATAGTGATCCAATTAGTCCTGGACCATAAGTAATCGCAATTGCATCAATTTGATCCATAGTCATATTGGCTCTTTGTAGACATTCTTCTAATACTATCGTAATATTTTTTACATGATGCCTACTTGCAATTTCTGGAACAACACCACCATAGTTTTTGTGAATATCAATTTGTGAGGAAATTACTGTTGCTATTTCTTCAGTTCCATTTTTTACAATAGAAGCACTAGTTTCATCACAACTACTTTCAATTCCTAATATATACATTTCCTTTGTCTCTTTCATTTTACCACTCTTTTCGTTTCTTCCCTATTTTAACATAAAAGACTCTTTTTTACTAGTGAAGAGTCCCCTTTGGTTTCATATATTTTCTGTAAATATATATTGTCATATCTGATATTAAACATAGCTTGGAGAGAACTTATTCTTTTATGCTATCTTTCCCTCTCCATTAAAATTCCATCTATTCCTTGATAGTATCCTTTTCTGATAGCTTTTTCTTTAAATTGGAACTTTTTATATACATGAATTGCAGATAAATTGTTCTTGTTTACTTCTAGAGTAATATTTTTATCCACAATTTCTATCATTTTTGCTAATAAATTAGAACCTTTTCCACAGTTTCTGTGGGAAATTTCTACTTCGAATTGGTTAATTTCTGCTCTATCATAAATATCACTGTAATATAAATAAGCAACAATCTTTTTATTTTCTAGTTCTATTAAATATCTGCCAAAAGGATTTGACCTCAACTCTTTTTCTATTTGGTTAAGCATTAGAAATTCTTGTGGTATTTTTATAGATTTTAAATCATCAATTGAACTTATCAGACGTATCATGCTTGCTTACTTTCTTCTGCTTCTGTTAATTTTAAATATTCTGGATTTACGCTATGAGGATTTACTGTATCCCTGTCTTTTACACTATTTACAATTTTTTGAATATTTGGTGTGTATTTTTCTATTCTTTGATTTTTAAATGGTATTTTTTCTTGGTCATTAGAAACTATTGTATATTCTTTTAGCGATTTTAATTCTTCTGCTAGTTTTTCATATGATATATAACATGGTTTTACAATAGCTTCATTTTTCTCATTAAAGATCGCCGTATAACAGTGATCTCTTCTTGCATCTATTATTGGAACATGATAAGTATTTTCTTCCCCAGAAATTGCCATTGCTTCTAAAGCTGAAATAGTAATAATTGGCTTATCTAGACTCCATGCATAAACTTTGGCAATTGTGATTCCGATTCGAATTCCTGTAAAAGACCCTGGACCATTAACTACAATAATCTTGTTGATATCTTCTGGCTTTAGATTATGCGTATTAAACATGCTAGCAATTTCCGGCAGAGCTTCTTTAGATAAATTTTGTCCAAATTCTTTTTTTATCTCCGCTATTTTGCTTTGATTTTCAATGATTGCTGTATATAAATAGCTAGATGATGTGTCTATATAGAGAATTTTCATAATACATCCTCACACAAATCTTCATATTTACGACCATGAGGGGTAATCGTTATTATTCTTTTATTCTCATCTTCTTCTGAACTTTTAATCTTGATATCTAATCTATGTTCTGGTAAATACTCTGGAATCATATCTGCCCATTCGATAATAGTAATTCCCTTTTTAGTATAATACTCTTCAATTCCTAAATCTTCTACTTTCCCATCTAAACGATACACATCCATATGATATAGTGGCATCTCTCCGGAATCATATTCTTTAATAATATTAAAGGTAGGAGAAGTGATTTCTTCCTCAATTTCCATAGCTCTAGCAAATCCTTTTGTAAAGACTGTCTTTCCACTTCCTAAATCTCCTTCTAAGCAGATTACCATATTAGGAAATTTTTCTGATTCAATGTTTTGAGCTAACTCAATTGTTTCCTCTTCTGAGTATGTTGTTACTTTATAATCCATAATTCTTCACCCAGTTTTTATTATACCAAAAAATGTGAGTTATACAACTCTTATTGATTATATTTTACTCTGTTTGTCACTCTTCTTGGCTACTAGTAAGGAAAATATTGTTGGTTATTAAGCATGAAGAATCGGCCGATTCCTTTACAAAGATAGCATTTTATTAATTCCACTTATGTAAATAACTCGTAAATAGTTATGTATAACAATAAATCACCTAGTTATATTATAGTACGTATTATAATAAAGCAAATAAAAAAAGACTCATCAATTAAGAAAAGCCTTTTATATACAAAAAAAATTCTTGGCAACTTCCTATTTTCGCATTCACTATCGTCGGCGTTAAGTGGCTTAACTTCTGTGTTCGGGATGGGAACAGG
>CALVQX010000068.1 GCA_944358405.1 uncultured Bacilli bacterium | reverse complement strand
TTTAAAAAATGTAGAATTTAAAAAGAAATATAGTTTAAAAAACAAAGTTACCTATATTAACGATAACTTTGCCTCTTGTTTAGATGATGTGTTAACTCAATTGTCATCATCATGTAAATAAATCATTATTTATGCTTTTGTCCTGAATACGATCAGTAGGTGGTAGACAAAATATTATTTCGTAGATATAATGGTATTAGAGAGGGTGATAGTGGATGCAGAAGAGGGTTTATAGGTATCGTAGGAATCGTATTTTTGGCCAAAGATTTAGTCAGTTGCAATACTTTTCTAAAGATGTTGCTATCTGGCTACTTCTTCTTTTTTTGATCTTTTTGACGATAGTTATATATCAGTTATTGTTATTACCACAAATTCATTTAGAAGGAGAAAAAGTCATCACACTTAATTATAAAGAAAAATACAAGGAAAAAGGATATAAGGCTAGTTTTTTGGGAGAGGATATTACTAAGAAAGTACAGGTTTCTGGAAAAGTAGATTCTAATCATTTGGGAAAATATCAAATTGTTTATCGTGTGAAAGTGGGTGCTTTTGAACGTAAAGTAGTACGCAAAGTAGTGGTTACTGATAATAGTGCTCCAGTGATCGAATTTGAAAAAGAGGGAAATCTTTATGTTTGTCCGGGAAAAAAGGTTTCTAAAGAAGAGTATCGGGCTTTTGACAATTATGATGGGGATCTTACGGATCAGGTGAAGGTTACTAAGAAGAAGGATCAAATTATTTATCAAGTCTCAGATCAACATGGCAATCAAAATGTAGTGACTCATAAGATTTTGTATGAAGATAAGACTCCTCCACAGATTCAGTTAGAGGGTGGAGAAATTTCTTATGCTTTTATAGGTGAAGAATATATAGATCCTGGCTATCAAGCTTTGGATAATTGTGATGGAGATCTTACTTCTAAGGTTATCGTAAGTGGAGAAGTAGATACTAGTAAATCTGGAGAACAGCTTTTAACTTATACTGTTTCGGATAGTGCAGGAAATAAGCAAGAAGTAGTGCGTAAGGTGATTGTTGCAGAACATGGTAAGAATGGTACTATTTATTTAACTTTTGATGATGGTCCAAAATCAGGGACGACGAATGTTATTTTGGATATTTTAAAAGAGGAGGGAGTATTAGCTACTTTTTTTGTTACAAATAGTGGACCTGATGAATTAATATTAAGAGCCTATCAAGAGGGGCATTCGATTGCTCTACATACGGCTAGTCATGATTATTCTTATATTTATTCTTCTGTCGAACATTATTTTCAAGATTTATTTATTGTACAAGAGCGAGTAAAAAGAATTACAGGGTATGAATCTAAAATAATTCGTTTTCCAGGTGGTTCTAGCAATACGATCAGTCGTAGATATTCTGGTGGAATTATGTCTACTTTAACAAAAGAAGTGTTACAAAAAGGGTATCGTTATTATGATTGGAATATTGATTCTAAGGATGCAGAATCAGGTACACATACTGCTGATGAAATTGCTCAAAATGTGATTTCAAGTCTTTCTAAAAATAAAGTAAATATGGTTCTTCTTCATGATATTAAATCGTCTACTAGGGATGCTTTACAGAAAATTATTTGTTATGGAAAAGAGAATGGTTATACTTTTGATAAAATTACGATGAATACAGAAATGATTACTCAGCATGTAAATAATTAGACGAATTAAAAAAAATGGTATATAATAAATGTCAGGTGATACTATGGGACTTTTTAAACCGACGATGTATAAAAAGAATATTTTTGAGATTAATTATCAAAAATTAAAAACGTTAGGTATTCGTTGTTTGATTTTTGATTTAGATAATACTCTGGGTTTAATTGAACATAAGAAATGTCCTACGAAAGCAAAAAAATTGTTGCGAAAGTTACAAGATGATTTTTTGATTTTTATTAGTTCTAATAATACGAGGAAGAGAATTGATCCTTATTTAAAAGATTTAGGAATTGAGGGTGTTGCGCTTAGTTTTAAACCATCGACTAGAAGTCTTCGGAAGATTCAGAAGAATTATCATTTAAAAAAGAAAGAGATGGTTATGATAGGAGATCAGATTGTAACGGATGTATTAGCGGGTAATCGCTTTCATATTATGACTATTTTAGTTGATCCCTTGGGAAAGAAGGATTTGAAAATTACGGGATTAAATCGTGCAATCGAAGCTAAGATTGTGAAACGTTATGAGAAAAAAGGTGTATTTGAGAGAGGTAAATATTATGATTAAGGAAGGGAAAAAATGTAAAGGGTGTGGTGTCATCCTGCAAGATCAGAATGTTCTTCAAGAGGGATATACTACGAGTTTGGAGAACGAAATTTGTCAGAGATGTTTTCGAATGAAAAACTATGGAGAATATCAAGTAGTAACAAAGTCTAATGAAGAGTATTTAGAAATTTTAAAGAGCGTTGGAAAAACTAAGGATTTGGTTTTGTATATTACAGATTTATTGAATTTAGAGAGAAATATTGAGCAAATTCGTAATATTATTCCTAATAAAATGATTCTTGTTTTAAATAAGAAGGATGTATTACCAAAGTCTGTAAAGGAGACAAAATTAATTCAATACTTAGAGGAGAAAAACATTCATTTTGAAGAAGTAATTGTGATTAGTGTTAATAAAAATTATAATATTGATTATCTTTTAAAACGGATAAAATATTATCAGACGACAAAGAATGTTTATGTTGTTGGGCATACAAATGCTGGAAAGTCTAGTTTAATTAATAAATTAATAGAAAATTATTCTGATAATGTTCAAGAGCTTACGATGTCACCGCTTCCATCTACTACATTGAATACTGTAAATATTGAAATTAATGATTATTTAACTTTGATTGATACTCCTGGACTCGTTGATTCTGGATCTATTTTAAATCATATAGATCCTAAAATGATAAAAAAGATTTCTCCTAGGAAAGAGATTAAGCCAAGAACTTATCAATTAAGAAAAAATCAGTCTATTATCATTGAAAATTTAGTGAGAATTGATTATGTAGAAGGAGAAAAAAATAGCTTTACTTTATTTTTATCTAATGATTTAAAAGTAAGGCGTTTGTTAAATTCTGCAAATAAAGAGGATTTGAAGGAATTAAATAAAATTAGCTATCAAGTGAAGTATGATGAAGATTTGGTAATTAATGGATTGGGATTTGTAAAAATAGTTAATAAAGGTTGGATTGATGTTTATATTGATCAGAATGTGGAAACCTTTTTACGTAAATCTTTGATTTAATTTTATCATAGAGGATTGTATAAAATTCATTTTGGGGGGATTTATGAAAACATTAGAAGATTTAAAAACGGCATATCAGCAGGTTATTAAGGATAAATTGTGCTGTGTTCCTTTTGAAGATTTGACAGGAGTACTTCAAGCGGATATTTTAGATTTAGAAGAAGATCGTTGTGATATTTTGAAGGCACTTCGCTTCGATTGGAAGAATAAAAGACTGGATCAATTCAAACAACTTTTTTCCGCGTTTTCTGGAGTCGATTATGATTTATCTTTTTATGATATTGATATAAAGCTCTTAGAAGAGGAATTAGATATGAATTTATCTTTTATTCGATATTATCAGCAATTACAGGAAAATTTAAGAGAAGAAAACTCTTGTGATGTTTTGATTTTAGAAGACTTTACAGCTAGATGTTATCAAAAAAATCTTGCTAGACTAGAGGCTTTAAGGGATATGAATTCATATCGTGCTCAGGGTATTGTTTATCAGGATTTTCAGCTAGAGGAAGATACGAAAGAAGTTTTTGATTTGTTTTTTCAAGAGCAAATTGCTAATATTTCTACAAAATCTGTAGTATACAAGAAAAAAATGTGATATAATTAGTAATAGTTTATATTACGGGAGGGGTGTCAATGAATCATGATTTAGCGAATGAAATCCGTAGTAAAGTTGATATCGTTGACATTATTGGCGAAAGAATTCCTTTGGTTGCCAGAGGTAAAAACTTTTTTGGAGTCTGCCCTTTTCATGATGATTCTAATCCATCGATGTGTGTTTCTAGAGAAAAACAAATTTATACTTGCTTTTCTTGTCATGCAACAGGAAATGTATTTACTTTTTTGATGAATTATGAACATATTGAATTTCGTCAAGCGCTTCATTATTTAGGGGAAAAGGTTGGAATTGTCGTTGCTCCTTTAGCAACCCCTTCAAAGCATACAAAATATGATAAGCTGTATCAGGCTTATCAATTTTCTGTGAAATATTTTCAAAATAATTTGTTTAGTGAAGTGGGAAGAGGAGCTAGAAATTATTTGCTTGGACGTGGCATTTCAGAAGAAGTGATGCGTGAATTTGAAATTGGCCTTTCCTTAGATTCACGTTCTGATTTAACAGATTTATTGTTGAAAAAAGAGTATGATTTGGCTACCTTAAATAAAATTGGTTTATCGAGTGATGCTAGTGATGTTTATCGTGATCGTATTATGTTCCCTTTATATGATGTGAGTGGCAAAGCGGTTGCTTTTAGTGGAAGAATTTATCGAAGTAAGGACCAAAGCAAGTATGTAAATACAAAAGAAACAGAGATATTTAAAAAAGGAGAGCTTTTGTATCATTATCATATTGCAAAAGAGGAGTGCCGAATTCATAAATTTGTGATAGTAATGGAAGGATTTATGGATGTGATTCGGGCTAGCACGATTGGCTATCGTAATACGGTTGCTTTGATGGGTACAGCACTTACAAAAGAGCAAATTCAATTGCTTAAAAGACTTTCTTCCAATATTATTTTTTGTTTGGATGGAGATGGTCCTGGGGTTCATGCTACGTTAAGCATTGGAGATACTTTGTTGGAACAAGGAATCGAAATCAAGGTGGTGTTACTTCCTGATGAGGAAGATCCAGATAGTTATATTTTAAAAAATGGTCAAGAGAAGTTTATGCAATTAGTACAAAATGCACTTTCTTTTCCTGATTTTAAACTTCGGAAATTGAAAGAAAAAGTGGACTTTCGAAATGATGAAGAGAAAGCAAATTATATTTATCAAGTGTTAGAAGAGTATGTAAAAATTGATGATCCAATTCGGATTGAAATCCTATTAAAAAAACTTGCAAAAGAGTTTGATATAGGGTATAATACACTGGAAATGCGGTTTCAAGAGTTGAAAAGTAAAAATGTTCCTAAAGAAAATGTCCAAGTTGTAACGCAGCCAAAGACCGTGAAAAAAGATAAGTATGAAAAAGCAGTAGAACAAGTTTTATATTTTATGTTGAATAATGATTGGGTTATTAGTCAAGTGGTAAAAGAACATGTTGTATTTCCTACGGAAGCGAGTAGGATTTTAGCTAGTGAGATTAGTTATTTTTATCAAACTTATGGGATGATTACGGTTGCTGATTTTTATACTTATGTTCAAGAGAAAGAAGATATCTTAGTTTTACTGAATTCTATTTTAGCTGGTTCTTATCATGAGCATACTACAAAAGAAGAGTTGTTTGAGTATTTTCGGGTGATTCATCAGTACCGATGTGATCAAGAAATTGAAAGGTTAACAAAATTAATGAAAAAAGAAGTAGATCCATTAGAACAGGCTAAGATAGGGGATAAAATTAGGAGATTAAGAATGGGAGAGAGTTAGAATGGTTGGAGAAATTAAGACTTTAGAAGAGAGAAAAGAGAAGTTACTAGCTAAGGGTAAGAAGCAAGGATTTATTACTTATGAACAGTTGGCAGAAGAGTTAAAAGGATTAGAAATTGATAGTGATTCTTTAGATGAGTTATATAATGCTTTGATGGAAGCAGAAATTGATATTGTATCTGAAGATGGTAGTGATGATGCTGGAGGAGAAGAAATTACACCAGAATTGGCCGTAGAAGAACTTACGTTATCTAAAGATGTAAAAATTAATGATCCAGTTCGTATGTATTTAAAAGAAATTGGGCGCATTAATTTACTTACTTCGGATGAAGAATTTGAGTATGCAAAAAGAGCAGAAGAAGGTGATGAGGAAGCAAAGCGGATGCTTGCAGAATCTAATCTTCGTTTGGTTGTTAGTATTGCTAAGAGATATGTTGGTCGTGGAATGTTATTTTTAGATTTAATTCAAGAGGGAAATATTGGTTTGATGAAAGCGGTAGATAAATTTGATCCAACAAAAGGATATAAATTCTCTACGTATGCTACTTGGTGGATTCGTCAGGCAATCACTAGAGCAATTGCAGATCAGGCTAGAACGATTCGTGTTCCTGTTCATATGGTAGAAACGATTAATAAATTAGCTCGTGTCCAAAGACAATTGACACAAGAATTGAATCGTGAACCAACGGATGAAGAGATTGCTAAAAAATTAGGTGTATCTATTGAAAAAGTGCGAGAAGTGTATAAAATTTCTCAAGATCCTGTATCTTTAGAAACTCCAATTGGAGAAGAAGACGATTCTCATTTAGGAGATTTTATTAAAGATGAGAGCACGATGGGGCCAGAAGAATATGCTACTGTTGAAATGTTAAAAGAGGAATTGAGTGGTGTTTTAGCAACTCTTACCGATCGAGAAGAAAAAGTATTACGACTTCGGTTTGGTTTAGACGATGGTCAATGTCGTACGCTAGAAGAAGTAGGTCAAATTTTTGGGGTTACAAGGGAGAGAATTCGTCAAATTGAAGCAAAAGCACTTCGCAAGTTAAGACATCCATCACGCTCTAGAAAATTAAAGGATTTTTTGACTGATTAATGAGGTTAAATGAGCGATTAAAGACCATTGGTAATATGGTAAAAGCAAATGCTTGTTGTTTAGATGTTGGTTGTGATCATGCTTTTTTAGATATTTATTTGGTAGAGCGAAATCAAAATATTCGTCCCATCGCATCTGATGTGGCCCAAGGGCCATTATTTCAGGCAAAGGAAAATATAAAAAAATATCATTTGGAAGATAAAATAGAATGTCGACTAGGAAATGGCTTAGATACTTATAGTGAAGAAGTAGATACGATTATTATTTCTGGAATGGGTGGCAGAAATATGATCGGAATTTTTAAGGATCACATGGAGGTATTAAAAAAAGTAGATACTGTGATTCTTAGTCCAAATAATTATCAAGAAGATGTAAAACGCTTTCTTACAAAGCATTGTTTTTATATTTCTAATGAGGAATTAGTAAAAGATGGAAAATTTATTTATCAGATTATTGTCTTTTCTAGAGGAAGAAAGAAATACAGTAAAAGAGAGTATTTTTTTGGACCGATATTATTAGAAAAAAAGGGGAAACTTTTTCAAGAGTATTATCAACGAGAGTTAAAGTCTAGAGAAATACTCATTCAAATGCTACCTAAAAATTATCGAGTAAAGAAATTTTTAGTTACGAAAGAGATTCAAATGATACAAGAAGAGTTAGACTCCTAATTATGGAGGTTCTTTTTTTATTAATAGGGAATTCGCTTTTCTAAAATGCAAATTTGAAAATTTGAGAAAAAACATTTGGTTGTAATAGACTTGTATATAATCATTATTTAGAGAAAGTAAAGGATGTAAGTGTTAGAAACTTAATATGTCTAGAATATGGTAGTTATCATGGTAGAGATTATAATGCAGTTACAATATTATGTTTGAAGGATGAAAGAAATATAATATGTTAGAATTAAAATAGAAAAATGAAAAACAAAAGAAAACTACGGTAGCAACTACTTTCTGTTAGGTTTGTGGAGAAGTAGGAATACCTAGTCTAGAAAGCAGGATGCTTGGAAGGTGATATCAAGGCGAATTAAGTTTACTTCATTCTTTTGTTCGGAGGAAGGTTATGTTAAAAGATATATTTATTGATTTAAAAAAGAGAAATCCTGAGTATTCTTTAGATCAATTGCTTTATGGTACTTATCATTCTATGAAAACAGATTTATTATTTGAAAGAGTGAAAGAAGACATTTTAGGTTATGTTAGTATTCATGAAATGGGCTATTATTTAAGAGCTGTTGATCCTAAACTTCGCAATTATGTACAAGAAAATATTTTTTCTTCGGATGATCCAAATCTTCTAAACTATCAATTGTTGCCAGCTATAGAAGCAATTCGAAGAAGTTTTGCTTTAAATGAAACGTTTCATCTTAATTTAAATCCTAACATGATTTTTGTAATCGCAGCTTATCATGATATTTGGAATTGTGTCGATCATTCGATTCATGAAAAAATAGCAGCAGAAAAATTTATGGAAGATTTAGAAATGAAGACTTTTTTTTCCGATGAAGATAGAGTGGTTATTCAACAGGCGATTCAAGATCATCGTACTACTATGAAAAATGAACCTAGGAGTGTTTATGGAAAATTAATTTCTTCTGCTAATTATAGTACTACCATTCAAGATGCTTTTATTCGAAATTTTTTATCAGAACAAGAGGAGTCTTTAGGAATGACTTTGGAACAGTATTTGGATTATACGATAAAACAATTTAAAGATAGATATTATGAAAAAATTCCAGAAAATATGTTTTTTACGGATGGTATTTATAAGATCTTTTTAAAGGATATGAAAGGATTATTACAAAGGGAGAAGGAATTTAAAGATTTATATTGTAGAATCAATGGGATTACTGATCAGAGTAAAAAGGTGGAGGAGTATCTTGGTGATGCTACATCTTTGAAAATATATCAAAAAACCTTAAATAAAAAATGATTTAGAGGTATCATATAAAAACTTCAGTTCATATTTTGAACTGAAGTTTTTTTAGTCATGAATTTTATCTTTGTCGTAGTGATATATTTCTCCATTTTTAGAAATTTCAAACTCATATTCGTATGTTTGATCTTTCCATTCAATTTCATAATATTTTTTACCATCCTCATATTCTTCTTGTGCTTTTACTAAGGTGATGTTCTCTTCATTTAAGTTTATATAGTTTAATGTTATTTTTTTGGCTTCTTCTAATGTAATTTCCTCTTCTTTTATATTTGTGCTATCGGATGTGGTACTGTTGTCTATATCATTGTTTGTTGTTTCTATTGGGAAATCTGTATAGATTACTTTTCCATTTTTTGCATCTAGTTTTGCTTCATATTCGTTATTATTGTAATAGAAATCTACTTCATATTGACTGCTTTCCCATTCCAAATCCACATTTTCGAAGTAAAGTTTCTCTTCAATAACATTGATGTGTTGTGCAAGAAATGTTCTTGCTTCTTTTTTGCTGATAAATGTGCTTTTCCTATAGATAAATACTCCAGTTATGATAATTATTATAGTAAGAATGATCCCTATTAGAATTTTCGCCCATTTTGGCATCTTATCACCTCAATATTATTGTAATATGGATTTTCTTTTTTGTCCATCTTAGTATTGAGATTATTGCTTGATTTTGTAATTTATTAATTTTTGGTGGTAAACTTAGGAAGAGTTGGAATTGTTGTATTTTATGCTCCATTACTTTTTTGGGGCTTTTTTTTATTGATTCCTATCATTCCTCCAAGAATTGCTGTTGTCATAATAATTCCATCATATAGAAGTAATTTTAATTTTAGTTCTTGACCTGTTAGTAAGGTTGAGAAGAGAAATAAGAGTATGATAAATGCTCCTAGTTTGATTCCTTCTAAATATCCCTTATTCATTGCTTTTTTACCTAATATCATTCCACTAATTAAAATGTTAATTAATAAAATAGCCAACTTAAAAATTCGATAAGTAGGATTGGATATGATATTAAAATGATATAGTGCAGTTAAAATTAGGAAACAAAGTAATAAAGATAAAATGGTATATAGAAAACGAAAACTGTATTTTTTAATTGTTATCATAAAACACCTCAATTCATTTTATGTTTATGTATAAAAAATATGTAATTGTTTATTCTATTAATAGGTGATATGATGCGCTATTTTATTGTTTTATTTCGTAGTTTTTTCTTTTATATCTTGATTGCTGTTGTCTATCGTTTTATGGGAAAACGAGAAATTGGTGAATTGTCGATTATGGATTTTATTGTTTCCATTTTTATTGCGGAACTTGCTGCGATTGCTATTGAAAATTATAAGGATAGTATGTTTTTATCTATTATTCCTATTGTAGTGTTAGTGGCTTTACAGTTGGTTGTTTCTCATTTATCATTAAAAAATGAAAAAGCAAGAAATATGATCGATGGAGAACCATCGATGATTATTAATCGGGGAAAGATTAATTTTAAGGAAATGTTAAAGCAACGTTATAATTTGGATGATTTATTGACTCAATTAAGGGCAAAATCAATTAAATCTATAGAAGAAGTAGATTACGCAATTTTAGAGACTAGTGGAAAGTTGTCGGTATTTAAGAAGGATGATGATAAACAGCGAACGTATCCTCTTCCTGTCATTTTAGATGGAAAGGTGCAAGAAGATGTATTAATACAAATTCAAAAAGATCGGAAATGGTTAGATCAAACTTTGCAAGAGGAAGGATATGAGTTAGATGATATTTTTTATGGATTCTATCAGAGGAAAAAATTATTTTTAATTCGTAAAGAGAATATAAAGTGACAAATTATGTCTTTTTTTCTTTATATGATATTTTTAGGTGATTTGTTTGAAAAAAATAGTTTTTTTCTTTTTGTTTCTTTGCTTGTTGGTCTTTTTGTCCTTTCTTTTTCCAGAAGATGATTCTGGCATTCGCCAAGTATCCAAAGAGAAAAGGGGCGTTTTTCTCAGTTATATTGAGCTGAATAAATATTTGAAAGGAAAAACACCGAAGGAAAGTAAAAAAAATATTAGGCAAATGATTGCTAATGTGGCTGATTTAGATTTTAATTTGATTATTTTACAGATTCGTAGTTTTTCAGATGCTATTTATCCTTCCACTATTTTTCCGTGGAGTAGTACAGTTTCTTCTTCTGAAGGTGTAGATCCTGGTTATGATATATTGGATTATTTTATCAAAAAAGCAAAGGAAAACGATATTGAACTTTATGGTTGGATTAATCCTTATAGAGTAAGAAGTAGTGAAGATGTGGAATCTATTACAGAAGGAAATCCTGCTTATTCATATTTGGATACAGATTTTTTATATATAGAAAACGGAATTTATTATAATCCTGCAAAGCAGGAAGTAGAGGATTTGATTGTTGATGGAGTAGAAGAAGTGGTTAAAAATTATGATTTAGATGGAATTTTATTTGATGATTATTTTTATCCAGCAAAAGATCTTGATCTTTTAGATTATAATCAATATGTGGAAGAGAATGGGGACCTTTCTTTGGACGAATATCATTTGATGATTATTAATCAGATGGTAAAGAGAGTTCATCAGGTGTGTAGGAAATATGGAAAGGAATTTGGCATTTCTCCAGATGGAAATGTAGAAAATAATTATCAAAAAGTCTATGCCGATGTCAAGACTTGGTTACAAAGTGATAGTTATCTTGATTTTATTATGCCTCAAATATATTATGGCTTTTTTAATGAGACCAAAGCATTTAAAAAAGTAATTGATGAATGGAATGAGATGATTCAATCTGATGATATAGATCTATATATTGCTCTTGCATTCTATAAAGTTGGTCAAGTGGATCCATACGCAAAAAGTGGTTCTACTGAGTGGCTTGTAAATAATGATATTGTAATGAGACAAATTTTGCTTAGTAGGAATTTATCCCACTATCGTGGATTTTCTTTATTTCGTTATGATTATTTATTTAATCAGGAGTTATATACTGATATGACCATGGCAGAGCTGAATAATATAAAAAAAATATTAAATTGATGATTTTCTTATAAATGTTTGCTATAATATTTTTAAGGTATGGTGATTTAGTATGATAAAAAATAATCGGGGATTTACGTTGGTTGAGTTATTGGCTGCTTTAGTTATACTGGCACTTTTAATGTTGGTTGCTGTTCCCGCCGTAATGAATATTTTAACTAGGAATCGTGCCAATACTTATGTGGAAGATGCACAAAAAATGATTAGTAGAGCAGAATATACTTTTCGTGGTGATGCACAGATTAAAAGACCTTCTAAAGGAAATTGTATTATCATGAGTTTGAGATATTTGGATAATTCAGAATTTGAAGAGTCTCCTAATAATGGTGAGTATATGAAGGATTATTCCTTTGTGATTATTAAAAGAGAGGACAAGGGATATTCGTATTATGTTCGATTGATTGAGGAGTTTAATAGTAATAATCATCGTGGAATTCTTTTACACGATTCTACGGATTTATATCAGTCCGATGCTTATGATTTGGTAGAGAATGTGAAGACTACAGATTTGTTTTATGTTCCAGATTATGAAGAAAATCCTTCTGGTGTGAATTCTCTTGTTTCTGGGGCTTCTTGTGGTCAAATTTCTGCAGTGTATGCTCCTAGTATAGAATAATGTCAATTTTATTAAAAAAGTGTCAAATGAAAAAAATATAGATAAAGTATATTGCAAAAGAAAATTGGACATGCTATGATTAGAGTGTAATAAGAATAGAAGGAGAGTGAA
>CALVQX010000067.1 GCA_944358405.1 uncultured Bacilli bacterium | reverse complement strand
CGTACCGAATTGGCGATATAAAATTAAGTTATTATTCATCCCTTACTTTCCAAGGTATGATGATAGCACTACTTTGTACTCTGGGAGCAACCATATATACTTGTAGAAAAACACTAAAAGAAGTACCTGCCAATCTATTAAGACCAATTGCACCAAGCCCTGGAAAAAGAGTGCTTTTAGAAAGAATCAATGGAATTTGGAAAAGATTATCTTTCTCTTATAAAGTAACATTAAGAAATGTATTCCGTTATAAAAAAAGATTTCTAATGACAATCATCGGTATTGCAGGTTGTACTGGATTAATACTTGCGGGTTTTGGTCTAAAAGATGGTATCGAAAAAATGGTACCAAAACAATATGAAGAAGTATTTAACTATCAAGCAACTATCTCATTAAATGAAGAAGCAACAGATGAGACGATAAAAAAGATAAAAGAAAATAATAAAATCACAGATATTTTAAGAGCACAAGAAGAAACAATCACAATAGATAACAAAGACACTAATCAATCAGTAACATTAATAATTCCAGAAAAAGATCCAACAGGATTCATAAATCTACAAGATAGAAAAACAAAAGAAGAATATGATTTAAACGATGGACTAATTATCACTGAAAAAATAGCCAATTTATTAGAAGTAGAAGAAGGGGACACCCTAGAATTTACAGGAACAAATTCTTACAAAGAAAAAATATCTCATATTGCAGAGAACTATTTATTCCACTATGCCTACTTATCAAACTCATCTTACAAAAATGATACTTATAATTCAGTGTTAATTAAAACAAAAGAAATGTCAGAAGAAAAAGAAAAGAAGTTAGCTAATGAATTAAAAGAAATTCCTGGAATTTCAAGTATTTCATTTACTTCATCTACAAGACATGTATTTGATGATACCATGGAGAATTTTGCTTATATTTCTCTAATTCTAATTGTCTCTGCTGGTGCCTTAGCTTTTGTTGTATTATATAATTTATCTAGTGTAAATATCAGTGAAAGAAAACGAGAACTAGCAACCATCAAAGTATTAGGTTTCTATGATAAAGAAGTCTATCAATACATTAATAGAGAAAACACCATTTTAACTATCATAGGAATATTATTAGGACTAGGTGTTGGTAATATTTTAACTATCTATATTCTTAAAACTTGCGAAATAGATACTTTTATGTTCGACCCTACAATTGCTCCACTTAGTTACCTATATGCTATATTAATAACAGCATCTTTTGCGATACTAGTAAATATCATTTTATATTTCTCATTGAAGAAAATAGATATGATTGAATCCTTAAAAAGTGTAGAATAGGAGAAAATATGAAAGAAAATATAATAGATGTAAGTTGTAGGAAAGATTTAAAGATAATAAATAAGGAAAGAGAAGTAGAAGAGTATAACAAAAATCATGCTATCTTAGATATAGTATCCAATGTAGAAAGACTATGTAGTGATATGGATCCTTTTGGACTAGACACAGTAACAGATTGTCTAACTTGCTCTAATAGTGATTATAAAATTATGTTAGATGGTAAAGTAATAAAAGATTTTAAAAACTTATCCAGTAATACTGAAGAAGAAAATAAAGAAAGGTATGTAATCGAATTTTTTGACGACCTCCCTACACCTGATAACATAATTTCCTACTTAGAAGATAATAATAGCAATTATCGTATCACAAGAGATAGTGATGGTATCATATTAAGACTATCTTTAGAAGATAGAAAAAGAAAAGAAGAAGAGCAAGCGAAAATGATACGAGAGTTCGAAGAGATGGAAAGAAAATTGTTTGGATTACATAGACAACAGCTGTCAACTCCAGAACTAATACAAACTTCTACTCCTATAGTAAAGAAAAAATCAATTTTTGATCGTATTTTTGGTACAAGAAAAACACAAAAAACTTTAGAATAATATATAAAAAGACAGATTTGAGAATAAAATGAATTTGTCTTTTTTTATTTTCAAAAAACTAGTTTTTGATATATAATGATTAAGATAGGAGAGATAATATGGCTATACTTTCAAAAAAAGAATTAAAACGCATGGATGGATATTTTCGGGCATTGAATTATTTGTCTGTTGCTCAACTTTATTTATTAGATAACCCTCTATTACGTCGAGAGTTGGTAATTACTGATGTAAAACCTAATGTAGTGGGTCATTTTGGAACGGCACCGGGTCAAAATTTTATTTATTTGCATTTGAATAGAGTAATAAAAAAATATAATTTAGATATGATTTATATTTCTGGTCCTGGTCATGGTGGTCAAGCGATGATTGCGAATCATTATTT
Organism: uncultured Bacilli bacterium; assembly: GCA_944358405.1. Lineage (GTDB taxonomy): Bacteria > Bacillota_I > Bacilli_A > RF39 > UBA660 > CALVQX01. The sequence goes on along the minus strand of CALVQX010000067.1, from coordinate 6,586 downwards.
GGAAGGCGTTTATTCTAAGTTTTATCCTGAGATTACAGAAGATGAGGAGGGGTTGCGAAAGCTTTGTAAACAATTTAGCTTTCCTGGAGGAGTTTCTTCTCATGTAGCTCCAGAGACTCCTGGTTCGATTCATGAGGGCGGAGAGCTTGGATATAGTTTGCTTCATGCAGCAGGAGCTGTATTAGATAATAAAGATTTAATTGCTGCTTGTGTTGTTGGTGATGGAGAGGCGGAAACAGGACCTCTTGCAACTTCTTGGCATATTAATAAGTTTTTAAATCGTAAGAGTGATGGAATTGTTTTGCCAATTTTACATCGAAATGGTTATAAGATATCTAATCCTACGGTTTTTGGAAGAATGAGTGAAGAAGATTTAGAAGATTTCTTTTATGGGTTAGGTTGGAAACCTTATTTTGTTAGTGGCAGTGATCCATGGAAAATGCATGAAGAAATGGCTAAAGTGATGGAACGAGTTGTTCGGGATATTCTTCGTATTAAGAAAAGAGGAAAAGGAGTTTATCCTATGATTGTTTTGACTACGCCAAAGGGATGGACAGGTCCTAAGGAAGTAGAAGGAAAGAAGATTGAAGGTAGTTTTCGTTCTCATCAAGTACCTATTTTAGTTAGCAGAGAACATCCAGAAAATTTAAAATTATTAAAAAAATGGTTAAAAAGCTATCATCCTGAAGAGTTGTTTGATGCTAATGGAAAATTAAAACAAGAATTTAGAGAGGTGTGTCCTCCTATTTCTAAGTGTATGGGAGCTAGTAGTTACGCTAATGGTGGTTTATTGTTGCAAGAAATTATTACTCCAAAATGGGAAAATTATGCTTTGGATATTCCATCGCCTGGTAGTAGAGTTGCTCAGGATATGATTGAACTTGGAAATTATATTAGGGATTTATTTGAATTAAATGCTAAGCATAAGAACTTTCGTATTTTCGGTCCAGATGAGGCTTTATCTAATCGATTAAATCATATTTTTGAAAAAGAGAAGCGCACTTGGAATTTTAAAACATCGAAGGGGGATGAATATTTATCTTCTCAAGGTCGTATTATGGATGCCTTTTTATCTGAGCACTTGTGTCAGGGAATGTTAGAGGGATATTTGCTTACGGGTCGTTATGGATTTATTCATAGTTATGAGGCATTTGTACGTATTGTTGATTCGATGGCTAGTCAGCATGCTAAGTGGTTAAAAGTGTGCAATCAAATTCCTTGGAGAAAGCCGATCGCTTCTTTAAATTATTTGCTTGTTTCTCATGTTTTTCAGCAAGATCATAATGGTTATACTCATCAAGATCCGGGATTTTTAAATCATTTGGTTACAAAGAAAGCAGATGTTGTAAGAATGTATTTGCCTCCAGATACCAATTGTTTACTTTCTTGTTTTGATCACTGTATTAAAACGAAGAATTATATTAATGTTATCGTTGCATCGAAACATCCAAGACCTCAGTGGCTTACGATGGAGCAAGCTAAGATTCATTGTGCTAGGGGATTAGGTATTTTTGAATTTGCAAGCAACGATCAGGGTAATCCAGATATTATTATGGCTTGCTGTGGTGAAACTCCAACTTTAGAAACTTTAGCAGCTGTTGATATTTTGCGTCATTCTGTGAAAGGAATTCGAATTCGGGTGGTCAATGTTGTTGATTTGATGAAATTACAATCACCTGATACCCATCCTCATGGTATGAGTGAGGAAGAGTATAATCAGATTTTTACTAAAAATAAACCAATCTTGTTTAATTTTCATGGTTATCCTTCTTTAATTCACCAATTGACTTACAAAAGGGAAAATCATAATTTACATGTTCATGGGTATCAAGAGGAAGGAACGATTACTACTACGTTCGATATTCGAGTTCAAAATGAAATTGATCGTTTCCATTTAGTGATTTCTGCTTTAAAAGAAATTCCTAGATATCGTAGTTCTTCTACGGCTTTAGTTGAGTGGTGTTATGATATGTTAAAACAACATGACGCTTATATTCGTGAGTATGGGGAAGATATGCCATATATTAAAAATTGGGTGTGGAAGGAGAAGTAGTTTTCTTTAGAGCAATCAAGTGATCGTTCGATTGCTCTTTTTTGTTTTTCGATCTATAAATTATTTATAGATCGAAAGGATGATCAAATTGAAAGAAGAATTAAAAAATATATTTTTGATGGGACTTGGGGCTATGAGTATGACCAATGAAAAAGCCCAAGAGTTGAAAAAAGAATTATTACAAAAAGGGGAAGAGATGTTTGAGAGTGGTAAAGTAGCAAATGAAGAATTAAAACATCATTTAAAAGAAAAAATCAAGGAAAATGTTACTGTCGTTGTTCATGAAGATATTTCTAAGGAGAAGTTAAAAGAGTCTATTCAAGCATTAAGTCTTGAGGAGAAAAAGGAACTATTTGATTTATTGAAGGAATAAACTAAGGATGAAAATGAAAAGTAGTACGGAACGATTTAAGGAAATAGTTGCCGTTTTTCGCAAATATCATTTTCCTAAAGAAGTAAGTCCGATTCATGTGCGTCAAACTTTAGAAGATTTGGGCCCTACATTTGTTAAAATGGGCCAAATTTTAGCTTCTAGGGAGGATTTGATTCCAAAGGAGTATTGTAAAGAGTTAGCTAAGTTGTGAGATTCTGTAAAGCCTATGAGCTTTTCTACGGTTCAGCGGATTTTACAAGATTCTTATGATCAAGAATTAGATGATATTTTTCAAGAAATCTCCGATGTTCCTATTGGTTCTGCATCCATTGCTCAAGTTCACAAAGCCGTTTTATTAGATGGAAGTGTTGTTACTATTAAGGTGCAGAGGGAACATATTGAAGAGTTGATGCGGATTGATATGCAGTTACTTAAAAAAGCAATTTCTTTTCTTCATTTGAATTCTTTATTTGGAGATGTTATCGATTTTTCGGCAGTTGTAGATGAAATGTATGAACGAGCAAAAGAAGAGATGGACTTTTATATTGAGAAGGAACATATTTTAGAATTTGCTTCCAATCAACGGGAACTTGTTTATATGAGGCCATTGCATGTTTATGAAGAGTTGTCTTCTTCTCATATATTAGTTATGGATTTTGTTGAGGGTTATAAAATTAATTGCGTTTCTGAGTTACAAGAAGAAGGATATGATATGAGTGAAATTGGAGAAAAATTTGCACATAATTATATTAAACAAGCGATTGATGATGGCTTTTATCATGCAGATCCTCATGTGGATAATATTAAAATTGTCGATGGGAAGATTGCGTATTTAGATTTTGGAATGATGGGAAGGTTATCAAAATATAATCGAGAATTGTTAGAGCAATGTATTCAAGCGATTGTTCTTTCTGATGTAGATTCTGTTGCTCATGTTTTGGTGTTGATGGATACAAAAAGAATGCAATTGATTATATGAAATTAAAAAATGATATCCGTCTTGTTTTAGAAAAAAATCAATCTAAGGAGATTGTTCAGATAGACATTAAAGCATTTGTTTCTGATATGTTAGGTTTGTTACAGGAAAATGCTATTACTTTACCTAGGAAAATTACCATGCTTATTCGTGGTATTGTTGTATTGGAAGGTACGTTAGAAGAAGTTTGTCCGGATATTAGTTTATTAGAGGTTTTAAAAAGTCGTTTTGATTATTCTAAAGTTATGACCAAAGAAAGGATTCATCATTTCGCTTATCAATCTCTACGTAGTGGAGAAGGACTTATGTTTCTTCCAAACGAATTATTAACTACTTTAAAAGGTATTAATAGTGGGGAGCTTCGCTTTAATATTGAATTAAATGATTCTAAGCATCAAATTGATCGTATAGAGAGAATTGTGCATTTGATTATTATTACGGTGTTAGATGTTGCTTTTATCATTGGTACTAGTCAGATCGTTGTAAAAATTGATGAAGAACTTCCTTTTATTTTTTACGTTTATTTATTTGGTGCTATTATTTGTACTTTGTGGTTGTTATATAAATTAATTTTGTCAAAATTTCATCGGTATTAAAATTTTTGTATATTTTATCTTTTTTTTCATATACTAAAAGAGAAGAAAATGAAAAATTAGCACTTAATGTTGACAAGTGCTAAAAAATGTGGTATAACATAATTGTAATTGAAAGGAAGATGATAAATATGGATTTAATTCCAAGAAAATTTTATTTAGATGATATTTTTGATGATTTTCTTTCTAGTAGGAAAGATCAGAATATGAGATGTGATATTTACGAGAAAGATGGTGATTATCATATCGAAATGGATGTCCCTGGTTTTGATAAGAAGGATATTTCTATTGAAGCTAAGGATGGATATTTGACTATTAAAGCAGAAAAAACTAATGAACAAAATGAAGAAGATGAAAAGAAAAATTATATTCGCCGTGAGAGAACTTATGGTAAATATGAAAGAAGCTTTTATTTAGGAGATTTGGATCAAGATAAAATTGATGCTGAGTTTACTAATGGAATGCTTAAAATTACGGTTCCTAAGAAAGAAGAAGTCGAAAATAAAAAAGTAATTGAAATTAAATAATAGAAAAGCACCGATTTGAGTTGGTGCTTTTTCTGTGTCAAGTTTTCTTGACTATTCTTTAGAAATTGTTATAATAAAATCATAAGAGGTGATTCTTATGTCAAGGAGAAAAAATAAGGTTGTTCCTATGATAATTACAGTGTTTATTATTGTGGTTATTATTTATTTGTTTGTTCATTTAGAACAGCCTTATATAGAATGTAGTAGAACGACTACGAATGATATAGGAATACAATTACAAGAAGTGTTAGTTGCTCAATTAGATAATAACCGAATTGATGATATGGAACTTACTAGAACGATTATTTTACCAGATGCTTATTTGAATGATTCAGATCGCTATTTAGATAGTATGGAATCTTCTTTAGAGGAGTCTTATCAATATTTGGGTAAAAATAAAGTACAGTTTACAAAAAGGGAAGATCGTCTTATTGCAACGATTCATATTTCTGATGATGAGACGATTATTTTAAATAATTTGGAATTTTTTGATAATAATGGTTTAGAAGTTGAGATTAATCCAAATACCAAAAGTAGTGAGGTAGTTACTTTGAAGATTGGAGACTCTTATACAGAAGGGGAGTTTATGACTCATTTGAAGAATAATGGTTATGTTTGTAAATAGGACTGTTTTTGTGCGGTTCTATTTTTCAAATGGCATAATATAATTTGGAGAGGAGGATGTTAATCGTGAAAGAGTATGATATTCCATCTATTGTCTCGGAACTTGATTTTTCTTCTTATCAGCTGATTTCTTGTGGAAATGGACTACTTCTTACTAGGATGGAGAAACAGATTTTGGATAAGTATCATATTTCTTATCAAAGTTGTTGTAATTTGAAGGAGGTTTTATATCGAATTGATGAAGTTTTTTCTATGGAAGAAGCTTCTTCTTTGGAAGATTTAGATATGGTATCAGCATCCATTGCTGAGCGAGATTATTATCAAAATACAAATAAATGATGGACAATAGCGAGAAATTTTGTTATAATAAACGAGCGAATTAAAGTCGCAGAAGTATTCATTAACTATTATTAAAGGAGGCTGGATTTTGAATATCAACTTGTTAGAGCAAAGAGAATTTCAAGAAGTTATGTTGAAATATAATTTTGCGAAGCAGCGATTGGAAACAGAATTGGATATTTTACTTCGAGAGTATGAATTTAATAATGGATATAATCCTGTAGAACATACAAAGTCTAGAATCAAGAGTGTTTCTAGTGCAATTAAAAAATTAAGCAAACGTGGATATGAGGTTTCTATTGATAATTTGGTAAGACATGTCCATGATATGATAGGGCTTCGTATTGTTTGTTCTTTTTTATCTGATGTTTATGATATTGTAAATATTATTAAATCTTCGAATCAATTTGTGATTAAAGATGAAAGTGATTATATAAAAAATCCAAAGAATAGTGGATATAGTAGTTATCATATGAATATTTTAGTGCCAATTCATCTGGAGGAAAGAACAGAATATATTGAAGCAGAAATTCAGATTCGTACCGTTGCTATGGATTGTTGGGCTAGTTTGGATCATAAATTAAGATATAAATTACCTGATGATATTCCAGATACGCTTGAAGAAGAAATGTTAAATTGTTCTTTAGAGATTGAGCGTTTGGATGTTAAAATGCAAAAGTTGTATGAAATTGTTAAGCAGTACCATAATTCCTAAAATAAAATAGTAGAGGTGAAATTAAATGAATTATATGTTGGATAAAATTAATTTGTTGCCTAAGAAAGATGAAATTATTGGTTGTGCAAATCAGATTGTCATGCTTCTTAAGGAAAATCAAAATTTAGATAATAGTGAAAAATTGATGACCATTGAATTAGCGGTGGCACAGTTAAATTATGATTTATATCATATTAGTGGAGATGTAGAAAAATAGCAGGACAAAAGCATGAAAAAGGTTAGATTGACACATAAGTTGTTAATTTAATCTTTTTTTGATAATCTATTAATTGAAAGAATAAGAGGTAAAAATGAAGAAATTAATAGATGAGATAAAGAAAATGAAAGATACAAGACAGCAATGGAAGGTAAAACATTCATTATGT
>CALVQX010000066.1 GCA_944358405.1 uncultured Bacilli bacterium | reverse complement strand
ATTTTCTTTACCTCATCTATTAATTTCTTCATTTTTACCTCTTATTCTTTCAATTAATAGATTATCAAAAAAAGATTAAATTAACAACTTATGTGTCAATCTAACCTTTTTCATGCTTTTGTCCTGTACGAAAGTCATCATACCATGACTTCACTTTAGATAATCCTTCTTTACCAAGATCTAAAAGATCTCCTCCAACTTGATCTTTTATCTCGCCTATTGCTTCATAATTTTGATCCCCTAGATATTCTCTAATTTGATCCATAACATCAAGATAAGTCTTATCTACGAATTCTTCTACTACTTGATACTTTTCACTTAAATTTTCTTTATAATCAGGTGCAACTCTAGAGATCGCACTATCAACTACAGACATCGAATCCATAACAATCTCTTTTCCTTGCTCTGTTAAATCATCAAAATAAACATGACCAATAGGCTGATCATAAAAGATAAAATCAACACCTTTGACAAAAAGCTCCTTACTAACTTCTTTTGCTTTGGAAAAACTTTCCCTATCGATTAATTGGAAAACTTCTTCTTGAGCACTTTGAAAATAAATAGAAACTTCTTCTTCCTTGGAGATCTCCTCTATAGAAGTATCTTGGCTCTTACTACACCCCACAAGAAGAAATCCAAGCGTACCTACCGCAAGTATTTGTTTTACTTTCTTTGAAACAAAAATTCTTTTTATCATAAGTCCCTCCTAAGCAATACTTAAGAATCCACTTCTGGATCCGTAGAAGAATCCAGTTGTACCAAAACTTCTCTAGGTTTTGAACCATTCGCCGGTCCAATAATACCACGTTCTTCTAATAGATCGACAATTCTAGCTGCCCGATTATATCCTAATTTAAAGCGCCGCTGTAACAATGAGGCACTAGCTTTTTGTGTTTCAATTACAAATTGTACCACTTCATTATATAGTGGATCATCTTCATCTGTAGTTGTTGCATCATCTAAAGTATCTCCACTCTTACCATGATCAACCACATCTAGATTTAGTAGACTCTCATCATATTGTGCTTTCTGTTGCTCCACCGTAAAGTCGATTAAGCGTTTAATTTCATCGTCTGTAATAAAAGATCCTTGAATTCGAATTGGAGAATTCATACCAATTGGTAAAAATAACATATCCCCTTTCCCAAGTAATTTTTCCGCTCCGGTCTGATCTAAAATCGTTCTTGAATCAATTCCAGAACCAACTGCAAAGGAAATACGAGATGGAATATTTGCTTTAATCAATCCAGTAATAACATCTGTAGAAGGTCTTTGGGTTGCTACAATCAAATGAATTCCTGCAGCACGTGCTTTTTGAGTAATACGTAAAATAGAGTCCTCTACTTCTTTAGCAGCAACCATCATCAAATCTGCAAGCTCATCAATAATTACAACAATATAGGGCATTCTCTTTTTCTTAGCATCATCTGCTTGATGTTTTTCATTCCAATTATCAATATAAGCATTATAAGATTCAATACTTTTTGTCTTTGTCTCGCTAAAAGTTTCATAACGTCTTTCCATTTCAGCAACCATCTTCGCTAAAGCAACAGATGCTTTTTTAGGATCGGACACAACAGGACACAACAAATGAGGAATTCCATTATAAACAGATAGTTCCACTACTTTTGGATCTACCATGACAAGTTTAACTTCGTCTGGACGTGCTCTCATCAGAATAGAACAAATAATCCCATTCACACAGACAGATTTACCACTACCAGTCGTACCAGCAATCAATAAATGAGGCATTTTATTAATCTCACAAACTCCAATATCACCCATAATACTTTTTCCAAGAGGAACCATTAATTTTTTATCCATGGCATTCATCATCAATTTACTACTGATAATCTCATAAAAACTAACTGGTGTAGCAACATCATTGGCAAACTCAATTCCAACGGTATTTTTTCCAGGAATAGGAGCTTCAATTCTCACATCTTTTTTTGCCAGTGCCAAAGCAATTTCTCTATTGATCGCAGTAATTTTACTAACCCTAGTTCCACTAGCAATCTCTAGTTCATATTGAGCAACAGTAGGACCAATATGAACTTCTACTACTTTTCCGATGATCTTAAAATCCTTCAAGACTCTTTCTAGAATTTCAATGTTCTTTTCAATAGAGGCTGCATCTGTTCCTTTCTGTTTTTTAGAAGGCTGATTAAGCAGACGTAAAGGTGGTAACTCGTAATAATGATTCGAAGGAACCGCTTCCACCTTCTCTTGCTCCTCATGCTCTTCTTTTTCTTCTTTCACAGGAACTTTAGTCAATTGATCAATACTGGTAATTTTAATACGCTTATCCTCTTCTTCCTTAGGAGAATCTTCCTCTTCTCCATCACGAATGACAACAGATGATTTTTTTTCTTTGTTTTCTCTTTTTTGAGCCAACTTCTCCTTTTGTGCTGTAACTTTTTCTTGCACCTTTTCAATAATAGAAAAGCCAGTAAACATAGAAAGGCCAGCAATCATCAAAACCCATGCAACAATCTGCATTCCAGTATAAGAGACCAACTTAACCAAGATAATAGAAAAAACTCCTCCAATCAATCCTCCCCCAACAGCAAACCAATCTTCTAAGAGACCATTGTTCATAATCCCATTAAATCCTGCTACTAATTGATTGATAGTTTCTTTAAAAACTAACATCGCATTTCCATCATTCTCCAAAACAAATTCACGATGCATCATAACTAAAAAGCCGATTACAAAAGCATAAATTCCAATTAACTTCGTAGAAAAAAAATCAGGCCATTCTCTCTTTATTAATAAATAAAAACCAACAATTAATAAAACTGCTAAAAAAACAATATATAAAGAACCCACTAAAAACAAGCCAAAGGACGCAAAAATACGACCAACAGGACCATATTTACCAATTCCTAAAATAGCAATTAAAACAAGAATAATCCCATACAATTCCGCACTATGATCAAATCCTTTTTTTACTGTCTTTTTTTTCTTTTTCTTTGCCATATAGATAACTCCTTATGATTCATTTAACTACAATCACATTATACTACAAATCATAAAAATACTAAACACTTAAACAAAAATTTAACAGTAAAGAAAAAGAAATCTTATAATATTTTTTGATAACACTTATTTTTTTCTTTAAAATTCCATACAACTTCGCCATTTTCAAAAATATGATGATCAAAATCACTATACAAAAAAGATACCTTCATTTCTTGAACGGCTCCAGGTTCTACATAATGTAAAGACACCAAATATCCTACACTTTCTCCTAAATTAAATTGACTTGTGGATGGAACACCTAAAAAAATCTGTTCTTTTCCTGGTACCAACGGGATATCTGTATTATAAATTAATCCATGATGCAAATGTCCAGAAATTAAAACATCATATTGATCGCTGAACCATTTTTGCTCTTCTTTAAAATCTTCTAATTCTAGCATGCGAACCATAGGACGAATCCAACTAATATATAGTCTATGACTAAAGTGAAAGGAAGTATTGGAAAATTCTGCATTCCATTTGGGACGTGGTAATATATAAAAACTAGGAATAAAAGCATTCAATCCTCTTAAATCTAGGAATCTCTTTGACTTTATCCCTTGTAAAGGATTAAAAAATCCATGAACAGATTCATCATGATTTCCAATTAACCCATAAGTTGTCATCTCTTTTTCGTCTGGATTAGGATAAAAAGAAATAAAAGATTCAATTTGTGATAAGAGCTGCTCTTCTGACATACCGCCAGCAAAAAGATCTCCTAAATGAAAACATTTGGTAGCGCCTTTTCCAATAGAATAATCATAAATACGATCTAGTAAATGAAAATCTTCTAATTGTGGATTGCCGATATGAGTATCAGAAATTAATAAAAAGCATTTATCCAAAGAATCATCATCTACCGAAAAAGAATAATAATGTTTAGAATAGCCAGAATCATGTAGAGATGTGTCATCAATATATTGATAAATAGGAGCTTTGCCCCAATAATCATCTCTACAAACACACCCGACTTCGACAAGCAAATACGATAAGGCAATAGAAATCTCTTTTTTGGAACAAAGAACACCTTCTTCTTTTAAAAATTGTTCTATAGAATTTATGGATAAACCAGAATGCTTATTTAAAATGTTTTTAATATGATATGCTAGCATTATATCGTCTCTTTCTAAATTCATACGATACCCTCCACAAATACGTGGCTATATTATAGTACAATTTAAAAAGATAATCAATTACTTATTTTCTTTTATACAATGCAATCCAATATTATCAATAGAAAATATCTCATAATTTAAAGAATATTTTTGACAGATTTTTTTAACTACATTTAACTCTTTAGTAAAGACAAATATATCAAAACTATTAGTAAATCCTGTTACTAATCGTTCCTTTTCGAAAGAAGAAATCACTTCTTTCAAAGAACATAACTTACTGTCAATATGATTTCTAAAGACACTTTCTCCACCTCTATTTTGAATATATTGTGTGTCATAAGCTAATTGCTGATAATTTTTTTCTTGAATTATTTGAGGTAGATCATGTAAAATCATTTTTTCTCGTTCTAAATCAAATTTTTTATCCTCGGCAACAGCGATAAAAAGCAAACTTTTCTCATCTATATTTTTTAAATGTGCTTTTGTTTTTACAATCGTACATTTCATTTCTTCGGAAACATTTTCTCTCATAATTAAAGAACGCCATTTATTAATGATCCCAAAACCACCATAAAATAGCAAATACAAGGCATTGGCAGTATAAAAAGGAACATTAAACACGTGTTCCGAATCCATCTCAATATAATTATCTTTAATCATTTGAATGCACTCTAAAGAAGAGAACGGTTTCTGATAAAGTTGATTTAGAGCATAGACAACGGAACACGCTACCATCATATTACTAGCAAAACCAGAATGACTCTGAATTCTAGAATCAAAGATTATTTTGATACGGAAAAAGTCTTCTCTTCCTATTTTCTTTTGAAAAACGGAAATATAATGCAGAAGCAATTGATGATACTTTTTGGGCAGAAGAACATGTGTGTTTTTATGGAAAGAAAGCTCTAGGTAACTTTCTGTATCTAAAGCTACTCCATAACCACCACCAAAACCGTTTAAAATATCAAAACTTGCCAAATTAAAAATACACCTACTAGGTATTTTAACTATGATTTTTTCTTGCATCTAACTTTACTTCTCCTCTCATTTTTAGAAAATTGAAAAATTACATCACTTAAATGTTGACCTGGTTGTAAATAAAAAACATCGGAATATTTTTTAATTTCTTCCATATAGCAATCCCAATTTGAAAACACTTTAGAAATAAAAGAAGACGGATTATGTCTTTCTTGATATCTCTTTCGGTATTCTTCTTTACACTCCTCGGTCGGAACAACAACGATAAATGGTACTTGAGCTGTTGATAATAATTCCATTATCGGTAATTGTGCAGCAACTAAAATATAAGAATACTTCCCTGTTTCATAACACGCTAAAATATCTCTGATATAATTCCATGGCCACTGGGGATTCAATTTTTTATTACTACATCCTTTTCGTTTTTCTTTATTTTGATCGTTCAAGGAAGCATCATAAATCCAATGATAGTCGGAAGACTCTAAATCCAAAACATTTGGATCATTCTCTTCTAAGTAGGTCTTTCCAATTCCGGGAAATCCAGCAATAATTGTTGTCTTCATTAAAATCCTCCCAAATAAAATAATTTGTTTTTACAATACCACTTGTATTATAATAGAATTAAAACTATAATAAAAATACTTTTTGTTTATGTTAAAAATAACTAATAGTTATAGATAGGAGAAAACAATGAATATTAATTTTGACTTATATAAAACATTTTATAGTGTTGCTAAAAATAAAAACATTACGAAAGCAGCCCATGAATTAATGATCAGTCAACCTGCTGTAAGTAAAGCTATCAAGACTTTAGAAGAACAACTGGGATGTTGCTTATTTATTAGAAATAAATATGGTGTTATTCTAACAGAAGAAGGAGAATCGTTTTACAATAATATTAAAATGGCAATTGAAATGATTGATAATGCGGAACAAAAACTGCAAGAGATGATGAATTTAGAATATGGTTTACTAAAAATTGGAATTAGTAACACTTTAACTCAAAAATATCTTTTACCCTATATTGAACAATTCCATAAAAATTATCCAAATATTAAAATCAAAATTTCTACTAGTCCAAGTTATGAATTAATTACTCAAGTAAGGAATGGCTTAGTTGATTTTATGATTTTAAATCTTCCTTGTGATCTACCTAGTGATTTAAAAAAAATAGACCTTCAAAACGTCCACGACTGTTTTGTAGCAAATAACAACTGGAAAAATTTAAAAGAAAAAACCATCCCCTTAAAAGAACTAGCACAATATCCATTAATTCTAATTTCCAAAGGAGCAAACACCAGAAAATTTTTTGATGATTTTTGTCAAGCAAACAAGATAAATTTAATACCAGAAATGGAAGTAGCTAGCCATTCTTTAGTAACCGCTTTTACGAAAATAGGACTAGGAATTGGCTATGGAACCAAAGAATTTTTAAAACAAGAATTTAAAGAGGATATTTTATTTGAAGTAAAAACAGAACCGAAAATCCCACCTCGAACCATTGGATGTGCTTACTTAAAGCAAAAAGAATTAAGTAAAGTAGCAAAAACATTTCTAAATTTACTCAAAGAAAAAGAGACAAATTAAATGAAGTTGTCAACAAAAAGTAGACACTAAAAAAGATTAATTAAAACCTAATTGAGTTCTATACTCAATTGGGTTTTTATATTGTAGTGCATAACTTGGTCGATAATTGTTATTATCCCAAACAATAT
>CALVQX010000065.1 GCA_944358405.1 uncultured Bacilli bacterium | reverse complement strand
CATTTTCTTTACCTCATCTATTAATTTCTTCATTTTTACCTCTTATTCTTTCAATTAATAGATTATCAAAAAAAGATTAAACTAACAACTTATGTGTCAATCTAACCTTTTTCATGCTTTTGTCCTGATTAAGAAAAGACAAAAAAAAAGACTTAAGTCTTTAATTTGCTGGAATTGGTTTATTAAATTCTAATCGTAATTTATCGGCTACTGTTACTATAAATTCAGAGTTTGTAGGTTTCGCTTTATCGATATCAACACTATGTCCAAATATATCTTCCATTAATTGCCAATTTCCTCGGTTCCAACTTACTTCAATGGCATGTCTAATTGCTCTTTCTACTCTTGATACTGTTGTATCATATTTCTTGGCTATTTCTGGATATAACTCTTTTGTAATTCCTCCTACCATTTCAGGATTTTCGTATATTAGTGTAACACCTTCTCGAATATATTGATATCCTTTAATATGCGATGGAACTCCTAATTCATGTAGTGTTTTAGTGATTGATATTTGCAAATTATTATGATATAAATCAATTGTTTTTCCTCCGAACTTTACTCCTTCAGATACTTCCATAATTCTTTTCTTTAGATCTTCTAATTCAAATGGCTTTAAAATAAAATAGCTAACTCCCATTTCTGAAACTTTGCGAATCATTTCTTGAGTATTATAAGAAGTTAGTACAATTACTTTCTTATCAATTCCCTTTTTCTTCATGTATTCTAAAACTGTTATACCATCTTTATTAGGCATTATTAAGTCTAACAGTACAATATCATATTCATCCTGTTTCTTCTCTAATAATCTAATTCCTTCTGCTCCATCATATGCTTCTAATGTTATTTTAATGTCTGCGTGATCATTAAAATATTCTTTAATCATTGCGACTAAGCTTTTGTTGTCATCGATGATTAAAACTCTTGTTCTTTCCATATTCTCTCCTCTCATGTACTACCACGCATTTTAATTATATAACATACTTTTTAAAAATGATAGAGAAAAAAAAGACAAGTTTTGTCGAAACTGTCTAATTTGTCTAATTTTCTAACTTTTTTAAGAAAATTTTTAGTTCAGAAACCTTTAAACTTAAGCCTCCTAATAAATAACCATCGATTTTTTGACATTTGTGTAAAGTATCTATATTTTTTTCATTTGCACTTCCTCCATATAATACTTTATTATCTGGAAAAATACTTTTTATTTTGGTAAAAACTTCTTCTATTTGTTCTATGGTAGGAATTTTTCCAGTACCAATCGACCAGATGGGTTCATAAGCAATTATAATCTTGTCTTTTTGCTCTTTTGTTAGGTCTTTGGTAGCTAGTAAAAGTTCTTCTTCTAAAACGGGCATTGTTTTTTCTAGTTCTCTTTCTGATTCTGTTTCTCCTATACACAAAATTGGAATTATTTCATATTTTAATAATTGTTTTATTTTTTGATTGATATCTTGAGAAGTTTCTTTTAATTCTTGACGACGTTCTGAATGACCAACAATACAATATTTTACTAAAAAAGATTTTAATTGACTAGCTGATATTTCTCCCGTATGTGCACCTGTTTCTTCTTTGCTTACATTTTGACTTCCTAAATCACAATTGACTAGATTAAAATTAGCAATATGAAGAGAACTTGGGCAAAGTATCAATTGATGATTTGTTCTTATATTTGCTAGCTCCTGCTGATAATTTATAAATTCTTCTTTATCTAAGTTGCATTTATTATTTAAAGCTATTATCATTTATCTTCTCCTTTCACCTTTTTTATGATGCGCGATAAAAATCCAAATCTATTTTCACTTTGCTTTTCTTTGATTGCTCTTTGATATACTTCTAATACTCTTTCAGCATAATTGTCAGAACTATAATGTTCTGCTTGAATTCTGGCTTGTTTATTTAGTCTTTTATGTTCTTCAGGATGGGTGTAAAGCTTTATAATTTGTTCTTGATATTCTTTTTCGGTTTCAAAAAACAATCCGTTTAAATTTTCTGTTACCATACTTATAAAAGCTTCATCTCTCATACATACAGGTACTACACTAGATGCCATAGCCTCAATAATTGTTAATCCTTGGGTTTCTGTTTTTGATGCTGTTGCAAATACATTGGAACAGTGGTAATAATATGGGATTTCTTCCCATGCTACTTTTCCAGTGAAGATTACGTTTTCTTTCACTCCTTTTTTTTCGGCTAACGTTTCATATTTGGATTTATCTGGACCATCTCCAACAATTAATAATTTCATGTTTGGATATTTTTTGTTTAGTTGGGCTTGTTCTTCAATTAAAAATTCTACATTTTTTTCTTCTGCTAATCGTCCAATAAACAAAATGATAAAATCTTTTTTTGAAATTCTTAGTGATTTTTTTAACATTTCTACTTCTTTTTGATTTATATTTTCCTCATAAAAACGTTCTACTTCTATTCCTGTAGGTATGATATGTATATTTTTTTCAAATTCATATTTTTCTTTGAATAATTTATATGTTTTTGTCGTTGGTACAATTAGTTCTGTAGCAGTTGTTTCACAATAAAACTTAGTAAAATATTCTACTAGCTTTTTACTGGGTTTATCAAAATATCCCTTTGTAATATAATGAATATAGTCTTCATACATCGTATGATAAGTATGTACTAAAGGAATATTATACTGTTTTGCTAATAATCTGGCAAAAGTACCAATTGCGAATTCTGTTTGAGAATGAATTACATCTAGATTCCAACTTTTTATTTTGTTTACTGCTTGAACTGGGTAAATACTTGTTAATCTAGAATCATAGATTCCTGTAGGAATTCCTGGAATTCTTAAAACCTTTTCTTCTTCATCATAATCATATTTAAAACTTTTTAAATTTGCTGTTACAACATAAACTTCATGTCCCTTTTTTTCTAGGGCTTTTTTTAACATAACTTCGCTTGTTACCAGTCCACTAATATATGGAGTATATGTTTCTGTAAAAATACCAATTCTCATTTATCCACCTTCTTTTCCATACTAAACATTAGAGCTCCTACTATCATTCCTAAATAATAGGTAATAAAGCGCCAAATTAATAAGCTAGCATTCAAAGTTACTTTGGGAATAAAATTGCCAAAAAATTTTAAGAAACCATATTCCATTCCTCCACTAGCACCTGGTATTGGTACAAAGGCACCCATAATTAGTACGTAAGCAGAAGCTGTTAGGGTATCAGCTACATTCAGACTAGTAAAATCTTGAAATCCATAAGTGATAAATAAAGGTACAATATATAAGCATGTCAAACTTAGTAGATTGAAAAATACTCCTCCTACAAATAATTTTTTCCTTTTACGCAATTGTTTGGCACTAATATGAAATTCCTCTAGTCTTGTATCCCACTTTTCTTTCATTTTTAAAGGATTTTTTACTATTTTTAAATAAGTTAGACTATTTATAATGATATAAGCTACTTTTTTTGTCAGTCTTTTAGAAAAAGTGATGATAAAAAGTCCTACCGCTACTAAAATATTTACTAAAAAACCTATCAAAACTAATTTTCTTAATACTGGGATCTTAGGAAAAATATGAAATATTCCATTATATAGTATCGCTATAATTCCATAAATTACTAAGGCAGTTTGATAAAAAACAAAGTTTTGAATCGTGATATTTGTAGCATGACTTGTTTTGATATTATGTTCTGTTAGCATATAGACTTCCATTGGTTGTCCACCTGTGGAAAAAGGAGTAATCCCATTAAAAAATTGTGTAATAATATTATGCTTAATTGCTTCCTTTAGAGAAATTAATTTTTTATTTGCTATCGTGCGATAAGTAACATATGCTTTTAATACAATTGATAAAAAGTAAAAGAAAATGGCGAGTAGTACATACCAATAATTCATGGTAGAAAGGGTCCTTATAATGTCATCAAAATTATCTTTTAGAACAAAAAATAGGACCGTAATTGTAATAAGCAATAAAATAATTGTATTTTTCTTGATGTTTTTTAAAAGTTCCATTACATTTTCAATTCCGTTTCTTTTCTAATTTCGTTTTCTCTCATAAAACTCATCTCTCCATTTTCTTCTCCTAGATTTTCATATCCACATACTATTAAATGTTCCATGGTCTTTTTATCTTTGACTGATATTTGAATAAATATTTCTTCCATTCCTAGTATTGAGAATGCATAATCCGTTGTCATTTCTAGTAACTTTAGTCTTTCATTTGGTTCTATGGTTGGACAAAATGATATATAACAACTTTTAATATCTTTTTCTATATGAAGATAACAATAATCCATCACTTTATTTTTATTTTCAACATACACTATTTGATCTGTTTCATTTGCATTTCTTAGTTCTTGATCATAAAGCTCTTTTTTTTTGTTGTTTCTTTCTTCTATTAGATAGTTTGAGACGTATGGTTCCAATTTATTATTTTCTTCAAATTCTTTCATTTTCATGATATCATTTTCATCGTATGGATTGGCGATAGTAATTTTTTTACTACTCAACGTTCTCACCTACTTTATTGCGGCAATTCCTGGTAATGTTTTTCCTTCTAAATATTCTAGAGTTGCTCCTCCTCCTGTAGAGGCATGATAAACTTTATCTTTTAAATTTGCAGTGGATGCTGCAGCAACAATATCTCCTCCTCCAAGGATTGCCTTGATATTATGATCTACTAAATATTTTAAGATTTCTTCTGTTCCTTTTCTATATTTATCGAATTCATATACTCCTAGTGGACCATTCCAAACAACTATTTTTGCAGTTTTTAGATGATTTTCAAATAAAGCAATTGTATTTGGTCCAATATCTAGACCCATTTCGTTATATGCTAAATTATTGATGTCTTTTACTTGATATTCTTCTTCATTAGAATATTCTGTTGTTACTGCTACATCTACTGGTAGTATGATTTTATCTGCATAATCTTTTAAAATCTTCGTACAAAATTCTAGGCTTTCTTTATCAATTAAGGAAGAGCCAACTTCATAATTTTCTGCTTTTAGAAATGTAAAAGCCATTCCTCCTCCAATTAGTATCTTATCTGCTTTTGTTACTAAGTTTTCAATTACACCTATTTTGTCTGCTACTTTTGCTCCTCCTAATACTACTATAAAAGGTTGTTGTGGATGATCTAATTCACTTAGAGCGGTTAGTTCTTTTTCGATTAAAAAACCGAATGCAGATGGTAGGTTACTAGCAATTCCTACATTTGATGCATGAGCACGATGAATTGTTCCAAAAGCATCATTAATAAATACGTCTCCAAGAGATGCCCAGTATTTTCCTAGTTCAGGATCGTTAGAACTTTCCTTTTTTCCATCTAGGTCTTCATATCTAGTATTTTGTACTAAAATTACATCTTGAGGTTTCATATTAGCAATTGCATTTTCTAATTCTTCTCCCCTTGTTTTCGCAATAAATGTAACTTTTTTCCCTAATAATTCTTCCAATCTTTCTGCCACAGGTGCTAAATTGTTTTTTTTCAAATCTGCTTCTTCTTTCACTCTTCCTAGGTGAGAGAATAAAATAATTTTAGCATTGTGATCAAGACAATAATTAATCGTCTTTAAGCTTTCTTTAATTCTGTTGTCATCAATAATTTTTCCATCTTTCATTGGAACATTGAAATCACAACGAATTAATACCTTTTTGTTTTCAATATCTATATCTTTAATTGTTTTCATTGGCTATGCCCTCCTGTCTTAATTTCAGTATATCATCTTTTGTAGCAAAAAAAAAGATCCTCTAGGTTGCAATTTTGTAATTTTTGATTGCTATTTTTATATTCTATTGATTTTTATGTCGCTATTTCTGTATTTTGATGGAATCGAATTGTAACTTATGGTGTTAATTTTCAGATTTAATTTGTATTGTTACTGGGATAAATATGTGCTACTTGTTAATATTAATAATCTGTTCTATGGATCCTCCTTAACTATAGTTACGAACTCTGCATCATGATAAAATTTCCCTTCCTAGGTATCATTAAACTTAAAAAACTAAAATAATCTTTCGAGCAATATGAGTTATAACACATATGTCATACAAAAGTAAAAAAAGATGTCATCTGATATAATCATATAGCAAAAAGGTATTTTGTTTTAAATACCCGAATCAAATTGTCGAAGAATATTTATGTATGAGTTCATTACAAATTATCTTTAATTTTATAAAAAGTATGGGATATGATTGATTTCTCTAGAGAACTAAAAATGGATCCTCCGATCAACCCTAGTGCTATACTTGGGGCCATATTTCCGATTCCTGATGCAATTTCATAAACATTATCTGAAATATGTAGTATTCCACTATAGTCTTTCGTAAAATCTATCTCCTCGATACAGCTATTTCCTTCTTCAGTAAT
Organism: uncultured Bacilli bacterium; assembly: GCA_944358405.1. Lineage (GTDB taxonomy): Bacteria > Bacillota_I > Bacilli_A > RF39 > UBA660 > CALVQX01. The sequence continues at coordinate 152 of CALVQX010000065.1, read as the reverse complement.
TAATCCCATTTGTTCTTTTACTTCTTTTGGTTGAAGTGCTTGTACTATATACATACTTTCATAATCTAGTACCGTCTTACTAGTAGAGGAATCTAGCCAAGCAAATATTCCTTGAGCATATTGACCAATTCCATCTGTCAAACCCTTCCCTG
>CALVQX010000064.1 GCA_944358405.1 uncultured Bacilli bacterium | reverse complement strand
CATTTTCTTTACCTCATCTATTAATTTCTTCATTTTTACCTCTTATTCTTTCAATTAATAGATTATCAAAAAAAGATTAAACTAACAACTTATGTGTCAATCTAACCTTTTTCATGCTTTTGTCCTGGTAAAATTAAAACGTTTTCAATATTTTTTAATAAAAGTATCAAAAAATATTAAAAATGATGATAAAATAACAGTAGGTGATAACATGAATCTAGAAAATTCAAAGACACCAAAGACTAAGCCAAAAGAATTAAAAAAAGGAAAAAGGAAACTCTGGCTCTGGATAGGGATAATTATTATAGTATTAATAGCCATAATAGCTTTAACTATAATATTATGGCCAAAGAAAGAAGATTCTTCATCAAACAATGATCAATCAAGAGAAACAGAAGATAAAACAGAGCCAGAACAGATACAAAAAAAGCTAACGATAGTGGATGAAGATAGCAATGAAAGACCAATTGCAATAATGATCGACAACAATGTTGGAAACACTTCGCACCAAGGACTACAAAATTCTTATTTGAACTATGAACTTATTGTAGAAGGTGGTCTAACTAGAATTATGGCTATTTTTAAAGACCAAGATTTAACTTCCATTGGTCCAGTAAGAAGTTCTAGACATTCCTTTTTAGACTATGCTTTAGAAAGTGACTGTATTTATGTTCACTATGGTTGGAGTCCTTATGCTCAAAATGACATTCAAGCATTAAATGTAGATAATATTAATGGATTGTACGATAGTGAACCTTTCTGGAGAACCACTACTTTGGCTGCTCCACACAACGTTTTCACCTCAATAGAAAAAATATATGCATATGCCCAAAGTAAAAGCTACCCTATAACAACTACCAATTGGAAACTATTAAATTATAATCCAGAATCCGTCAATTTAAATGAACCAATTGGTCAAGAAGAAGTAATCGATGAGGCAACCGGAAAAACAACAAAAAAAGATATTACAAATCCAGAATTATTGCTAGCGAATTCAGTTTCTATTCCATATTCGTATTATCAAACAAGAAGTTATACATATGATGCTTCTAGACAAGTATACTTAAGATTTATGAATGGTAATCCTCATCTTGATAGTTCGACGCAACAACAATTATATTACAAAAATATTATTATCGAAAAAGTAGTAAATCATATTTTAGATAGTGAAGGACGTCAAGATTTAGATACAGTGGGAACGGGAACTGGTTATTATATAGCCAATGGTTATGCCTTACCAATTACATGGACTAAGGAAAGTAGAAATGCAAAAACAAAATATACATATAGTGATGGCAAAGAAATTGAAGTAAATGATGGAAATACATTTATTCAAATCGTCCCAGAAACAAGTACAATAACAATAGAATAGGAGAAAAAATATGAAAATAGGATTATTTGGTTGCGGAGCCTATGGTATGGCTTTAAGCAATATATTAATTGATAATGAATGTGAAGTTACAATGTGGACAAAATTCGAAGAGGAAAAAGAACAATTAGAACTAACAAGAAAAAATGAAAAATTAATCCCAGGATTTACACTACCAGAAAAAATAAAATTAACTACGAAAGTAAAAGAGTGTATTGAAGAAAAGGATTTGTTAATTATTGCAATTCCAGCAGCTTTTATTGATTCTTTGGCGATCGAAATGCAGCCATACATAAAAGATGACCATATTTTAATAGCAACAAAAGGAATTGAACAAGAAACAGGACTATTTATAGATCAAATATTAAAAAAATATCTAAATACAAAAAATATAGCTGTGATTAGTGGACCATCTTTTGCTATTGATTTAGTATCTAGAATGCCGGTAGGTTTATCGATAGCTAGTAAAAATGAAAAAACGATAAGTATAGTAAAACGTGCCCTTCAAAATGAATATGTAAAATTAAGAGAAACCAAAGACGTAATAGGTGTAGAAATATGTGGATCAATAAAAAATGTAATTGCACTATCTTCTGGAATGCTAGAGGGATTAGGTGCTAGTGATTCCACCAAAGCTATGCTATTGACAGAAGCAATTCACGATATGAAAGAAATTATAGGTGCATTTGATGGAGATAAAAAAACAGTTCTTTCTTTTGCGGGCTTTGGAGATTTACTATTAACTTGTACTTCGGAGAAGAGTAGAAATTTCAACTTTGGCAAACTGTTAGGAGAAAAAAGACCAAAGGAAGAAATTCAAGAATACTTAAGTAAGACTACTGTGGAAGGATTTTATACCTTAGAGTCAATTTATAAACTATTAAAAAATAAAAGGGTTTCTATTCCGATCATAGATTTAATTTACAATGTTGCAGTAGAAGGGAAGCCGCCAGAAGAATTATTAACATTTCTTGTGGAAAAAGAATAATAAAAATTATTGCACAACAAAATGTGCAATTTTTATATTAATTTGATATGATATATTAAATTAGGCTCTCATATGTTAAAAGCATAGAGAAGTTACCCATAAAAGAAAGAAAATTCCCAAATATATATTAATGATAAATAGAAAGGAAAAGATATGCTAGAAATAAAAGGTATAAGTAAAAGCTATAAAACTGGAGATTTTGTACAAAAAGCTTTAGATAAATTCAGTCTAAAATTTCGTAGGGTCGAATTTGTAAGTATTTTAGGGGCTAGTGGCTCTGGTAAAACGACGCTTTTAAATATTATAGGTGGGCTAGACAGATATGATGAAGGAGATCTGATCATTAATAATAAATCCACTAAAAAATTCAAAGAAAAAGATTGGAATGCATATAGAAATAATTGCATTGGATTTATATTTCAAAATTATAATCTCATTCACCATATCACAATATTGGAAAATGTAGAAATGGGAATGACTCTAAGTGGAGTGAGCGCAAAAGAAAAGAGGAACAGGGCAACAGAAGCATTAAAAAGAGTAGGATTACTAGAGCATGCTCATAAAAAACCAAATCAATTATCAGGTGGCCAAATGCAAAGAGTAGCAATTGCTAGAGCCCTAGCTAATGATCCGGACATTATTTTAGCGGATGAACCAACTGGAGCTCTGGACACCAAAACCAGTAAACAAATTATGGATCTAATTAAAGAAATATCAAAGGATAAATTAGTGATTATGGTAAC
>CALVQX010000063.1 GCA_944358405.1 uncultured Bacilli bacterium | reverse complement strand
CAAAAGAAAACTACGGTAGCGACTACCTTTTGTTAAGCCTGTGGAGAAGTAGGGATACCTAGTCAGTGAAGCAGGATGATTGAAAGGTGACGACCAAGGCGAATTAAGTTTACTTAATTCTTTTGTTCTATGTAAAAATCGTTTTATGAGTATTTTTCCCAAAGGAATTGTCAAAAAAGAAAAGAAGAGTTAATATATTATTAACAGAAAGCTTGCCAAAACAGAAAAAAAATGGTATAATATAGCCAATTCATAGGGGGGAGAGTATATATGAAAAAGATAGCTAAGAAAATAAAAATGTTCATTGCATTGCTTTTAATTAGTGTTATAACTTTTGGAAGTATGCAAAGTGTGGAAGCAGTCTCACAAACAATTCAACTAGGATCAACAGAAAACGTTCCAGGATATATCGCTGGAATTCAGTTTACAACGAAGACTACAACATCAGGAGATTATGTCTATTGTTTAAATAACAATATGTTAACAGCCCAAAATGTAACTGCAACATTAGTAGGAGAACTAGATGCAGGATTTGCTTATATTATGGAAAATGGATATCCAAATAAAAGCTTTACTGGAGAAAAGTTAAAAGATTATTATATTACACAAACTGCAGTTTGGTGGTACTTAGATGATACAACAGGAAGTTCTAATTTAAGTGTAGCTTTTAAAACAAATGGTACAGATAACTATAATCTACGTCCATATATAAAAACACTTGTTGCTAATGCTAAAGCAGCAAGAGAAAAAGGCTATGCCACTACTTCATTAAAAGTATCAACAACAGATACTACGATGTCTTTATCAAGTGATGCCAAATATTATGTATCACAACCAATCGAAGTAACATCAAGTAACATATCTACTTATCAAGTATCAGTAGAAGGAGCATCAGGTGTAGTTGTTACAGATGAAGCAGGAAATAGCAAAACAACTTTCACAGCAAGTGAAAAATTTATAGTAAAATTACCAATAAGTAAATTGTCTGGGGTCAGTGCCAACTTAAAAATAACAGTCAAGGCCACTGGTACAGTAAATAAAGCATACGAATATAAACCAACCGATGCTACCATGCAAAATGTAATGCCATCAGTGTTAACTCCAACAAAACAAGAGGTATCAGCCAATCTAACTTTAGAGATATCTTCTTCTAAAGTATCCATTATAAAAGTGGATAAATCAACACAACAACCTTTAGCAGGAGCAAAATTAGTATTAAAAGATTCTGCTGGGAATGTACTTAGTCGTTGGACTTCTACAATCAATGCTAGAGTCATTAGAAACTTAAGTAATGGTACTTATACCATCGAAGAAGAAGAAGCACCTAAAGGATATAAGAGAAATACAGAAAAAGTAACTTTTACAATTACAGATGAGAAAAAGGAAGTAACAGCATATTTCTTTAATGAACCTAGAACAAGTGTAATAACGATTACTAAAATAGATAGTTCAACTGGTAATATTTTACCTGGAGCAGTCTTAGTAGTAAAAAATGCCAGTGGAGAAGAAATCGCTAGATTTACAACAACAGAAGATCCATATGTTCTAGTAGATTTAGAAGATGGAACTTATACGGTAGAAGAAAAATCTGCCCCAACAGGATATAAAAAGAGTGATGAAATCATAACCTTTACAATCGATGAAAATAATCTATCTCATCAAATCAATTTTGCAAACTATCCGGAAATTTATGTGCCAAATACAAAAGCCGCAAGTACGATAGGAATTACCTTACTAGGAATCATCTTAATTGCTTCAACCATAGGCTTTATCTATAAAAATGCACACAGAACAAAATAGAAAAAAAAGAAGAATCTCTCCTAGTGGAATCGCTGCGATTGAAGCATTGTTTATCCTAATTGGAGGATTCTTTCTTTCTTATAGCTATATTCAAACCAAAAAGGAAATAGCCTATGATTCCGTAGCTAACATATTTTATACAGCAAATGAGCAACAGATTATAGAACAAGATGGAGAAGGAAAGGTAGAAGAAGAGATAGAAGAACAAGGAGAAGTAACGAACGACTATATTGGTTACCTAAATATTCCCAAAATTAATCTAAAAAAAGGATTTTTAGATAAAAGAGCAGAAGATAATGATGTAGAAAAAAATATTTTAGTAGTAGAAGAATCTTCTTATCCTGATGTAGAAAAAGGAAATTTAATTTTGGCTGGACATTCAGGGACTGGTTGGAAAGCATTCTTTAACGACTTATATAAGCTAAATAAAGGCGATGTCGCTTATGTAGAATACAAAGGAAAAAAATATACTTATCAGATTGTAAATATTTATACGCAACCAAAGGTAGGTTCAATAGCAATCTATCGTAATTATGATAAAACAACATTAACATTAGTAACATGTACCAATAATGATGATACAACACAAACAATTTATATTGCAGAATTAACAGAAGTAACAGAATTATAAAAAGAATAAAAAAACATCGTTTCAAGGGGGTGAAACAATGGCTAAAATGACGTTACTAGAGAAACTAGGTATCTTATTAGAAGTTACCAAATCTAACAAATATTTTCTATTATTAATTGCATTGATGATCATCCTAGCCATTGCGTTTTTCATCTCTGCAAAAAAAGCCAATAAAAAAATTAAAAAAATTTATATTATTTGCTATGGAGTATTACTTTTACTAGTAGGAATCATTTATCATGATTCTCTACAAAAAATGTTAGATTATATGATGAATAATTTCTTTATTGTTCTTTATTTTCCCAATATAGCTATTTATCTAGCTGCAATCATTGCAACAAACATCATCTTATTAATCAGTATTTTCAAAAAAAATATAACCAAAACAATTCGTATAATCAATATAAGTATTTATTGCATGATAACATATATATTTATATTGACCCTAAACATCATTACGACGAATCAGTTAGATGTTTTTACTCAAGAATCAATTTATGGCAATAAAAATGTTCAGGCTTTAATTGAATTGTCTAGCACCATTTTCGTTTCTTGGATATTATTCCTAGTAATTTATAAATTAATTCGTATCTATCAAATGGGAAAAGAAGAACACACGGAATCAATACTAGAGGAAGATAAAAAAGAAATTCCATCAGAATCGGTATATAAAGAACAGGAAATAATTCTTCCATATCAAGAAGAGCAACTTCCATTAGAAAAGGAAGGTTGGCCAATAGAAGAGATCAAGCAACAAGAACCACTTCCATCTAAGGAAAAACAAGAAAATCCTTATGAAGATCTATTAAGTTTAGAAGATTATAAATTATTATTAAATATTTTAAAAGAGCATAAAGAAAAAGAGGAAAAACAAAAGCAAATAGAAGAAGAACAAAAGAAATTTAGAGAACTACAAGAACTATATCGAAGTATCAGATAGGGCACACCTATCTTTTTCTTTGCCTAAATAAAGAAAGTAAGATATAATGATTGTAGGAAGTAGGTAAGAACATGAATATAGAAGATTTAAATGACAAACAAAAAGAGGCAGTACTATATAATGATGGTCCTCTTCTTATCATCGCTGGAGCAGGTGCTGGAAAAACAAAAACTTTAACTACAAAGATTGCTTATTTAATTGAAGAGGAGAATGTTCATCCATACAATATCTTAGCGATTACCTTTACGAATAAGGCAGCCAAAGAAATGAAAGATCGCTTATATGGATTAATTGGTGATTTAGCAAAAAAATTGCAAGTATCGACCTTCCATAGTTTCGGCCTAAAACTATTAAGAGAAAATTATAGTATATTAGGATATGATTCCAACTTCGTAATTATGGATAGTGATGACTCTCTAACCGTAGTAAAAAAAATCATTAAAGATTTAGGGTATGATCCAAAGATTTATAATCCTAGAGCGATTCGTAATAAAATTAGTAGTTGTAAAAATGAAATGATGACTCCAAAGATTTACGAACGATATGCAATTAGTGATTACGAAAAAGTAGTTCATCAAGTATATGAAAAATATGAAGAAAAATTACAACAAAATAATTCTGTGGATTTTGATGATCTACTATTGCTACCTATCGAATTATTTCGAAAATATGAAAACATATTAAGAAAATATCAAGAATTATACCAATACATTTTAATTGATGAATATCAAGATACCAATGAAGCTCAATATATATTAACAAAAATGTTGAGTGAAAGATACCGCAGAATCACTTGTGTTGGAGATGACTCCCAAAGTATTTATAGCTTTCGCGGAGCAAATTATAAAAATATCTTAAATTTTGAAAAAGACTATAAAGATGCCAAAACGATCCTACTAGAAGAAAATTATCGTTCTACAAGTACCATTTTAGATGCTGCCAATCAAGTAATTAAAAATAATAAACAGCGAAAAGATAAAAATCTGTGGACATCTAGAGGAAGTGGAGAAAAAATCAAATACTACCGAGCTTATAATGAAAGAGATGAAGCTCAGTATGTCATCCGCAAAGTAAAAGAATTAGTAAATCGAGGAGTAGAATATCAAGATATTGCTGTTTTATATCGTACGAATGCACAATCACGTGTGTTAGAAGAAGAAATGCTAAAAGAAAACTTACCATATCGTGTCATTGGAAGTTTTTACTTTTACTCTAGAAAAGAAATCAAAGATTTGATCGCTTACTTAAGACTAATTCATAATTCAAAAGATAATGTTAGCCTACTTCGAGTAATTAATACTCCAAAACGTGGGATTGGATTAAAAACGATAGAAAATTTAACTAGAAAAGCAGATGAAGAGGGAATTAGTATTTATGATGCAATCTCTACAGGAAAAGAATTAGAATTTAAAAACATCATTGAAAAGTTAAAAGCAATCTCTAACGAATTAACTTTGACAGAACTAATCGATAAAGTTTTAGATGCATCAGGAATGAGAAGTGAATTAGAAAGTGAAAAAACATTAGAAGCAGAAGTAAGACTAGAAAACTTAGAAGAGTTTAAATCAATTACGAAATCGTTTGAGGAAAGAGAAGGATTAGTCTCATTAGAAGAATTCTTATTAGAAATCAGTTTGATTAGTGATGTAGAAGAATATAAGGATGATCCAAATAGAATTAGTCTAATGACGATCCATTCTGTCAAAGGATTGGAATTCAATTATGTCTTTGTCGTAGGATTAGAAGAAGGAATTTTTCCTCATATGAATTCATTAATGGAATCATCAGAATTAGAAGAAGAACGCAGACTATGTTATGTTGCAATTACTAGGGCAAAAGATGTACTTCATCTAGTAAATGCCAGACATAGAACACTCTTTGGAAAAGAGCAAATTAATCCAGTTAGCCGTTTTATTGGTGAGATCAATAAAGACTTAATTGAAACGAATGTCAAAGAAGAGCTAGAAAAGCAACAAACAGAAAAAATAAATACCGAAGATATGTTTAGAGAAGAAGAAGTCGACTATCAAGTAGGAGATTATGTATATCATGAAACCTTTGGTACAGGGCGTGTAGTAGAAGTAACCAATACGCTAGTAAGTGTTGCCTTTAAACATCCACATGGAGTAAAAAAATTAATGAAAAATCACAAGAAATTATCAAAAGTATAAAAGAAAAGGAGAATAATATGAAAAAAGATATTACTTTAGTAATTTTAGCTGCTGGAATGGGTAGTCGCTTTGGAGGACTAAAACAGATTGAACCAATGGGACCTAACCAAGAATTTATTATTGACTATTCTGTCTATGATGCTATCAAAGCAGGATTTAACAAAATCGTTTTCTTAATCAAAGAAGAAAACTATGAAGTATTTAAAGAAACAATTGGAGCAAGAGTAGAACCTCATATCCATGTAGAATACTGTTTTCAAAAAAATGATAATATTCCTAAAGGATATGAAATTCCAAAAACTAGAACAAAGCCCCTTGGAACAGCACATGCCATTCTTTGCTGCAAAGAAAAAGTAAATGAACCATTCATGATGATTAATGCTGATGATTTCTATGGAAGAGATGCCTATATGAAGGCTGCTGAATTTTTAAAGAATACAGAAGAAAAAATACCACATCCATATGCGATGGTAGGATATTTAGTAAAAAATACGATCACAGAATATGGCACTGTCAAAAGAGGAGTATGTAAAGTAGAAAACGATCAATTGATAAAATTAACTGAAAGCTCTGTAGAAAGAGTAGGAGAAAAAATCTATGCTACACCCCTAAATGGAACAGATAAATTTGAAGTAGCAGAAGATGATACTGTCTCTATGAATATGCTTTTATTTACGCCAAGTATTTTCTCATATATAGAAAAAAAATTCCCAGAGTTTTTAGAGAAAAACAAAAACAATTTAGAAAAATGTGAATATTTAATTCCCGATGTGTTATTTGAAACAATCGATGAAGGATATGCAACAGCAGAAGTATTAAAAACAACTGCTACTTGGTATGGAGTTACTTATAAAGAAGATGCAGAAGGAGTAAAAAAAGCATTACAAGAAATGGTAGACAATGGAGAATATCCAAATCATTTATGGGAAAAATAAGAAATTGAAACAAATCAAATAGAAAAGAAGGATGAATATGCAAGAGAGAATGGAAGAGTTAATTAAAATAATAAATGAGGCAGATTATAATTATCACACACTAGATAATCCCACCATTACAGATCAAGAATATGATAAGTATTTACGGGAATTGATTGAAATAGAAGAAGCTCATCCAGACTGGGTAAGAGAAGATTCTCCAACAAGGCATGCTGGAGGAAAAATTATCGAAGGGTTTGAAAAAGTAACTCATAAAATTCCTATGATGTCTTTAAGTGATGTCTTCTCAGAAAGTGAAATCATTGCCTTTGATGAACGAATCAAAAAAGAAGGAATTACACCTCAATATATGTGTGAATTAAAAATTGACGGTCTATCAGTTTCTCTCTTGTACGAAAAGGGAAAATTAATCCGTGCCGCAACACGTGGAGATGGTGTTGTAGGAGAAGATATTACCCATAATGCCAAAACCATAAAAACAATACCTTTAAAATTAAAAGAAGAAGTAGACATCGAAGTACGTGGCGAAATTTTTATGAACAAAAAAACACTAGAAGAATTAAACAAAGAACGCGAAAAAAACAAGGAACCTTTACTACAAAACTGCCGGAATGCTGCTGCAGGATCGATTCGCCAACTAGATTCTAAAATCGCTGCCAAAAGAAAATTAGATACGTTTATTTATCATTTGCCCAATCCGCTAGACTATGGAATAAAAACACATGCTGAAGCGATCGAATATATGCATAAGTTAGGTCTAAAAACAAATCCAAATAATCGGTTAGTAAACAGCATCGAAGAAGTATTGCAATTTATTCAAGAAAAGGGGATGGAAAGGGAAGAGTTACCATATGACATTGATGGAATTGTCATCAAAGTAAATGATATTAAACAACAACAAAAATTAGGTTTTACAGCAAAATACCCAAAATGGGCTACTGCTTATAAATTTCCTGCCAAAGAAGTTCTAACTAAATTAACAGATATTATCTTTACTGTTGGTAGAACAGGTCAAATTACTCCCAATGCTGTCCTAGAGCCCGTAATTGTTGCCGGCTCTACAATTTCTAGAGCAACTCTTCATAATGAAGAATATGTAAAAGAAAAGGACTTAAAAATAGGGGATATCGTATCGATTCGAAAAGCAGGGGATGTAATTCCTGAAGTAGTAGAAGTAAAAAAAGAAAGACGCACCGGAGCAGAAAAAGACTTTCAAATGATTACCAACTGTCCTATGTGCCATACTCCCCTAGTAAAAAAAGAAGGACAAGTGGACTATTATTGTCCAAATAGCAAATGTCCAGCAAGACATGTAGAAAGTTTAATCCACTTTGTATCTCGTGATGCTATGAATATTGATGGTTTTGGCGATCGCATAATGGAAGACTTTTACAATTTTCACTTTATTGGTAATATTGCAGATATTTATTCTCTAAAAAATCATCAACAAGATTTGATTCGTTTAGAAGGATATGGAGAAAAATCCGTAAAAAATCTATTAGAAGCAATTGAAGCTAGTAAAGAAAATTCTCTAGAAAAATTAATCTTTGGTCTAGGAATTCCCCATGTGGGTGCGAAAACAGCCAAAATTTTAGCAGCAAATTATGAGACCATGGAACGCCTGATGCAAGCAACAGAAGAAGACTTAATAAAAATTCCTGATATTGGAGATATCATAGCGAAAAGCGTTGTAGCATACTTTCAAGAAGATCATAATAAAGCGATCCTCTCTGAATTAAAAGAATTAGGAATTAATATGACTTATTTAGGACAGAAAATAGAAAAAAAAGAAGACTTTAATGGAAGAAGCTTTGTATTGACTGGATCCTTAAAGAAATTTACAAGAGAAGAAGCGAAAGAAAAAATAGAATCACTAGGAGGAAAAACCGTTGATTCTGTTTCTAAAAAAACATCCGTAGTAATTGTAGGGGAAAACCCAGGAAGTAAATATCAAAAAGCTAAGGATTTAGGAATTGAAATCTGGACAGAAGAAGAATTTGAACAACACTTATAATATTTTGAATCTGCAAAGGATACAGAAATTACTTATAATAAAATGAATCACTACACAATAGAAAAGGAAATTAGCTAGATGAAAGATAAAAAATGAAATTGTAAATCTGACTTCCAATGCTTCCCTTGCAAACGGAAGATAGCATAGTTTTTCTTTACAAATGAAAGAAAAAGTGGTATAATACGCGACATAAAGAGGTGGAAGAATGAAAAAAGGGTTAAAGAAAAGACAAGAAAGCTATGAGGAATATAGTGTAGCAGAGGGAGATTATACAATAAAAAGTACAGATAATCCCAAAAAGAAAAAAAGAAAGAAAAAAGAAAAAATAAAAAAAGCAAAAGATCCCAAAAAAATAATCAACATTGTTTTTATTATACTAGTAATCATTATGGTTATGATAGCAACTGATGTAATTTGCGTCTCTAGATATAACATTGGTCCATTCTTTGCGATCAGAACAAGTCAATACAAAGATGGTGGAACAAAAGTATATTATGGATTAGGATATAAGGTAATCAAATATAATCAAGTACAAGGAAGAAGAGATACCAAAATTGGTTTTTGGACGATGCCATATTCAGTAGAGCCAACAACGATTTCTACACTAGATTTAGCAATCGAATTTAGAAATCATCCAGAAGAAACTTCTAAGAAATTTACAGGAGAATTTCTTAGAATTATAGGAGACATTTCAAAAATAGATAAGGAATCGAATCAAATAGAACTACAATATACAGATCCTGATGAAGCATATACATTAAAAATTATTTGCCCAATGGCAGAAGAAGATTCTAATATCGAAGATCTAGAAGAAGGAAAAGAAGCAACTGTCATTGGTAGTGTAAAAAGCTTTTCGCTAGCAACCAAAAAGAATCCGAATACAGTAACGATGAGTGATTGTTTCGCGGAACAGTAAATAAAGATAAATTAAAAAACGCAAAATAAGAAAGAAGGATTAATATGGAAGAGCAAGAGAGAATAAATGCTATTCAGAAGAAAATTGGTTATATAGAAAAAAGAGATGATATTACTAATGAAATACCTCTAACTACAAGCATAAGTAATATAGGCTTATCTGAAAAAGTAAGTAATAATTTAATAAGATGCGGAGTTAGAAATTTAGAAGAGCTCCTATCAATCGATTATGAAAAATTGAAATTTGTCCGAGGATTAGGTCGAGCGGGAAGAAATGAAATTTTAATGTGCGTTCATAGACTAGGCTATAAATTACCAAATGAAAATTTAGCTATTGACTATCAAAGTATAGAAAGAAAAACACAAGGGAAAATATTATTAGAAGATTTAGGATTATCGGGAATGGCACGTAAGGCATTAAATAGAGCTGGTATATATACAATGGATGATTTAGAAAATAACATAGATAAACTAGATAAAATTCCAAACTTTGGATATCGAAAAAAAGCCATTGTAGAAACGTGGTTAAGCGATTTAAATCGTGAAAAAATAGGAGAAGAAAAAGATAAACTAAATCAGAAAACAAAAAATGATGAATTACAACAAGAAAATAATGCTATCAAGCAAAGAATAAAGGAAAAACGAAATTTATTGGAACAGTATAGAATGCTAATAGCAGAAAGAGAACAATTATTACAACAAGAACAAGAATTAGATCGAGAATTAGATCAATTAAGAGGTGAACAACATGCAACAACTTCAAAACTTACAAAAACAAAAAATCCAGGACAATAATTTAGAGAAATTAGAACAAGAAACTTTCTATTTAGAAGAAGAGATTAAAAGATTAAAACAAGCAAATAAAATAACAAAGATAAGAATAGAAAGAAAAAATCTAGAGCTTCAAAAATATTGGTTAAAAGAATTAGGTTTTTAGAGGTGTAAAAACATGAAAAAATGCAATATAGGTAGAGGAATTGCAGTGCTATTAACCACAACAACATTATTAAGTGGGTGCACTAAGACAGAAGAAGAAAAGAAAACAGAAGTAAAGACTTCAGAAGTCACTACAGAAGAATGTGAACATCTAATTGTAGATTTTGGTAATCAAACAGTTATATTTAAAGAATGTGAAGGATATGAGATCGATTGTAGAAGACGAACAGATGGTGGAATAACTAGGTACACTATCACAGAAGATGATGTTGTTTTAATATCTGGAACAACACCAGAGTTTAATAATTATTATGCTAATCATACTCAAGTAGATGAAATAGAACAAAAAGCAATAGACAATGGAGCTTATATTTATAAATTGCAAAAGTAAGAAGAACTAGATCAGGACAAAAGCATGAAAAAGGTTAGATTGACACATAAGTTGTTAATTTAATCTTTTTTTGATAATCTATTAATTGAAAGAATAAGAGGTAAAAATGAAGAAATTAATAGATGAGGTAAAGAAAATG
>CALVQX010000062.1 GCA_944358405.1 uncultured Bacilli bacterium | reverse complement strand
TTATTGTTTTCTGTTTTTTCATCCAATGAGCTTAGAAAACGAAGCAATTTTATATCTAGGGAGAAAATTTTAGCCGATGTATTAGAACAAGGAGAGGAAAATGACTTTTTTGAATTTGATGAGAGTGAACTAGTTAATGAAAATATTTCTCTTGATGATTCTATTCAATATAGTTACGGGCCATTACTTGCTATTGCGATGATGAATGATGAAGCATTGTATAGGAAGTTCTCTATGATTCGTGGGGACTATTTTGATAAAGATAAATTATCTTCTATTGGTCTTTCTCAAGAGGATGTTTCTCAAAAGGTAATGAAAAAGTGTGATGATTTTTTAGGAAAGTATTTATAATGTTGCTGTTGATGTAAGAGAAATTTATTGCAAAAACATAAAAATTACTATATAATAAGTATAACTTCTGTGGAAAGAGTATATTTTATGGATTAAATAGAGAGAGTATGGCTGGTGGAAATACTTTATGAAATAAAATAGAAGACATCCAGTAGATGGAAGCGATTAACCTCGTTATTGGTTGTAAGAGTATAAAATAAGGTGGCACCACGGAGAATTTCGTCCTTAGTAGGGGTCATCTTTTTATTTTTAGGAGGAGATTTTATGATACAAAAACCAAAGGGATGTAATGATATTTATGGAAGAGAAGCTAAAATTTGGAAGTATGTAGAAAGTATGATTGATGCGACTATGGAGAAATACAATTATACTTATATTCGTACACCAATTTTTGAGTCTACTGAATTATTTCACCGTGGTATTGGAGAAAGCACTGATATTGTAACAAAAGAGACATATGATTTTGTTGATCGTGGTGGAAGAAATATGACACTTCGTCCAGAAGGAACTGCAGGGGTATGTCGTAGTTATGTTGAAAATAAAATGTATGGAGATCCTAACCAACCGGTGAAAGTTTATTATAATGGTACGATGTATCGTTATGAAAGACCACAGTCTGGTCGTGACCGTGAACTTACTCAATTTGGAGTGGAAGTTTTAGGTAGCGATGACCCTATGAGCGATGCTGAAGTTATTTCACTTGCTGTTAATATTTATAAAATGTTAGGGTTAAAAGAAATTAAAGTTAATATTAATACTTTAGGAGATAAAGAATCTCGTGAAATGTATCGTAAGGCATTGATTGACTATTTTAAACCTCATATTAATGAGCTTTGTGAAGATTGTCAAACTCGATTTGAAAAGAATCCACTTCGTATTCTTGATTGTAAAGTAGATGCTGATAATGAATTATTAAAGAATGCTCCAAAGACGATTGATTATTTGAATGTTGCAAGTCGCGAGCGTTTTGAAAAAGTAAAAGATTATTTAGATATTTTACAGATTAAGTATGAAGTAAATCCTAACATTGTACGTGGTCTTGATTATTATAACCATACCGTGTTTGAAATAGAAGCAAAGGTAGAAGGATTTGGTTCTAACAATGTCCTTGGTGCTGGAGGTCGTTATAACCATTTATGTAGTGAAATTGGTGGACCTGAAACTCCTTGCATTGGATTTGCTTCAGGTATTGGTAGACTTGTTATGGCTTTAGAACTTGAAAAAGTAGAGTTACCAATTGTTGAGGATATTGATTTATTCTTAATGTATGTAAATGAAGATGAGAAGAAGTATGCTACTTATTTAGCACAAGAGTTACGTATGGCAGGATTTATTGTTGATACTGAATATACTGGTCGTGCTCTAAAAGGACAATTTAAGCAAGCAGATCGACTAAATGCAAAATATATTGCTATTTTAAATAGTGAAGATTTAGACAATAATGAAATTAAAATTAAGAATAATAAGACAAAAGAAGAAGAAATCATTAGTTTAGATGTTTTGATTTATTATTTAGATGAGAAATTAAATACTGGTGTTGAAGATATCGATGAAGAATGTTCTTGTGGTGAGGACTGTGGTGATGATTGTCATTGCCGTCATCATGATAATTAGTGAGGGATGGATATGAAAGAGATAAAAAATAATAGTTTACGAATTAATGATGTGGATAGAGAAGTTACTTTATATGGCTGGGTACAAAAAAAGAGAGATTTAGGTGGCGTTTGTTTTATTGATTTAAGAGATCGCAGTGGTATTGTACAATTGGTAGCTCGCAATGGAGAGTGTTATTCTATTTCTAGTAGTTTAAAGAGTGAATCTGTTTTAAAAGTCGTTGGTGTGGTCAAAGAAAGAGAAAGTAAGAATCCTAATTTAGATACTGGTGATATTGAGGTTGAACTTTCTTCTATTGAAGTATTAAATTCTTCTTTGGATTTACCATTTGAAATTACGGATGATACTACGGCCTTGGAAGATACAAGGTTGAAATATCGATATTTGGATTTACGTCGTCCAAATTTACAAAACAAATTAAAAATACGTCATCAGATTACGATGGCGGTTCGGAACTTTTTAGATCAAGAAGGTTTTTTAGAAATTGAAACTCCTGTTCTTTGTAAGTCTACACCAGAAGGAGCGAGAGATTATTTAGTTCCTAGTAGAGTAAATAAAGGAAAGTTTTATGCTCTTCCTCAATCTCCACAGATATTTAAGCAACTTTTGATGGTTGGTGGGATGGAAAAATATTTTCAGATTGCTAAGTGCTTTCGTGATGAAGATTTACGTAGTGATAGACAACCTGAGTTTACTCAAATAGATTTAGAAATGAGTTTTGTAACACAAGATGATGTCATGACTCTTACGGAACGTTTGCTTGCTTATGTTTTTGAAAAAGTAAAGGGAATTTCTATTCCTTTACCACTTCGTCGAATGAAATATGATGATGCGATTCGTTTGTATGGTTCTGATAAACCTGATTTACGTTTTGATATGAAGATTCAAGATATTAGTTCTGTTTTTTCTAATACGCAATTTACAGTATTTAGAGATGTGATTGATTCTGGTGGAATTATTAATTGTTTGGTAGTAAAGAATCAAGCAAGTGAATATTCTAGAAAAAAACTAGATCAATTGACGGAGTTTGTTAAGACTTATAAAGCGAGTGGACTTGCTTATTTAAAAATTTTGGATGAGGTTAGTGGAAGTATTGCGAAAGTGATTACTGAAGGTGAGCTGGATCATTTAAAAAATACTTTGCATTTGGAAAAGAATGATTTGGTTTTGATCGTTGCTGATAAGTATTCTGTTGTTAAGACTTCTCTAGGTGCTTTGCGATGCAAATTAGCAAAAGATTTGGGTCTTATTCCGGCAGGAAAATATGAATTGTTGTGGATAACGGAGTTTCCTTCATTTGAGTTTAGTGAAGAAGAAAATCGCTTTGTTGCTTGTCATCATCCTTTTACGGCACCACTGGATAGTGATGTAGATAAGTTACTTACAGATAAGGCACATTGTTATTCTAAAGCTTATGACATTGTGATTAATGGTTATGAAGCTGGTGGAGGGTCTATTCGTATTCATCAGGAAGAAGTTCAAGAAAAAATGTTTCAAGCTTTGGAATTGTCTCCTAGTGATATTGAAAATAAATTTGGTTTCTTTGTAGAAGCTTTAAAATATGGTACTCCACCTCATGGTGGGTTAGCTCTTGGCTTAGATCGTTTGGCAATGTTATTGACGGAGACTGAAAACATTCGTGATGTGATCGCCTTTCCAAAGACTACATCTGCTTCTGATTTAATGAGTGAGTGCCCTAATGTTGTGGATTCGAAGCAATTGCATGAACTTGGAATTGCTCTTGATCTTTAATTCTTTGTTATAATTTTTGGAAAGAGCAGTATTGTTTTTTGTGAATTTATGTTATACTTAGATAAAGGTAGGGAATTGATATGAGAAAAACAGCACAAAAGAGAGAAAAGAAAAAATTAACGCAGGTAGATATTAAAAAGTACTCTTCTAGTCAATTAGATCATGTAATTTTGAAAATACAAGCAGAAGAAAGAAGATATACGTTGCTTTTAGTTCTTTTCTTCTTTCTTCTTATTTGTGGTGGTTCTTATATTGTATTTTCTTCTTTTTCTTTAGCGGAATTCTCAAATGATTCTTTGTATATTACGGAACAAATGGTTGGGAATACTTCTTTTGATCAAATTGAGGTTAGTCCTTCTTCTTTATTAAGTGATGAGCAAGCTCTTAATACTGTAGTTCCTTTTGAGTTTCAAGTTGAGAATGATGGGGAAGAAGAATTAGTTTATCGAGTTCGCTTGATCGATGATCAAGAGAGTGGGGAAATTAATAAAGATTATTTGAGGTATAGTATCAATCATGATGCACCTCGTGCTTTATCAGTTCTTGATCAAGGGGATCTTGTGGTTGGCGTTTTGGCTCCTCATGATTCCATTACTCACCTTTTACAGATTTGGTATAGTGATGCTGCCTCAGGTATTTCTTCTCTTAATACGTATCAAGGAAGAATCGTTGTAGAGGCTATTTCTTAAAAACTGTGGAATT
The DNA here is from genome assembly GCA_944358405.1 of uncultured Bacilli bacterium. Taxonomy (GTDB): domain Bacteria; phylum Bacillota_I; class Bacilli_A; order RF39; family UBA660; genus CALVQX01. The sequence goes on along the minus strand of CALVQX010000062.1, from coordinate 32,878 downwards.
ATTCTTCCACAGCTTTTTCTTTTAAGAATTCTTGAATGATTTGATTGGTTAATGAGGGATATTCTAGATAGGAGAAGTGAGTTCCTTTAGGAAAGACAATTAATGCAGAATTTTTGATTAAGCGATTCATTTTTATGCCATCTTTAATTGGGGTATCTTGATCTAATTTTCCCCATAATATTAATGTTTCGCTTTCTATATATTTTAAATAGTAGATGAGATTTTCATTCACAATATTTTTAAATGTTTCTCTCATTTGAACAGGAAGTGCTTGATAATCTGCAGATCCAAAATATTGAATTAGTTTTTGATGATAAGTTTCCCTTTGAACAGGAGGGAAAATTTTGATTAATCTTTTTAAAAATTTATATAGTTTTTCTTTTATTTTTTGTCTTATTTTCTTTTTTGGTTTGATCGATGCAGCATCAATTAAGATGATTTTATCAATTCGTTCTTTATAGTATCCAGTTAGTAGGGTAGCAATTCTGCCACCAAAAGAATGGGCTATAATAATGGGATTATTGATCCTATTTTCTTCCATAAATTCTCTAATTATATTTGCATAATCATATATTGTTAAAGTTTTACTTGGAATGATGCTATTACCAAAGCCTGGATAATCTAATATATATATTGTATATTCTTCTTGAAAGTAGTGAATGATATTGTAAAAAGTTGTTCTAGTATTTCCCCAACCTGGAAGAATTAGAATCGTTTTATCTTTATTTCCATACTTTTCATAATATATGGATACTTCACTTGTATTGAAATACATATTATTCACCTATAGTAATTTATGTTTTTATTTTAAATTCGGTGAAAATGCTTGTATATTTCTATTATTACATGGTATACTATAGATGTCAGAGAGATGCGACACCAGCCCATCTAAAACCGACTAAAATAACGATACGGGAGTTTTGATCAACTATCGGTGTTGAAAACCTATTTTAAATAGGGATCCTAAAGATAGTGTAAGGACACCCACCTGTACTAAGAGCAGGTTTTATCGTTCGCTAGGACGCTCTCAACTGACTTTTTTATTGTTTTTTTTATGTGTTGTGGTATAATAATAGACCATGCGAGGTGTTGTTTCATGATTATTTTGCCAATCGTAAATAAAAATCGAATTTTGAATGTGGAAGTAAGACTAAAGGGAGCAGAAAAGATAATTTCAAAATTTCCAGTAGAGGATCTTGATGAGAGTGATATTATGATTAATGGGAAAAAATTTTCTGAGTCTCCATTTTCTCAAGTAAAAGATGAAATGGCAATTATTGATTTCCTTCGTAGTTATTCTATTCTTTATAAGCGACAATATCGCGTTTCCACTAAGAAGGATCCAGAAAGTGATATTTGTGATATTTATGAAGTTGATTTGCCTCCGAAGAAAGTTCATGATGCACTAGATCGTTTTTATGTGAATGCTGTTTTGGATATGCAGAAGGAGATTCCTGGTTCTTCGAAAGGAAAGTATCTTTCTTTGGAAAAGATGGGCTTTGATGAAATTTTGACAGATGAGCGGATCTCTCAAGTTCGGCAGATACTTTCTCAAGTAGATGATAAAGGTAAAATAGCTCTTTACTTAGAAAAGTCAGGGTGTTTAGATTTAGTTCGATTGTTGGATTTTATGCAAATTTTTGATTGCACTGTCATTAGAGAAGCTTCTATTTCTGAGGAGGAGTTTCAGCAGATTCTTCATTCTTTTGAAAAACTTAATACGAAGGATACGAAAAGTTTAAATCATTATTATCAAATGGCTTTGAGTAATCGTGATATTTATGCAAAAATGTCTTATTTATATAAACTTATCTATGATCAACCTTTTCAGTTAATTCAGTCTGAATCTCAAAAAAAGAATTTACAGTTTGTTAAAAAGAATACTCCATTAGTAGAAGAAGGTTTATCGGTTAGTGTCGGATAGGTTTTCTAGACTGATTTCTTTGATTGGTGAAGATTCTTTTTTTCTTTTAAGGGAAAAAACTGTTTTAGTATTAGGTTGTGGTGGCGTTGGTGGATATGTTGTAGAGGCACTAGCACGTAGTGGAATTGGTTCTTTGATTTTAGTCGATTTTGATGTGATTGAAAAAACAAATATTAACCGACAGATCATTGCTTTAGATTCTACGGTAGGAAAGAAGAAAGTAGATGTTTTGGAACAGCGTATTCATGATATTAATCCAGCCTGTAGAGTTATTAAGGTTGATCAATTTATTGATGCTATTAATATTTCTAGTTTGTTTGATTTTTCTATAGATTACTTTGTTGATGCTTGTGATACGATGAGTACTAAAAAGAGTGTAATTTCTTGTTGTATTCAGAGAAACATTCCTTTCATTTCTTGTATGGGAACAGCAAAAAGAGTGGATCCTAGTCAACTAGAAATTGTTGATCTTAGGAAGACTTTTAATGATCCGATGGCAAGAATTTTACGTAAATATATCAAAGATCAAAATATTACGAAAAAAGTTACGGTTTTATTTTCAAGAGAAGTTGCGAAAAAGACAGAGACGTTAGGCTCTACTTCTTTTGTACCTAGTAGTGCAGGACTTTTGATAGCAAGTCATGTTGTTAGAAAGTTTATTGCCGATATAAAAAATGATAGTTAAGTTGATATGAACCTCGTTTCTTATGTCCAAGAAACGAGGTTTTTATATGTCAAAATTAACTTATGAAAATAGAATAGGTGTTTATAATAAAATTAAAATGATGAATCATCAACATATTTATCAAAACAATATGCTATAGGGATGGATAAAATTAGATATTTAGTTAAACTAATTGATAAACATGGTTATGATATTCTTAAAACTACTAAAAATAGGAAATTTAATAGTTATGAAAAAATTATTAATAGAGTTTTATTGGGTGAAAAAACAACAGATAGAGATATTTTATGATCAAGAAAATAAGTATAAAATATAGATGAATTAATTTTAGCGATAGCTAATTATATAGAATTAAAAAAATAAAAGGACTGTCTCCTATAAATGATAGGTTACAATCCTTAAATAATTAAACTGTCCAATTTTTGGAGGTCCGTTCAAGTTAGCTATCTTTTTTTGTTGTTATATTCATGTTTATTAATATTGTATTACAATAAGGGCAATTTGTTATATTTGGGCTTTCGATTTTTGCACCACAGTTTGGACAATTAGTAAATGCCTCACTATGGATTTCACTTTCCGTATTACTAGTTTCTTCTGAAATCTTTTCTCCGTTTTTATATATTGCTTTGCTGAATGTTTTGTGCGTTATCATTTTACTTGTTTTTACTGGTCCCTTTAGATTTTTCATATTTAAATTTTTTAATATTTTTTCAGCATCTTCTTCTAAATTTGTTCCCTTTTTAAAACCTGCTATTGTGTTTGTATTCTTATTTTTGATTAAAAATATAATTATAAAAATTAATATAATGATAATTCCAAATAAAATATATGTTTCTGTCATAGTATTTATCACTCCTGTTATAAATCATTTGATTGCTTGTTATTGAAAAAAATAATTGATAGTAAATTTATATCTTGAAATATTTTTGTATTTAAAATTTTCGATATAATCCAATTGCTTTTCCTAAAATTGTTACTTCTTTTAAAATAATTGGTTCTAACGTATCATTTTCTGGTTGTAGTCTAAAGTATCCATTTTCTTTGTAGAAGGTTTTGACGGTTGCTTCATTGTCTGAATTCATTGCAACTACAGTATCTCCATTTTTGGCTGTATTTTGTCTTTCAACAATTAGGATATCCCCATCATAAATTCCTACATTAATCATGGAGTCACCACTTACTTTTAATGTAAATACTTCTTTTTTGGAACCTATTAAATTAGCTGGCAATGGAAAATATTCGTTTGGAGTTTCTATTGCTTCTATTGGCGTTCCTGCTGTGACTTTTCCAAGTAGAGGAACTTCTACAATATTTTCGTTTTTTTCGATATATTCATTTGGAACTAGTAGTTCGATTGTTCTATTTTTGCTTGTTCCTTTTTTTATGTATCCTTTTTCTTCTAATTTTGTTAGATGAAAATGAATTGTAGCAGGGGAGTGTAAGTTTGCTTTAGCTCCGATTTCTCTTACTGTTGGGGGGTAACCATTATTAGCAATTAATTGCTTGATAATTTGTAAGATATATTCTTGTTTTGTGGTAAGTTTTTCCATGTTTTCCTCCTTATGTTTTAAGTTTACCATTTTTTTTGTAAAATGTCAAACAAATGTTTTAATTTTTATTGACACGAACAATTGTATGATATATACTAAATTTATCAATTGAAAGGAGAGGTTTATTATGAAGTTGAAAAAAAGTATTAAGAGAGGATTTATTGTAGTTTCTATTTATATGGTTGTTACTTTTTGTCTATTTATGGCAGCAGATCGTGTAGAGCGGTTGGAAAAACAAGATTTTAGAAATACTAACGCTAGTGTGGCATTAAAGTTCGGTTTAAAGTAGGACAAAGTAAAGTAAGTGTGATATACTTATATCAGGTGATATAGATATGAAAAAGATAATTTTGGTGGATGGTAATAATTTATTATTCCGTAGTTTTTATGCTACTGCTTACCAAGGTGTGATTATGAAAAATTCCAAAGGATTCCCCACCAATGCGTTGTATGGATTTATTAATATGATGAATAAAATTATTAAAGAAGAAAATCCATCTTATATTATGGTTGCTTTTGATAAAGGTAAGACTTTCCGTCATGATCAATATACAGAATATAAAGCTGGTCGAGTAGAGATGCCAGAGGAGTTAAAAGTGCAATTTCCGAAAGCAAAGGAAGTTTTAGATACGATGGGAATTAAGCATTTTGAGATTGATAATTATGAAGCAGATGATATTATTGGTACCCTTGCTAGAATGGTAGATGAAGAAGATCAATTTATTGCGACTATTGTTAGTAGTGATAAAGATCTTTTACAATTGATTAGTGATGAAGTTACGGTAAAGCTTTTAAAGCAAAATGATTTTATTATGATGGATAAAGAAGAGTTTCGAAAAACTTATCAAGTTGATCCAATTCGAATGATTGATCTAAAGGCATTAATGGGTGATGCTAGTGATCATATTCCTGGTGTTAAAGGTATTGGTGAGAAAACGGCTATTAATTTACTTTCCAAATATGAAAGTCTTGATAATTTGTATGCCCATATTGATGAGGTTTCTGGGAAGACAAAAGAAAAGTTATTAGCAGATAAAGAAAGTGCTTATATGAGCTATGAACTAGCAACTATTTATCGTTTTGTTCCTTTAGATTTTACTTTAGAAGACTGCAAGTATTTAGGCGTTGATCAAGAGGCTTTTGTCAAGATGTTAGAAGAATTTGAGTTTCATTCTTTGCTTAAAAAATTTAATTTGCTAGAAAATGATTCTTCCACAAAATCTCCATCTTTACATCAAAAGTTGGAAATTCGTTCTATTCGTGATTTTCGTTTGAAAGATTTTTCATTTTATTTAGAAACTAGAGGTTCTGTTTATAGTAAAAGTGAAGTTTTAGGTATTGGTATTTATGACGGAGAAGCAGGATATTTTATATCAGTTGATCAGATCGCATCATATCGAGATATTTTTTCTAGCGAAGTTGAAAAGTTTACTTATGATTTAAAAAAGTGTATTGTTGTTTTGAATTCTGGAGAAGTTGTTTTTCAACATGTTTCGTTTGATATGATGATTGCTACTTATTTACTAGATTATATAGTAAAAGACGATATTAGTTTTGTTGCTCAATCCTTTGATGTATCTATTCCACGCTATGAAGATTTATATGGGACAGATAAGCGCCCCAAGGAAATTTCTGATGCACAACTTGCTGAAGTTTGCTGTCAAAAAGCAAAATTTATCTATGATTTTAGAAAACAGGTTTTAGAAGAATTAAGACAAAACGAGGAGGAGGAGTTATTTGAACAAATAGAGATGCCTTTAGCTAGTGTGCTTGCGGATATGGAGTTGACTGGAATCAGAGTAGATGTTGATTATTTAGAAAAGGTTGCTGAGGAGTTAAAAACGCAAATGGATCAAATCGAGGAGCAGATTTATGAGGATGCTAGTTCTAAATTTAATATTATGTCACCTTCTCAATTAGCGAAAGTCTTATTTGAAGATTTACAGATTCCTTATCCTGCTCGTGTGAAAGGTAATAAATATTCTACCAGTAAGGATATTTTGGATAAAATTAGATTTGTTCATCCAATTGTAGATAAAATATTGGAGTATCGTACTTTAGCGAAACTATATACGAATTATGCGGTAGGCTTAAAGTCAGAGGTGCGTGAAGATGGTAGAATTCATACGATTTTTACACAAACACTAACTAGAACAGGACGCCTTTCTAGTATTAGTCCAAATTTGCAAAATATCCCAGCACGTTCTGAGTATTCTAAATTAATTCGTAGGGCTTTTATTCCTGATGCAGATTCTAAAATTTTATCTAGTGATTATTCACAGGTGGAACTTCGTGTGTTTGCTCATGTTTCTAATGCAGAAAACTTAATTCAGGCTTTTGTCGAGGGGGATGATATTCATGCGAAAACAGCTGCAGATATTTTTCATGTTTCTATGGATGAAGTTACCAAGGATATGCGTAGGACTGCAAAAGCGGTGAATTTTGGTATTTTATATGGGATTAGTAGCTTTGGTTTGAGCGAAGATTTGGGTATTGATATTACTACTGCAAAGAAATTTATTGATAATTATTTAGAGACTTATCCAGGAATTAAAGAATATATGGAAAAAGAAAAAGAAGAGGCTTATCGGAATGGTTATGTAAAAACATTAATGAATCGTAAACGAGTGATTGAAGAGTTAAAAAGTAAAAATTATATGATTCGTAGCAGCGGGGAGAGAATGGCTTTAAATACGCCAATTCAAGGAAGTGCTGCAGATATATTAAAGAAAGCAATGGTAGCGATTTATCAGGAACTTGCTAAGAGAGGATTGAAAAGTAAGATGCTAATTCAAGTTCATGACGAATTGGTATTTAACGTATTGAATGAGGAGTTGGAGGAAGTCAAAGAGATTGTTAGAAATATTATGGAAAATGCTTTTCAATTGAGGGTTCCTTTGAAAGTTGATATTGAAGTAGGGAATAATTGGTATGAAGCAAAATAGTGGAGAAACTTATGGAAGTATTTGAATATTCAAATGATTTTAAGTTGTTTCAATATAGAGTTAGAAAGTAGGGGATAGGATGCCAGAAAAACCAGAAGTTATTACTGTTGCGCGTAGTTTGAAAACAAGACTGATTGGACAAAAAATTCATGCTTGTTCGGTTTATTGGGACAACATTATTGCTTATCCTAGTAAGGAGGAATTTGAAAAGCAAGTGGTAGGACAGGTCATTCATGATATTACTACGCGTGGAAAGTTTCTTGTCTTTTCTTTAGATACAGATAATTTGCTAGTTCATTTAAGGATGGAGGGAAAATTTTTCTTTCGAAAAAAAGGTGATCCTATTTTGAAGCATGAGCATGTGGAATTTATTTTAGATAATGATGTTAGCTTTCGATATCACGATGTGCGGAAATTTGGTAAAATGTATTTACTTAATAAAAGTGATTATATGGAGAAATATCCACTTTGTCAATTAGGGTTAGAATACTTTGATGATGCTCTTACCAAAGAGTATTTGTATGAGAAAATTCATGCTAAAAAAACACATATAAAAACGGTATTATTAGATCAAAGTATTATTGCAGGAATTGGAAATATTTATGATGATGAAATTCTTTTTTTAAGTCATCTTCATCCTTTGAGAAAATCTTGTGATGTTACTTTAAAAGAGTGTGAGGATATCATTCGGAATACTAGAATAGTTTTAGAAAAAGCAATTCAACTTGGTGGAACTACGATCAAAAGCTTTACTTCAGAAGAAGGAGTGCATGGCTTGTTTCAAAACGAACTTCTTGTCCACGGCAAAAAAGATGGAGTATGTCCAACTTGTGGGGGAAAAATAACGATTACTAAAGTAGGCGGCAGAGGAACATACTTTTGTCCTAAGTGTCAAAAATAAAGACTTATGAGAACAATCATACGTCTTTTATTGTATTTATCTATTATTGTAGATGTTTTTATTGATATTGCTTCGATAATGAAAACGTTAAAGAAATTATTATTCATTAAGTAATTTGTCTTTCTAGCTATTTTCCACTTTCTATCTATGGGGTATTATTTTTAAGATGGACTTTTGTTATTATCATTAAATGTTGATAGTAAATATTACGGCTACACAAAGCTTCTTTTGGTCAGCTTGTCAGCAAATCTTTATTAAATACATCATTATATCAATCAGAATATAATTAAGGTTGGTTTATTAATGAACTTAGTATATTTACCGTAAATATTGTGATTATGTATTTTCATTATAAAATTTCTATTTTTTCTTTAAAACTTTTAATAAATATGCTATAATTATATAGCTTGTTAAAAAGGAGTGAAGTAAGAATGAAGAAAACAAAGATTATTTGTAGTATTGGTCCTGCATCAAATCAGCCTGATGTTATGGAGAAGATGGTTTTAGCAGGAATGAATGTTGCAAGAATTAATTTTACACATGCTACGATTGAAGAAAGAGATCAAGCTTGTGCTTCTGTACGTGAAGTGAGAAGACGTACAGGGAAAAGTGTTGCTATTCTTTGGGATACTAAGGGTCCAGAATTTCGTAGTGGAATGTTAGAAAATGATTCTATTGAATTGGTTCCTGGTAAGATTATTCGTATTGTTAAGGATAATGTACTTGGTAATGAAGAAAGATTTACGGTTAATCATCCTGAAGCTTTGGATAGTTTAAGTGTTGGTGATATTATCTTACTTGAAAATGCTAAGATGAAACTTGAAGTTATTAGTGTAGAGGCAGATGGTGTTACTTGCAAGGTGATTAATGGTGGTATTCTTGGAAATCGTAAGAGTATGAGTGTTCCGGGGATTAAATTAAATATTCCTTATGTTAGTGATTTAGATCGTGCTGATTTAAAATATGCATGTGAACATGGGGGAGAGTATTTAGCAATTTCGTTTGTTTCATCTAAAGAAGATGTTTTGGAAATTAAAGAGATTTTAAAACAATATGGTCGAGAAGATCTACAGATTATTTGTAAGATTGAAAGCGATTTAGGAATTAAGAATTTAGAAGAAATTCTTGAAGTTTCTGATGGCGTTATGGTTGCTCGTGGTGATTTAGGTACAGAGATTGCTAGTGAACGATTACCAATCGTTCAAAAAGATATGATTAAAACTTGCCGTCGCATGGGAAAAATCTGTGTTGTTGCTACGGAGATGTTAGAGACGATGATGGAAAGCTCTAGACCTAAGAGAGCAGAAACTAGTGATATTGCAAATGCTGTTTTAGATGGTACTGATGCAGTAATGTTAAGTGGAGAAACCACGATTGGAAAACACCCTGTAGAGACTGTTCAAGCAATGGCTAATATTTGCGAAGTTACAGAACAATATGCTCATTTTGATTATATTACAGAGCATCAACGTGTGGATAGCATTCCAACTGCAATTGCAGAATGTGTTGTAGAGAGTGCAGAACGTTTGAATGCCAAATTAATTTGTGCTGCTACGATTAGTGGAACTACAGCTAGATTAATTAGTAATTTGAAACCAGATGCGATTATTTTAGGTTTGTGTCCTGATGAGAAAACTGGTCGTCGCCTAGCTTTGAATTGGGGAGTTTATCCTGTTTGCCTAAAAATTTGTAATTCTACAGATGAAATTCTTACAGAAAGTGTTTCTAAGGCAAAGGAATTTATGGAATTGCATAAAGGAGATATTCTTGTAATTACAGGAAGTTTTCCTAATACTGGAATTTCTAGTCCAACGAATTTAATGAAAATTGAAGAACTTGAAGACTAAGGCATTTTCTGATGCCTTTTTTCTTGTTGATTTGTTTTGCTGTTTGTTATAATATTGAGATCAGGAGGGGACGGTATGAAAAAATATGAGATTGTAACAACGGATTTTGGTATCTGCTTTGCTATTTCTATCGGAACTGTTTATGATATTGAAAGGAAAATTGATTCTTCTCATATCAAATTATATAATATGATTTATTTGCCTGGAAGAGATCAATTCTTTTATAATAATGATATTCATCTTTCTAAGGAACTCGTTTCTTATTTTGAATCATTAGATTTATGTCCTTCATCTTATAAGGAAAGAGAAGAGGTTTTTCAACAATTAGAAAGTATTGGTGCACAACCAATTAGAAAATATCAATTTTTAGTTGATCAGTATAATAGAATAATGGGGCAACAAAAAACATTTGTAAGGCAGTATATTTTCAATTTTTCTTCCCAAAAAAAAGAATAAATCCTCGTTGAGATTTATTCTTTTTGCTATAGTTTCTGTAGTTTTTTATTTTTCTTTTGTTCTATCGTTTAATTCCCAATACTGTTTATACATTTTTTGTACTCCATTTTCTAGATAGTAGTAATGGAAAATGTATGGTATAAATAAAACTGCTCCACAGAAGAATAATAAAAATAATGAACTGTTTTTTAATAGTAGACCAAATAGAAAGAATAATATTGTAACTATTCCTACAAAAACAGTTACTAATAGATGGACGAACCGTTCGTGTTGAAAAAATTGGATTTGTAGGAGATGCTCTTCTTTTATTTTTTCTAGATCTTTTATTTCTTTTTTCTTTAATAGAGTATCTATTTCTTTTAAATAGAGTTTTAAATTATTTTTCATCTTTTTCTTTTCTCCTTATCTTATCTTTATTATAGCACTGATTTATTTTTATATAAACTTAATTTATGATATTTTGTTACTAATTGATTCATTTGTAAAATCGGAATCCATTAGTAATTCATGCATAAATTCTTCTTGATTTTCTACTGAAATTTCTTCAATTCTATCTACTCGACATTTTTCACTAAGTAGTATAGCTTCTACTTTTTCTACTGCTTTTTCTAATTCGTCGTTAATTACTACATAGTTATATTTAGGAATTTCATTGATTTCTTTATATGCGGTAATAAATCTATCTAATACTTGATCTTTGGTTTCTTTCCCTCTTATTTTGATTCTTTTTTTCACTTCACTCATACTTGGAGCCATGATAAAAATTAAAATTGTTTCGGGAAATAATTCTTTAATTTGTTGGGCTCCTTGGACATCTATTTCTAAAATTACATCTTTTCCAGTTGATAATAATCTTTTTACTTCTTCTTTGGGAGTTCCAAAGTATTCTCCGTATCTAACTTTGGCATATTCTAAAAAATCTCCTTTTTTAATTTTTTCTTCAAATTCTTCATGAGATATAAATTTATAATCTACTCCATCTACTTCTCCTGCTCGAATAGGTCTAGAGGTATAGGATAGGGATAGAGATAAATTTTTATTTCTTTCTAATAGTTTTTCAATGACACTTCCTTTTCCAGCACATGTAGTTCCTGATATTATAATAAGTTCTCCATTCTTTTTTTGTTTGATCATATTCTTTCTCCTTTATTTTTCATATATAAATTTGTTTGGTATTCTTTTTTATATTTTTGTTCTCCATTTTTATATGGTAAGAGGTATATCTTGGTGGTATTTAGTTCTAATTCTAGCATTTCATCTTTTTCTTTTGATATTTTACTGATGATTGGTAGTTGTATTTCTTTTTTATATTTATTTAGATAAGCTCTTCCATTTTCATTAAATCCTAGTAAGCGGATATATTTTATTTCTTTATTATTTTCTATTTCTTCTTTTGTATTATTACACAAAATATGGAGTAGGGCACGTGATATTTTACTATAGGTCCAATGCTTTGATTTTACTTTTTGAATTAATTCTTCATAGGATGTTGCATTTAATATTTCTTTTTTTAGTTTTATAGCTAGATCTTGTTCTACTAGATGATACTTTTCTAAGTTTTTTTCTGTTATGATTTTATATTTTAAAAAAATAAAATAATCTTCTTTTTTATAAAGCGTTTCTTTGGTTAGAGTTTCATATGTATTTTGGGGAACGCTATTTTTTACTTTTTCTAATTTGTCTATGTTTTCTCTGATAGCTGTTGCACTACTGATTGCTCCAGTTAATTCTTTTTTGTGATATTCATTCGTTCTTTTGATAGCTAGAGGTTTTATTTTGTAGTGATATTTTAATATGGTTTTGATGTAGGTAATTCCTAGGATATCATTTGGGGTTTTTATTACTTTTCCAGTTAAATCTTTTAAGGCTAAGGACAAAGCAGTTGGATAATTATAGCCAAATTTAGAATAAATTTTGACTAATTTATCAAACTCTTTTTCTTCTAGTTCAGCTTTTGCAATTTCTGTTAAGTCTTCTATTTGATTCGATTCGCTTCCAAAGACTAATTTATCTACTTTTAAGTTTTCCAGCAAAGTGATTCCTGCATAGCTAAAGTAGTCGGCACTTTGTGTGGCAAAGATATATGGTATTTCTACTACTAAGTCTGCACCATTTTTAATGGCTAGTTGAGCTCTTGACCATTTATCGATGATTGCTGGTTCGCCTCTTTGGGTAAAATTGCCGCTCATGGCTATGATTATAGTATCCTTAGGGTATTTCTTTTTAATTTCTTGAATTTGATAGAGATGACCATTATGAAATGGGTTATATTCAGCAATAATTCCAATACTTTTCATAGATTCCTCTTTTCTGTGTATTTTATTTTATCATACTTTTTTGTAAAAACAAATCTTCCTGGACGATATTTACAGAGATTTTAGTCTGATGTATAATGAAAAGGAATAAAATAGAATGAAGTCTTGTTGATGTCAAATTTTGCAATTTATGTAGAAGAGAAGCTAAAAGCTTTTTTCTAAATAATGAAATTATGGTATAATAAATTAACCGAGGTGAGACTGTGAAGGTGATCGTTGTTGCTGGGGGAACGGGTGGACATATCTATCCTGCGATAGCAATTATTCATAAAATAGAGGAAAAAGAACCTAAGAGTAAAATTTTGTATATTGGTACTACTGATCGGATGGAAAAAGATTTAATTCCGAAATTAGGAATTCGTTATGAAGGAATTGAAATGAGTGGATTAGATCGACGACATCTACTTTCTAATTTTGCAGTTTTGAATCAATTTCGAAAGGCAATTGGGAAGGCAAAAAAAATAATACAGGAATTTCATCCGGATGTGGTTATTGGGGTTGGTGGTTATATTACGGCTCCTGTTTTATATGCGGCTCATCGTTTGAAATATCCTATTTTAATTCATGAACAAAATTCTATTCCAGGAGTTTCTAATAAGTTTTTAGCTAGATTTGCTGATCGTATTTGCGTTTCCTTACCAAGTAGTGTAGAATATTTTCCTTCTCAAAAAGTTGTTTATACAGGGAATCCTCGTAGTGAAGAAATTTTAAAAGTTCGCAAAATGTCCAAAAGATCTTTAGGATTTGATATTTCTAAAAAATTAGTTGTGATTGTGATGGGCTCTTTAGGGTCTACTACAATGACTCAAAAATTGAAAGAATTAATCCCTGGATTTGAAAATAAAAATTATCAAGTATTGGTTGTTACTGGGAAAGCATATTACGAAGATTATCAGCAGGTTGTCCTTCCGACGAATGTTCGATTGGTGCCTTTTTTAGATCAGTTGATTCAGTTATTAAAAGATACTGATTTGATTATCTCTAGAGCGGGTGCTTCTACGATTGCGGAGATTACAGCGATTGGTTTACCAGCAATATTAGTACCTTCTCCTTATGTTACTCATAATCATCAGTATATGAATGCAAAAGAATTAGAGGAAGTAGGTGCTTGTAGAATTGTGACAGAAGAAGAGTTTTCTAAGGAGAGGATTTTATTAGAGATAGATAAATTGTTTGATCATAAAGATCAGTATGATCAAATGAAGATTCAAAGTAGGAGTTTAGGAATTACAGACTCTGCAACTAAGATTTATGATGAACTTAGAAAGTTAATTGGGTGAGGCGGTATGAAAGAATTGATAGAGAAATTAGAACAAGCAGATGTTGGAAAAATCGAAAAAGATGTTTTCTTAGATAAGTATACAACTTATAAAGCTGGAGGAGTAGCAAGAGCTATTGTGTATCCTAAAAATGAAGGACAGTTAGTGACATTATTAAAGTTGTTAAAGGCGGAGAATATCTCTTATAAAATATTAGGAAATGGTTCTAATTTATTATTTAGTGATAAGGCTTATGAGGGAGTTTTGATTCGATTATCAGAATTTTCAGAAATTGAATTTTTTGGAAATAATAAAGTTCGAGTTGGTGCGGGCTTTTCCTTGATCAAACTTTGTCATTTGGTTGCTAAAAAGGGTTTGACTGGTTTAGAGTTTGCGGCAGGAATCCCTGGCACGGTTGGTGGTGGCGTTTTTATGAATGCTGGTGCTTATAAAAGCGATATGGGTTATGTTGTTCAGGAAGTCAAAGTTTTAACACCGGATTTTAAAGTGATTACTTTAGAGAATAAAGAGATGCAATTTCATTATCGTACTTCTTTTTTGCAAACTCATCCTGAGTATGTTTGTTTGGAGGTAATTTTTCGGTTGGAAAAAGGGGAACGTGCTGCAATTGAGAAGGTGATGAATGATCGAAGAGAAAGAAGAATGGAATCTCAACCATTAGAATATCCTTCTGCGGGTTCTGTTTTTCGTAATCCAGAAGGAATGTTTGCCGGAAAGTTAATCGAGGATTTGGGGTTGAAAGGATTTCAAATCGGTGGGGCGAAAGTTAGTGAAAAGCATGCTAATTTTATTATTAATTATGATCATGCAACTAGTAGTGATATTAAAAGCTTAATTGAATATGTAAAGGAAAGGGTAAAACAAGAATATCACATTGAATTAAAGGTAGAACAAGAATTTGTAAATTGGGAGTAGGATTTATGGCAAAAAAAATCATAAAAAAGCGAAAATTAAAAATTTTTCCATTTTTATTGATCCTTCTTATTTTGGGAGGGATCTCTTTTGCTATTTATGTTTATATTCAAACTCCTATTCAAAATCTCCTTGTTAAAAATACAACTTATTTAAATGATGACTATATTTTGGAGCTTGCTGGCGTGAAGGAGTATTCTAGGTCTCTTTGGTTTCGTGTTGGTAAAATGGAGGAAAACTTATTATCTTCTCCTTATATCGAGGATGTTCATATTAGTAAGCGATTTTACCGAACTTTGGTTATTGAGGTTACAGAAAATCAACCCTTATTTATTAATTCTACGGATCAAACGGTGGTTTTTAAAAACAATGAAACTGTGCCAGTAGAGGAAGAGATTGATTTGTTTCGTATTCCTCGCTTAATGAATTATGTTCCAGATGATAAGTATGATTCTTTTATTAAAGGAATGGGAAATATTCAAGAGGATGTTTTAGGAAAAATTTCTGATATTGAATATCAACCTAATGATTATGATAAGGATCGGTTTCTTTTATATATGGATGATGGAAATATGGTTTATCTTACTTTGACTAAATTTAAGATGATTAATTATTATAATGATGTTTTAAGCCAATTAGAAGATCGTAAGGGAATTTTATATTTAGATAATGGAAATCACTTTCAAATTATGGAGTAGGAGAAGTTATCTTATGAGCTGTTAGCATTCTTTTTAGAGTGCTTTTTTCTTGTCCTTTAGGTGATTATCGCTCTTGTAAATGTAGGGTGGTTTTATTATAATAAATGTAAGAATATGATGGAGGATTGTTATATGAAGAAAAAAAGGTTGAAATATTTCTTTTTTGTCATTTTTTTCTTCTTTTGTCTTGTATATTCTTATAATTTAATGCGAGGAGATACTTACGTTAATTATGGCTTTAGTTATGCAATTTTACAAGGAGAGATTCCTTATATAGATTTTAATTTGGTTATTCCTCCTTTTTCTCCCTTTTTTTATTCTATATTTTTGATTTTTTCTAAGTCTATTTTGTGTTTTTATTTAGGACAAGCAATATTATTAGCAGTTTTATTTTATATTTTATTTCAATTGTTAGGGAAGAAAGCATGGCTATATTTTGTTTTTATTTGCATTCCTTATCCATTAGCCATGGCTTCTGTTTTATTTCCAGGATATAATTTTTTACTTCTTTTTTTGCTTTTTCTTTTAATTTATTGTGAAAAACAAGAAAAATCTGATTATCTTATTGGAATTTTACTTGGATGTGCTTTTTTAACAAAACAGACTGTTGGAGGGCTTTTATTTCTTTCTTCTTTTTATTATTTGTTTTCTAATTATAAAAAGATTGTAAAACGGTTTTTAGGATTTTTAATTCCAGTTTTTATTTCTTTTTGCTTTTTCTTTTTTACAAATAGTTTTCCTTCTTTTTTAGATTTGTGTTTTTTTGGTCTTTTTGATTTTGGAAAGGGAAATTTTACTGTTGATTCTTTTTATCTTTGTGCTTTTTTAATAAGTTTCTTTTATTTACTCATTCGTATTGTAAAAAGGCCTAAAGATATTGCTAATTATTATGTTTTTTTCTTTGCAAGTTGTATTTTACCAATTATTGATTATTATCATGTCTGTTTATTTTTGGCAGCAGTCGTCTTTTTATTTTTATCAGATCTTGTGATTCAAAAAGAGATCGCTCCTTATTGTATTTTGTTTGTATGTGCTTTAAATATTATTTGGATCGTAATACAAAATTTATTTTTAACAGATTTAAAAATTGTTTCTTATCCTAATTTTGAATTTAGTATGCTTTCTAGCAAATATATCAATATAGTGCATGATTTGGATACTTATTTGGAATCGCAAGAGAAGCAGGTGATCTATTTTTTACGAGGCTCAGAAAACTATTTTTATAAGATTAAAAATAATTCTAAGATCACTTATTTTGATTTGCCAAACTATGGCAATTATGGGTATGATGGTATTGAAAAATTGTTGAAAAGACTTGCTGATGTGAAAAATGCTTTGATTGTCATTGATATGGATGCATATTCCTCTTCTGATCCTAATCAGCAATATATCAAGGAAGTAGCTTCTTATATTCAAGAGCATGGAAAGAAAGTTTATGAGATTAGTTATTATGCGATTTATGAAATGGAGTGATTATAATGATAGAGAGAATTCGGCCTTGCTTTAAATATATTTTTCTATTTTTATTTTTCTTTTTAACTTTAGTTATATTTGGATATTTTAATAATCAATTTGATCCTATTTGGAATTATGGTTATAGTTATGCAATTAGTATTGGAGAGATTCCTTATCGTGATTTTACTTTGTTAACGACGCCTTTATTTCCTTTCTTGTTTTCTATTGGATTACGTTTGTTTGGGCATGATAATATTATCTTTTTGATAGAACAAGCACTTCTTTTGACAGCAACTTTTTATTTTTTCTTTCGTCTTTATGATAAAAAAGCTTGGATTATGTTATTTGTTATGTTATTTCCATTTTTAAATAATATTGTTCCTACTTATAATTATCTTGCTTACTTTTTTATAGTTGTTGTATTATTTTTAGAAAAAGAGAAGAAGAGTGACTATGTGATAGGATTTTTCTTAGGTCTTATTTTCTTGACGAAACAAAGCATTGGAATATTTATGCTATTACCGACATTTTTTCTTTACTTTAGAGATTGGAAAAAAATTATCAAAAGATTGATTCCGTTTTTTATCTTGTGTATTTTCTTTTTCTTTTATTTAATTTTTACGGATAGCTTGTTTTCGTTTTTAGATATTTGTGTATTTGGGCTATTTGATTTTACGAATCATAATACAATTCTTTTTACTCCTTACTTTTTTATATCTATTGGATTAGAAATTCTTCTTTTATTTCTTTGGAAGAAAGATAGGGGAAATGTTTTTCCGTGTTATTCTTTTTTTGCCTTTAGTTTTTTAATTCCTATTTTTACAGAATATCATTTTTATTTGTTTTTTATGTCTTTTATGTTAAGTATTATTCCTTTGATCTGTTTACCTAAGCTTTATGTACAGTGGGTTTTTATTCTTTCTTCGATAGGACTTGTTTTGTTTAATTTTTTCTTTGTATATCAAGGGGTGAATACTGTCTTTTTGCAAGGAATTCCTAACTTTAAATATTATTTGCTACCGAAAGGTTCGGATGCTACTTTTTATCAGACGGTAAAGTTATATAATAAGTATAAGAAAGATGGGAAGAGTCCAATCTTTTTAGGAACCCAAGCAATTTATTTTACTATTTTAAATGAAGAGAGGGTAGATTATTTTGATGTTTTAAATCGAGGAAATTATGGATATCGTGGTACAGAGAAGATGATTGAAAAAATTGAGCAGATGCAAGCACAAGTCTTTATTATTAATATGGATAAATTTCAGAAAGCATCTTTTGAGGATCAATTAGATAAAGAGATTATTGAATATGTTATAGAGAATAGTAAAAAGATAGATTCTTGGGATTGCTATTACGTATATTTGAAGGAGTGATAAGATGAAAAAAATAAAAAAGATGTTTCCCTATTTGGGCTTGTTTTTGCTCTTCTTTTTTTGGAATTTGCTTATTCAACCCTTAAATTTAGATGAAGTTTGGAATTATGGATTTGCTTATGGAATTTTTTCTGGACAACTTCCTTATGTTGACTTTAATATGGTGATTACTCCATTTTATCCTATGTTGCAAGCACTTTTCTTTGTTCTTTTTGATTTTAATATGATTGTATTTCATGCGGTCAATGCTATGGTATTAACGGTTACTTGCTATTTGTTATTTTCCCTTTGGAAAGAGAATACATGGTTTTTGCTTCTTCTTTTCTTTTTCCCTGTTTCTTTTACCTATCCTAGTTATAATAATTTTCTTTTCTTTTTATATGTGCTTTTGGTTTATTTAGAGAAGGGGAACAAAAGTGATTGGTGGATTGGTTTTATTCTAGGAATTGTCCTTTTAACGAAGCAGAGTGTTGGAGCCTTTTTGCTTTTTCCTAGTCTTTATTACTTTTTTAAGGAGAAGAAGAAATTGTGGAAAAGATGTTTAGGAGCATTATTTCCTCTTAGTATTTTTCTTGTTTTTTTAGTCCTTACTAATTCTTTTTCTTCTTTTTGGGATTTATGCTTTTTAGGGCTTTTGGATTTTGCGGAAGGAAATGGTAAGATTCAATGGACGTTTTTTCTGTTTTTAGGTCTTGTTCTTTTGACTTGTTATTATACTTTGCGGCATCCTAAAAATATTTTGTGTTATTATACGCTAGCTTTTTATAGTATTGTTTTACCTATTTTTGATTCTTATCATCTTCAAATTGCTATGGTTTCGTTTTTTATGCTTCTTTTAGAGAATTTTGATATCAAGACTATATTGCGACCTAAATTATTATTCTTTCCTGCTTTTTTAGGAATTTGTCTTGTTACTATGGGATATCGATTTAGTGATGGGGTGATTTATCCGAATGATATTCCTAATTTTCAATATCGGTTATTAGATAAGAAAAGTATTGCTTTTACGATGGAAGTGTGCAATTTTATGCAAGAATATTCTTCGAAGGAATTTATTTTTTTGAATGCAAATGCTTATTATTTTCGAATTATAGAGCAACAAGAAATTAGTTATTTGGATTTGATTAACCAGGGAAACTGGGGATATCATGGTAGTGATAAATTATTTGAAGAGGTAAAAAAGAAAAAGGATGCAATTTTTGTTGTGGATCCTAGTGAGCTTTCTTCGAAAAAGCAAACAGATAAAAGAATTTTACATTATGTTATAAAAAAAGGAAGAAAAATTAAGACGATTGATATTTATGATTTTTATGTTTTAGATTCTTAATAAATTTATTAAATTTCTTGGACAAATGATTATTTTATAGTATAATTAATTTTAAAGATAGGAGATGCTAGTGATGAGTAATATATATACTGGAATTGATTTAGGCACAGATACTATTAAAATTGTCGTTTGCGAAAAACATCATGATAAATTCCATGTTTTAGCTTCTGTCAGTAGCAAATCTAGGGGAATTAAAAATGGTCAAGTTGTAGATACAAAATCTGCTGTTAGTAGTGTGAAGGCAGCTTTGAAGCAAGTGGATGAGATGCTTGGTATTAAGATTACAAAAGTCGTTGCTGCAGTGCCTGCTACAAATTGTATGATGGATATTGTCGTTGGGTCTTGTGAGGTGATTGACTATCATGAGATTACGGGAGAAGATGTTAGTAGGGTATTAAAGGATGCTTTGCAGGGACAAATACCAGAAGAGTATGAATTGATTACAGCGATTCCTATTAGTTTTAAAGTAGATGAGGAAGAAAATATTAAAGATCCAAAAGGAATGCAAGGAAGTCTTTTAGAGGTGAAGCTAGTGATTAGTACTCTTCCTAAAGAACCGTTGTATCGAATTTTAGAAGTATTAAAACTGAGTGGTGTTGAAACAGTTGATGTTGGATTTTGTGCAACGGGTGATTATTATACGGTACGTTCTAAGAAATTAAATTCTTTAGTTGGTGCAATCATTAATATTGGTGAGACGTCTACTAGTGTGTCGATATTTAATAAGGGAATTCAAATTAAAAATGCAATGATTCCTGTAGGAAGTATTAATGTTGATAGAGATCTTTCGTACATTTTTAAAACAAAAGGAGAAGATTCTAGAAAATTAAAAGAGACTTTTGCTGTTAGCATGGCATCTTATGCTGATACGAATGATGTAGTAGAGTATTCTACCGTTGCAGGGGAGACAAAGGAAGTTTCTCAGGTTGGAGTTTCTAAAGTGGTAGAAGCTAGGTTGGATGAAATATTAAAACTTGCGAAAAATGAAATAAAAAACTTAACAAATAGAGAAATCCGTTATATAATTATAACAGGTGGCCTAAGCGAACTTGCTGGTTTTCAGTATTTAATCGAAGAAAATTTTGGCTTGATAGCAAAGGTTTGTAATATTTCGGCGATGGGTATCAGGCACAATAAGTATAGTAGTGCTTTTGGAATTGCTAAATATTTTGATGATAAACTTTCTCTTCGGGGAAAGTCCTATAATATGGTAAATGATGCTGATATTGAAAATTTAATATCTGTTCAGCAGAAAACAATTGCTAATGATAATATTGTAAGTAAAGTGTTTGGACATTTTTTTGATAATTAAGGAGGACGAGGTATGTTAGGCGGATTAGAAATGGATCAGTTAGCGAAGATAAAAGTAATTGGATTAGGTGGTGGTGGAGGAAATGCCATTAACCGGATGATTGAATCTGGTGTAAAGGGTGTAGAATTTATTGCTGCCAATACTGATTTGCAAGTATTGAATTCATCAAAGGCAGATGTAAAAATTCAAATTGGTGCCTCTTTGACGGATGGATTAGGAGCAGGGGCAAAACCTGAAATCGGAAAAGAAGCAGCAGTAGAGTCTAAAAAAGAAATCGAAGATGCTTTGACTGGAGCAGATATGGTCTTTGTTACTTGTGGAATGGGTGGCGGTACCGGAACAGGAGCTGCACCTGTTGTAGCGGAGATTGCTCAAAGCTTAGGTGCGTTGACGGTTGCTATTGTTACCAAACCATTTTCTTTCGAAGGAAAAAGAAGAATGGATAATGCACTAGCTGGAATCGAAGAGTTAAAAAAGCATGTGGATACGTTAATTGTTATTCCAAATGACCGCTTAAGAGAGATTATTGATAAAACAACACCAATGTTGGAAGCATTTAAAGAAGTTGATAACGTGTTACGTAGAGGTGTTCAGTCTATTTCTGATTTAATTGCTGTTGTTGGCCTTGTTAACTTGGATTTTGCTGATGTTAAGGCAGTAATGGAGAAAAGTGGACATGCGATCATTGGAATCGGTATTGGAATGGGTGAAGAAAGAGCGATTGAAGCAGCAAAGCAGGCCGTTTCTTCTCCACTTTTGGAAACTTCTATCGATGGAGCAACCGATGCCATTATTAATATTACAGGTGGTGTGAATTTAACATTATTTGAAGCAGAGCAAGCTGCAGAAGTTGTTCGAGCTGCTGCTAATACAGATATTAATACGATTTTTGGTTCCGTGATTAATGAAAATTTATCTGATGAAGTAATTGTTACTGTAATTGCTACTGGATTTGATAAGCCGAAAAAACAAACTACGGTAGCACAAGAACCAGTATTTAGTAATGTTTCTCAAACTAGGAGATCTACTCCTATGAAAGAACCGGAATATAGTAAACCAATGGAGGTTTTACAAGAAAGTGAAGATGATTCTTCTGATGGTGATTTTGATTTACCTCCATTTTTAAGAGATAGAAATTATTAGTTGTATGATTATTTTTGAGGAGTGGTAATATGTTCCATATTCAAAAATTAAATTCTTATAGTCAGTGCATTTTAGGACCTTTTGTCGCCTAAAATGCCTTTTTTTTCATTCTATTTTAATAGTTTAAGGAAAAACTTGAAAAATTTTTCAAAATATGGTATAATAAGCGCCATCAATACAGATATTGGTATTGTCAATAAGGGGGATATATGGCAAATTTGTTTTTAGATGCGATTGTGAAGCTATCTTCTGATGCGAAGTTGAATGGAGATAGTTCTAAGAAGCTAGCTGATAAGGGTTGTCAGTTTATAACGGATCTTCGTGATTCTTATTATCGAGATGAGTCACAATTGAAAAGAATTGTAATGGTAAGTGGTGCTGCTGTTACAACAATTGGAGCAATTTTTTTGGAAGCTAGAGAAATTAAGAAAAAAGAGAAGCTTGCTAGTAAGTTGTTTGATGTTCCTTTGAAAAGTATTACAGGGGATTGTACTAAATTTATCACTTCTAAGGAAAATTATTCTGTGTATGTTCAGGATTTTCAATACGATGCTTCTATTTCTTTAGATAAAATGAGAGATTTAAAAGCTATCTGGGGTGATGCTAATTTAGAGAAACTTCATGATTTTCAGGATCTTAATTTAAGAGTTGTGATGGGGAATACTTATCTTAGTGATGCTGAAAATATGGAGCAAATTAATAAATTGCGTGTAATAACAGGAGATCTTCATATTGGAAATTTAGAAATTTTAGATTATTTAAATCGTTCTATTTATATTGGAGGTCATGTTTATCATGATGGAATGAGGCTCGCTATAGGTGATCCATCAAGTTTTAAGAAAATGATAAAACATTAGTTTTAGAATATTAAGGGTGATTCAAATGAATGATAAGAAAATACAAATTGTAGCAAGTTATACGGATACTGTTCCAGGAAAAATTATTAAATTAAGAGCGGCGATGAAATTTTGGAATCGTCATGCAGGAGATAAATATTCTCATATTTCTTTATCTAGAGATAGCAAATTGGGAAATATGATGTCTTTTGCTAGAAAAGATCTTCATAATCCTTTTAATTCGGGTTTAATTAAAGAAGATATTAGAACGGGGATGTTTGCCTTAAAACCAGATATTAGTCAAATTGCTGTGATGGAACTTGATGTTACGTCAAAGCAATTTGATACGATCTCTGAAATTATGGATGATTATTGGGAACATCGTGATCAGTATGGATTTAATTTTTTAGGTCTTGCGAGTATGTTATTATGTGCCAAAGGAGTTACTTCGGAAAATCGCTTCTTTTGTTCTCAGTGGGTAGCTACGGTTTTACGAGATAGTGGAATTGATTTATTTGATGGGAAAAATCCGAAAGATATTCGACCTTTTGATTTTTATGAGACTTTGCAAGATCATATTGTTTATGAAGGATTAGCAGTAGATTATTCAGAATATAATAGTTCTCCTATTTCTGCTAATTCTAATTCTTCTTATGCAGGTTCTTATTCTCCACAGTTTCATAAGGTATATAAACATTGGAGATGATTTTTATGCCAGGGCCAAAAACACATGATGTCTTTTATAAAGACTTAAAAACAAAATTAAGTGATACTACATTGAGTTCTTTTCCTAATTATGATGATTATGCTATTTTTGCTCAAGGACATGATTTCTTAATTTACCATGATTTTTATAAGATCAAGAGTACTAAACAATTAAATGATAATCTTGAAAATTCCGTTTTACTTCAAGAATATCAATTTCCTGAATTTGTTTATCAGTTTTTGAAATCTGCTGCAGAAAATGGAGCGATTGAAGAAGAACAAACGCGTTTGTTTCTTGGGGCTGGATATGTAATGCATCATTTATTAGATGCCTATACTCATCCGCAGATCATTTATTATTCTGGGGATCATGTGAGGGATCCTAAGAATAAGACTTGGATGCATGGAATTGTTGAAAATTTGATTGATATTTATATGATGGAATATAAGGAGCATCTAGATCCGAAAAAGTACCCTGTTTATCGTGATTTTTCTCTTTCCTTTGATGTTTCTTCTCAGCTGATACAAACCCTAAATGATAGCTTGAAGGCAACGTATCAAATTGAAAATGGGGGATGTGTTTTTGATGAGGCTTTTGCTCAACTTGAATTATTTATAAGAGTATTTAAATATGATCGCTTTGGAATAAAACAGAGGGTATTTGATGCCTTGGATCCGTTGGTAAAAGGTAGTAGTTCTTTTTCTTACCATCGTGATTCTGATAGTGCACTGAAGTATTTGAATTTGGAGCATGATGTATGGTATCATCCTATGGATCGTGATATTTCTTCTCATGATTCTTTCTTGGATTTATATAATAAAGCATTGGATGATGGTGCATCTATTGTAGATGAGTTAGAAAAAATTTGTCAAAGTGGCATCATAAATAAAGATGATATATATTCTATCATACCTAACATTAGTTCTGTTCATGGGTTAGAATGTGGAAAAAAATTAAAAATTAAGAATAAAAAAATTTGGTAATTTTGTTTTTGGAGAGTTTTTATTATTGAAAGCTCTTTTTCTTTTGTTTTACTTTCCCTATTTTTGTTGTATTTTTGGCCTTTTTGTATTATAATGAGGAAGATAGGGGAGGAACATTTATGAGTAGTTTATTTTTTCAAATCGCTAGTATATTTTATATTGCTTTAATTTCTATTGTTTATTTTTTTAAGAAGAAGATGAATACTTTAGAAAATAAAATATATAGTTCATTGATTGTTATTGTAATTATTACATTAGTATTTGATGTATTTAGTGTACTTTTAGGGATTTTGCTTCCTGATTGGTTAGGAACTAATATGATTTGTAAATTGTATTTAGTTTCTTTACTTACTTGGATTTTTACTTTTACTTATTATATCTTTGTTATATCATCAAATAAAAATAGTGGTCATGTTTTGATTGAAGATAATGAAAATTATTCTTATTTTAAAAAAGTGTTTTTTTGGTTTTTATATGCTTTAATTGGAATTTCATTGCTTATTATGATTGCTCCATTACATGTTTTTAGTGATGGGAAAATTATGTATACTTATGGTCCTAGTGCGATTCTTAGTTATGTTTTTGCAGGAGTGTGTATTGTCTTTTGGGCTATTTGTATTATTTATAATAAGAAAAAAATATCTGATAAAAGATATATTCCAGTCTTTTCTTTTATTATTTTAGCAGGTGTGGCAGCAGCGATTCAGTCTAGTTTTCCGGAATGTTTGTTAGTAACATCAGCAGCTGTTTTTATCACGATATTAACATATTTTACGATAGAGAATCCAGACATGAGAATGATTGAACAATTAGAGCTTGCTAGGGAGCAAGCAGAAAAAGCCAATCGGGCTAAAACAGACTTTTTGTCTAGTATGTCTCATGAAATTAGGACACCTTTAAATGCGATTGTAGGATTTAGTGATTGTATTACGAATTCACAAACTTTAGAAGAAGCAAAGGATAATGCGAAAGATATTATTAATGCTTCTAATACGCTTTTAGAGATTGTCAATGGTATTTTAGATATTTCTAAGATCGAAGCGGGAAAATTGGAAATTGTGAATTCTTCTTATCGGGCAGTAGATATATTTACAGAGTTAGCAAAATTAATTACTCCAAAAATGAATGAAAAGGGATTGGATTTTTCTTATTATATCGCTCCTGATTTACCAACTACATTGTATGGGGATCATGCTAATTTAAAGAAAGTAGTTACGAACTTATTAAGTAATGCTTGTAAATATACGGATAAGGGATTTGTACGGTACGAGGTAAATTGTATTAATACGAAAGATGCTTGTAAGCTGATTATTAGTGTAGAAGATTCTGGCCGAGGAATAAAACCGGAGAATGTAGATAAATTATTTACGAAGTTTCAGAGATTGGATGAGGATCGTAATACGACTATTGAAGGAACAGGATTAGGTCTGGCTATTACGAAGCAGTTAGTAGAATTGATGGGTGGAAGAATTATTGTTCATACGGTCTATGGAGAGGGTTCTAAATTTACAGTTGTTTTAAATCAACGAATTGAGAAAGAAGATACTTTGGAAGAACCAAAAAGAATTCGTACTACTTTGGACTTGAGTAAAGAGAAAATTTTAGTAGTGGATGATAATATTTTAAATTTGAAAGTTGCTAATAAGTTATTAGAAAGATATCATGCAGAAAATGTAATTAGTATCGATAGTGGAATTGAATGTTTGGAGCGAATTAAGTCTGGAGAGAAGTATGACGTAATTTTACTTGATGATATGATGCCTAAAATGAATGGAGTGAAGACTTTAAAAGAGTTGAAAAAAATCCCCGGATTTCATACTCCAGTGGTTGCTTTGACAGCGAATGCGATTACTGGAATGAGAGAAAAGTATTTGGCAGATGGATTTGATGATTATCTAGCAAAGCCGATAGATAAAGATCAACTAATTCAAGTGATGAATGAAGTTTTAGGAAAAGAGCCAACAGCACAATTAAATGTTATATATCAAAATCCGAAGGAAGAGGATGAAGAGATTGAAGTGATTTGTGCAGATGGTACTTTAGTAAAAGATGATAGTGAGGATTTAGAAATCAAATATTTAGAAGAAAATGGGATCAATGTTGAAAAGGCAGTAGAGTTGTTAGGAGATATGGAGAGTTATCAAGAGATGCTTCAGGATTTTGTGAGAGAATCTCAAGAAAAATGGGAGCAGTTGCAACTGTATCAAAAAGAAGGAGATATGGAGAATTATTCTATTAGTGTTCATGCTTTAAAGAGTAATTCAAAATATCTAGGTTTTACAAAATTAGCTGAACTTGCTTATGATCATGAAATGAAGAGTAAGGAAAATGATATTGCTTATGTAGATGAACATTTTGCAGAATTAGATAGTGTATATCATGATATTATTTCGATAGTAGAAAAATATTTGCAGACAAAAGGAGAGTAGCCAAATGGCTACTCTTTTAATATTTTTTAACGTATTTTCCTTTATTTTCAATACTTCTTATTGTTTGTGCTAATAGATTTAAAGCGATTTGTTCGGTTCTTCTGTTTTGATCTCTTAAGGGGTTAAATTCTACTAGGTCATAAGATACTACTTCATTGATATGTTTTATAATTAGTTCATTAATTTTCATGGCTTCTTCTTCTGTAATTCCATCAAATTCGGGAATAGATACTCCAGGTGCTACTTCAGGATCTAATAAATCCAAATCATAACTAATGTGAATTCCTTTCGTTTTATATCCAGCGATTTTGAAGGCTTCTTCTACTACAGCTTCTACTCCTTTTTCTTTAATATCTTGAGTTGTAAATACTGTAATTCCAGAATATTTAATATTATCTTTTTCCCAATCATCAATGCTTCTTGCTCCTACTACTACTGTTTTGGCAGCTTGGATTACATTTCCATCGTGAAAATATCTTAGTTCTTCATTCTTGTAACCATTGATGGTTGCTAAGGGCAGTCCATGAATGTTACCACTTACTGTAGTTTCAAAAGTATTATAGTCCGTATGAGCATCAAACCAAATAATTCCAATATTGCCATTTACTTTGGCACTTGCTAGAGCACTTGCGATCGAAACAGAATGATCTCCTCCGATTAAAATGGGGAAGTATTTTTCTTTCATTTTTTCAACCATGGCTTTATATAAGGCAGTATTAAATTTTTCGATTTCATATTCATTTTTTTTTAAATCTGATAAATTTCTACTTTTGATTATGTTTTCGTATTGAATAAAGCTCATGCTTTCTCCTTTATAGAAACTTTTTAAATCGTTCATTAATTGTATTGGTCCTAGATGAGCACCATCAATGTGTACTCCTAGGTCGCTACCAGCACCAAATATCATTGTTTTCATTTATCGTCACCTTTTATTATTTTAGCTTATTTTTTTTACTATATCAAGAAAAATGCTTTAAAATTCAATTTCTTTACTGTATAATGTTGGTAGGTGATAAGAATGAAAAAATTAGAGGAATTGTATCCAGGAATTGATTCTGATGTTTTGATTAAATCTATTAAAATCAATTCTAAAGAAGTAGAACCAGGGGATTTATTCGTTTGTACGATGGGAGTTACTGCGGATCGTCATGATTTTATTGATGATGCTATAAAACATGGAGCTAGTGCGATTGTTGTTAGTCGTGATGTAGGAAAGAAGAGTGTTCCTGTTGTCAAGGTTCCAGATACGAATCGTGAACTTCCTTATTTATGTCAGAAGTTTTATGATTATCCAGATCAAAAGATGAAGATGATTGGTGTTACGGGAACCGATGGAAAAACTAGTGTTGCGACGATTATTCAAACCTTAATTGGTAGTGATATTTGTGGATATATTGGCACGAATGGAAGAAATTGTGCTGCTTTTACAGGAGATAATCCAAATACTACCCCCGATGCAGATAAATTGTATGCTTATTTAAATGAGTTTGTTGGTTATGGTTGTAAATATACTTCCATGGAAGCTAGTAGTGAAGCTTTTTTTCGGGGACGTCTTCAAGCGATACTTTATGATGTTAGTGTTTATACCAATATTACATCAGAACATTTAAATATTCATGGTAGTTTTGAAAATTATGTTACTTCAAAATTAAAGTTGTTTCAACAAACCAAAAAAGACGGATTTTGTATTTTGAATCATGATGATGAACATTTTAAAGAAGTTCTAGCAGCTTGTAATGGTGAGGTGCTTACCTACGGAGAAAATGCAGATTCTACATTACAAATTATCTCTTATAAAGTCTATCCAACGCATACGATGATTCAATTTCAATATCGTGGCGAACAGTTTTCTGTAGATAGTCCTTTACTTGGAGACTTTAATGTCTATAATTTGGCTGCCGGGTTACTTACTTGCTTGGCTTTGGGATTGCGTCTTGATGTAGTCCTTCCTCGAATTCAAAATATTAAAATTAGTGGAAGATTAGAGTTGTTAAATACCAAAACTCCATATTATGTAATGGTCGACTATGCGCATACTCCAAATGGGATTAATAAATTATTAAATTTTGTTCATACGTTAGATATTCATCGTAGTATCGTTGTTATTGGACAAGCAGGAGAACGGGATTATTTAAAACGTCCAAAAGTTGGAAATGTCGTTGTTGAGAATGCAAGTTATGCAATATTTACTTATGAGGATCCAAGGAGTGAAGATCCGAAAGATATTTGTGAAGATATTATTAAAGAATTGAAAGAGACTCATCAGAATTATGAAATTGTTTTAGATCGTAGAGAAGCAATTCAAAAAGCAGTAGATATGGCAGAAGAGAAAGATATGGTCTTAATTCTTGGAAAAGGAAATGAAACTTATGAGAAGTTAAAAGATAAGACGATTTATTTTAACGATATTGAAGAAGCATATCAAGCGGTTGCGAATCGAAACATTAGAGAGGGAGTACCTAGTTAGGTGAACTCTTTTTCCTTTTCTTTTGGTAGAAAAATTATTTCATAGATTTTCTTTGCCTTTTATGATATGATTACTTTTAGGTGATGCTGTGTTAACTAAAGTGATAAAATTATTGTTAGTGATTATTTGCATGGGAATGATTTTTTCATTTTCGCATGACACTGGAGATCAATCTAGTAAAAAAGTGATGCTGTAATTTTACAAGTTTCTTCTTTTTTTGTTTTTCTTCTTTCGCTAAAACACAAGATTTTCTCGATGTTTTTGTAGTACCAGTCAGAAAAAGTGCACATTTTGGTATTTATTTCCTATTAGGAATCTTACTTTTTAGTTTTTTAAGAGAGTTTTCTAGTTCTTTGGGTAAGCTATTTATATTATCTGTCTTTCTTTCGTTTTTGTACGCTTGTAGCGATGAGATTCATCAGTTTTTTGTTCCTGGAAGAAGTGGCAGAGTTTTTGATGTTTTGCTTGATACGGCAGGTGCTACTTTAGGAATTTTTCTTTTTTATCTTTTTTTAAAAAGAAAACCATAACAAATAAATGAGGTGATAAAGTAATGAATAAAAAGAAAGAATTAGCGAAAAATACAATTATTATTTTTGCAGGTAAAGTATGTACACAGTTTATATCGTTTTTACTATTACCTTTATATACTAGTTATTTATTAACAGAGGATTATGGATTCGTTGATTTAATCACTACCTATGTTACTTTGATCGTTCCAATTATCACATTGGAACTTGAGATGAGTGTCTTTCGATATTTAATCGATTGTCGTAATGATCCTAAAAAGTTAAAAAAAGTATACAGTAATAACTTTATTATTTTACTTTCTTCTTTATTGTTATTTATTGTTGGTTATTTAATCGTTACTTGTTTTTGGAAATTTGATTATCGTTTTCTTATCTTAATTGATATTGTCATTTGTACGTTTTCTGGAAACTTTTTACAAATAACTCGTGGAGTAGGAAGAACATTAGATTATGCAATTAGTTGTATTATTACTGGTGTGAGTACGATTTTACTTAATATTTTATTGATTGTCTTTTTTAGGCTTGGTGCCTTTGGAATGATTACAGCAATGGCTGCTGCCAATGGATTAGGGGCAATTTATTTATTTATCAGGTTAAAAATGTATCGTCAAATTGATTTTCGTTTGAAAGATAAAAAATTGATTAAAGAGATGTATCGGTATTCTATCCCTTTGGTTCCTAATGGAGTTAGTTGGTGGATTGTTAATGTTTCAGATCGGACGATTATTACAGCAGTTTTAGGTGCTGCTGCTAATGGAATTTATGCTGTTAGTAATAAGTTTCCAACGATCTTGTCTAGTTTGTTAGGAATTTTTAATCTTTCTTGGTCAGAATCTGCTGCTCTTCATATTAATAGTCCAGATAGGGATCAATTCTTTTCTGATATTTCTAATACCGTTGTGAAACTATTTACTTCTCTTGGAGTAGGTATGATTGCTTGTATGCCATTTGCTTTTCCGCTTTTGGTGAATCAGAGTTATAATGAAGCTTATAATTACATTCCTATTTTGGTTTTGGGTGCAGTTTTTAATGTCATTATTTGTTTATATAGTGCGGTTTATATAGCAAAGAAGATGACTAGGCAAGTGGCAATGACTTCAATTATGGGAGCAGTAATTAATATTGTTGTTAATCTTTTATTAATTCGCTTTATTGGTCTTTATGCTGCTGCTTTGTCTACAGCCGTTGCATATTTTGTCATGATGGTATATCGTCATTTTGATTTAAAAAAATATATGAGAATCCAATATGAAAAAGGATTATTATGGAAGACTGTTTTAATCTTTACTTTTTCTATTCTTTTGTATTATCAACATAATTTATATTTAGATATTTTAAATTTAGGAGTTGTGGTGATTTATGCAATTTGGATGAATAAAGGATTTTTATTAGATAGTAAAAGAACAATCGTTGCTAAATTTAAGAGCATTTTGGGATGATTTCTTTTGCGATTTCAAAGTTTGTAGTATATGATAAAAGTATGGAGGTGTCGGTATGAAGCAAAAAAATACTGATGTGCAAACAAGAATTTCTTTTTTGCAAGCTAAGATTTATCAATTAGAAATTGAGAGAGAAATTATTTTAAAGCAATTGGTAGAATTAGAACAGAAAGTAGAGCATTGTAGTGAGAAAAATGGGAGCTTGGTTATCAAAAAAATCGATTACAGACTATGTTAAATCGTATTAATCAAGGTACTTTTCAGTATAGAGACTTTGAGTTAGAACCTTTGGAATATTCTTATTATGATGCCTGTGAATTAGAAAAGGGTGTTCGGAGGACATTGGATTTTTATTTAGATCAAGTGTATGATTTTTCAATGAAAGAAATAGTTTTATCCAAAAGAATTGAAAATGCAAATGAAGAATTTGTTATTTTACAAGGAAAAGAGTCTTCTTCAGAAATGATTTTTTCTAAACGTAAAAAAGCTTTTTCTAGCAAAAATAATTCGACAAAAAAGAACATATAATTACTTAGGTGATGATATGTTTTTTAATTTGTTTTCTATTTTGAAAGATTTTTTCTTTTTTACAGGATCATATTCTAATGAGGTTTTTCCTGATCCATTAAGTCCGGAAGAAGAGGAAGAATGTATTCGCTTGAAAATGGAAGGAGATGTGGATGCTAGAAATCGATTGATTGAGCATAATTTACGATTAGTTGCACATATTATAAAAAAGTTTGATAATAAATATGTAGATTCTGATGATTTAATTAGTATTGGAACTATTGGCCTGATAAAGGGTGTAGATACATTTTCTAGTGAGA
Organism: uncultured Bacilli bacterium; assembly: GCA_944358405.1. Taxonomy (GTDB): domain Bacteria; phylum Bacillota_I; class Bacilli_A; order RF39; family UBA660; genus CALVQX01. The sequence continues at coordinate 538 of CALVQX010000062.1, read as the reverse complement.
AGGGAGTCAAGATTACTACTTATTGTGCTCGGTGTATTGAGAATGAGATTTTAATGTATTTTAGGAGTAATAATAAATATAATAAAGATATTTCAATTAATGAGGCGGTTGGTTTTGATAAGGATGGAAATGAAATTGCGATTATGGATGTATTAAAAGCTCCAAAACCTGATTTTATTGATGACATTGATAAAAAAGATAATATTTGTCTTTTGAAAAAATATATTAATGTTTTGACTCCTAGAGAAAAAGAAATTATCATTAGGAGATATGGGTTAAATAATACCTCGGAGGAGACGCAGCGTACTATTTCTAAAAAATTAGGTATTTCTAGAAGTTATGTTTCTCGAATTGAAAAAAGAGCACTAACCAAGATTTTGCGGGAGTTTATCAAGGAAAATAAATACGATCCAGGACAAAAGCATGAAAAAGGTTAGATTGACACATAAGTTGTTAATTTAATCTTTTTTTGATAATCTATTAATTGAAAGAATAAGAGGTAAAAATGAAGAAATTAATAGATGAGGTAAAGAAAATG
>CALVQX010000061.1 GCA_944358405.1 uncultured Bacilli bacterium | reverse complement strand
TTTATCCAACGATAAATTTGCCTTCTAGCAACATTAAATTCATCAGCCAATTTTGTGGTTGATTCACCATTTATATATCGTTTTACAATTATTTCTTTTTCTTCTGGTGTTTTCATATTGTTTTTTTCATAAAATAGCCTCCTTCTTATTTATAATAACAAAAAAATGTAGACTGTGTCTTTTTTAGACTGTCTACATTTATTGTATCACTTCAAAATGTGCATTTTCTTTTAAAAATGCACATTCAACTTTAAATTGCACTCAATTGTGCACTTTAGATTGATTCAACGATTCATATCGCTTTTTTACTTGATTCTACCATCATTTCCAATGATTTAATAACCTTCAGTCTCTAGTTTTTTGGTTTACTTGATCTACTTTTTTATATCTGTGAATAAACTTTCTAGTCTCCATCAAACTCATATAGTTCTATGATTTCACTTTCCGTCGTTTTATTTACACCCATATTAGTATGTCCACCGTATTCAGTAATATCACCTAGTACTTTTAATTGTCCATCCTTTGTTTTCTTAAAATATGTATTCTTAGAAACATCATCAAAATACCTTTCAAATAAACTATCAAATTTATTCATATATCAATCATAACTAGCCTGAAATTCATTCCCGCAAATACTGCCAATTTTATCCTGTTCTTCTGCATTTAAATGCACCGTACAATGGACAATTTACTTTATAACAATACTGTCTTGCTAAAATTATTTGAACAAGATTGACTTTATCTCATCTTCTACTAAAAAAGCCTCTCTTCAAGTCCTAAAAATCCTACATCAGCCATTGATACTTCTATTCTAAGTTTTTATTATTTTCTTGGTTTTCCCCTACAATTTACGAGTTAGAAAGATAATACTGTAAAAGAGTCAAATTATCAAATTCCACACTAACACTACCCTTATCCTAATTTCTTAAGACGTCTTATAAAATCCTTACTCTTTAAGTAAATTCCCGTATACCGATCATAATAATCATCCAAAAACTGATTAATTTCCAAAACTACAGAATCTCTCACTTCTAATTTAGAAATACTTTTAATATCGACATAATAAAACATTCGAAGTAATTTTATCATTTTATCAGAAACTAAAGACTCATTATGATAACATTCATAGCATATATAACCACCCACGTTAGAATCTACAGTAACAATCCTTTTATTACTGCCACATACACTACAACAATCAATACTAGGACGTACTCCTAAATAATCTAAAAGTTTTAGTTCTAAAATCTCAGTAAGTATCATTGGAGAAAGACCCTCTTCCATTTTTACTAAGGTATCTTTTAATAATTCTAAAATGCTAACATCATCATTTTCCCGAACCACTTGTGAAGTAAGTTCTAGCAAAAAAGAAGCATAACTCACTTTTTCCAAATCAGTAAGTAGTTTAGAAAAAGAATAAATTACATCTACATCCTTCAAAGTAGAAAGTCCCTCTTCTTTATAATAAATATGGAACTTACCATACAAAAGTTTACGACTCACTCCACGTAATTTGCATTTCATATTCCGACAACCCTTAGACATTATCCCAATAACACCATATTCTTTAGTAAAAACATTTAATATTTTACTCGACTCACTATAATTCGTCTCACTTAAAACAAGACCTTCAACACATTCTAACCTCACAAATCATCACTTCTTTTTTAATACTTGTAATAAATTATAATAACGGATATCTCCTGTTTTTTTAAAAAGTTCCCATAATAAATCATAACTCATAAAATCACCTCTACTAATATAGTGGTGATTTTAATTTTAATTTATTCATCTTTTTAAAATTTATTCATCCTCTTCTTTTAATCCTAATTCTAAGAAATATTTCTCTTCATCTCGCCAGTTCTTTAACGTTTTTACATAAGTTTCTAAAAACACTTTTTTTCCTAAAAACTTTTCCATATCATAACGAGCCCGACTACCAATTTCTTTTAACATAGAACCATTTTTTCCAATAATAATTTTCTTTACATTTTCTCGATCAACAACAATAAGCACTTGAATATGTACTAAATTCTCTTCTTCTTCGTAATTTTCTACATAACAAGTAACAGTATGAGGAATCTCTTGTTTGGTAAGCTCTAATACTTTTTCGCGAACAAATTCTGCCATAATAAATTTTGTAGATACATTGGTCAAATCTTCTTCAGAATAAATTTTTTCCATCTCTGGTAAATATTTTTTTAAAACTGCAATTAACGTATCCAAATTATCATGTTTGACTGCAGAAATAGGAATAATTTCTGCAAAATCATATTTTTCTTTTAATTCAGCAATTCTAGCTAGTAAGATACTTTTGTCTTTTATTTGATCAATTTTATTTAAAAGCAAAAAGATTGGAATATCATGATCTTTAATTCGATTTAAAACAAACTCATCTCCTCGACCAAATCCATGATAAATATCTACTAAAAATAAAATGACATCGACACCTTCTGTATTGTTATAAGCCTTTTTATTCATCAAATTACCTAATTTATGCGTTGGTTTATGAATTCCTGGAGTATCAATAAATACAATTTGTGAATCCTCATCATTATAAATTCCTTGAATAATATTTCGAGTCGTTCCACTAACATTAGAAGTAATTGCTAACTTCATTCCAAGTAATTCATTCAGTAAGGTACTCTTCCCTACATTAGGTCTTCCTACTAAACTAACAAAACCACATCTCATACCAAATCATCCTCACCAAACGGATAAGGGCATAATTCTTGAACAGAATACTTCTTTACTTGCCCATCTGTAGAATAACAATAAACAGTAGCATCTTGTGAAAACATCTCACTAATTACCTGTCTACATGCAAAACATGGCATACCAATTTTACCGCTACCTACCATTACGTGTAATTCTAAAAAATCATTCTTTTTGTATCCAGCACTAATAGCACAAACAATCGCACTTCTCTCAGCACAGATACTAGCTCCATAACTCGCATTTTCTACATTCACACCACAAAATTCACACCCATCTTTCATGATTACAATAGCGCTTACTGGAAAATGGGAATATGGACTATAACTATTTTTTAATAAATTTTGTAATTTTTCGATCATAACAAACCTCCAATCCACTGAATTCCCTTCGGTACAAAAATAACTAGACCGATGATTGCAGCGATAATTGCCATCATCAAGACTCCTGCACTCGCAGTATCTTTTACTGCTTTTGCTAAAGGATGAACCTCAGGGCAAACCAAATCTACAACATATTCAAAAGCTGTATTGAAAAATTCAGCCATTAAAACAAGACCAATCAACACTAGGCAAATCAACCATTCGTAATAACTAATTTGAAAGCAAAATCCACAAATAATTACCAAGATAGCAATTGCTGTATGAATTTTCAAATTCTGCTCTCCAATATAAGCTTGAACAATCCCAGAAAAAGCATAGCGAAAACTATTGGATAATCTTTTGTGATCTAGTTTTAACCCCTTAATTTTAATTTTCCCTTTGAATGCCATATTGCTCCAAGACCTCCTCTTGTTTTGAAAACATTACTTGCTCCTCTTCTTTTGTCATATGATCATAACCAAGCAAATGATAAAATCCATGAACTGCTAAAAAGGAAAGCTCTCTAAGTAAGGAGTGTCCATATTTTTCTGCCTGTTCGAAAGCTTTATCTATAGAAATATAAATATCTCCCAAAATTCTCTCATCGACAGGAACTACTAAACTATCTTCATCTTCCAAGGCAAAAGTAATCACATCCGTTGCCCGATCTACATGACGATACTCTAAATTCAATTGATGAATATAAGTATTATCTACAATAATTACATTAAAGCTAGTATTTTTTAATTGTTCTTTCTCCATAGCACTATATAATACTTTCTCTACAGTTCCTAACTCTTTAATCTCTTTTTCCGTCTGATTAAATACTTCAATTTGATTCATACTACCTCCTACAACAATACGATAATTCCAATTAATAAAATAACCGAAACTACATTTAAGAACCACTCACTCTTAAAGACACTTGGCAAACGATTTCCAATTCGATTTAACAAATAATAAATTCCATATCCTAAACTTCCTCCAAGAACGTTTAAGATAATATCATCTACATCAAAAACTCTACCAATCACCATTTGTACCACTTCGATAGAAACGGAAGCAATAATAGTTAAAAAAATAGTAAGATATGGTTTTTCATTTTTTAAATAATAACTAATAAAAAAACCATACGGTAAAAACATAATGGTATTACCTAAAACATTCTTAAAAAACAACCGACTGCCCATATTATAACGCAAAATTTCTCGAAAAGGAATAAAATTATTCGTAGACCAAGTTGTATCGTCACGGAAAGTAACTACTTGAAACAAACACAAAATATAAATAATAAAACTAAGCATTAACAATTCTTTATATAAAACAAAGTGTTCTTTGTTTTTTACTAAATAACTAACACGGACAGAAACTAATACCACAAGAGAAATTATTAGCATTGGCCAGGTAAACCGGACCACTCCTTGAATAGTATTAGATAAAGGACCAAGCATAACTATCACCTCATGAGACTTTCTCTTCTGGAACTTCTTCTACAATATCTGCAGTATCTGTAATATCTTCTTTTACTTTAAAAAATACTTCTACTATTATTTTACTCTCTTTTTCTGTTTTTTTCAAAACATTTTTAGAAAGGATAACATCCTCCTCTCCTAATTTATTTTCTAACTTAGAAGTAGCTAGAGAAATTGCCTTAGAATCTACATTCTCCAACGTATAAGTCTCCTCTATTACTTCTGTTTCCAAATAAGTAGAGAAATAAATACCAATAGGGAAAAGAAAAGATTCAAGAAGTGGAATACTTTTTTTCTGATAATGCTCAAACTTATGAAACAATGTATAATTATGATTTAAAAATTGAATCTCCAATTGTTTTTTCTCTTTTCCTGTAACATTTTCCTCATAATAATTTTTTGGTAATTCCAAATGAACTTGATACCAGACTTCCCCAAAAACTTGTCCAACAGCACATTTTTTAGAAACTATATCCTCTTTATTATGAATGGTACCACTAATAATTACATCACCCTTTTTTACATAGTCTAACTTCTTCGCAACGACTTCTCCTTCCTCTGCCCGAATTTCCAAAATCATTGCATCTTTTTTCGCAACAATATTCCTAGCTTCACAGACTTCTGCCTCCTGATTCTTTTTTCGTTGCTCCACACGAACTACATATTTCGTTCCCTGTTCTTCAATCTCCATCCATTCAATATCATTTGTTTCTTTCTTCAAAATTTCTTCCACTATCTTTTCCTTCTCAGAAAAACTCACCTTAAATCGAAACTTAGAAATTCCCGCTTGTTTTAAATCTTCTAATATCATCTCGCGAATATTTGAATTAGAATGAATCACTTCAACTTCAAATATCACTTGACTTAAAAATAAATTCAATAAAATTCCTAGCAAAAAACAACTTAGAAAAATAGCATATTTACGTAATAGATATGTAATTTTAGCAAAACCATATCTTTCTATTACTTGATACCGATAAGTAGTCTTGATCTTCTGAATTTTTAGAAAGCCTTCTTGATCTACTACCACAATCAACTGTCTTGGTGATTTTTGCAGAAAATAAATAAAAATTCCTTGTTGAATTAATTTTTGAACAAAATAATCAGGATTTCTTCCTATAATTTTTAATCGATATCTACTATTCATAAAAAACCTCAATTGAAAAAACATTTCCAAGAATTAAAACTTCACACTCTAATAACCGATTTAAAACTAAATTTTCTCCTTTAATTACAATCCGTTTTGAAGAAGTTAATATTGAAATTCTTTCTGTTTCTAAAGAAAGTATTTTTACATAATTAATAATATGAATCCGATCCTCGAAAAGAGTTAGACGAAATTCATTATCCTGAATATATTCTTTCACTCTTTCAAACATAGACATCACCTAAAAAATTATATGAAAAAACTCTAAAGAATAGAAAAGAAATCCATTGATAGATTTCTTTTCATAACCATTATTTTTATTGCAAGCGTGCTTTAATTTTTTCACTAACCATTTTCATATCGGCTTTTCCTTTGAGTCTACTAGTAGCTTCCTTCATTACTTTACCCATATCTTTTTGACTAGTAGGTTGTACCAAGGAAAAAATTTCATCAATTACTTGCTCTACTTCAGAATCATCTAATTGTTCAGGCAAATAATCTTGTAAAATATCGATCTCACTTTGTGTCTTAGCAATCAAATCCTCACGATTTCCTTTTTCAAATTCTGCAATAGAATCTTTCCGCATTTTAATTTGCTTATTGACAACATCAATTAATAATTCATCATTTAACTCTCTCTTACGATCGATATGTTCTTGATCTATTGCTGCTTTTACCATACGAATTACTGTTAACTTTTCTTTTTCATGACTCTTCATCGCAGCAATCATATCTTGTTGCAACTTTTCTACCATTATCTTCATCTCCTTTCTCTATATTATAAAACAAAAGAACTAAGGAAGTTTCATTTGCTTAAGTCATTTCCTTTCAAAATTTCTGCTTCCTAATAAATATTCTTACTTCACATATGATAGAGAGTATTGTTCTTTTCATTTCTTATACTAATTCTATCATATATTTTACCAATCCTTCAAATATAATATTATAATAACTTTCAAAACCAAAACCCACTTAAGTCTTTTCCCTATCTATTTACGTAAATAAACATAATTCCTATTGAATACATTTTTTGACCAACATTTTAACTTTATTTTGCTGTTTTCGAATCGTAAATCTATTCTCCTTTTTTTCATTTAAATCATCCAAAAGCTGTTTCAACTCGGTATAAGATTCTTCTCCTAGTCTCTTTTGAAAAATATGATGAAGATCTGCAGTATCTCCACTGAGGCGTTTTTTAACAAGCAAAGGATAAAAATAAGGATCCTGATAAAGAGGGCGAATTAGTGGTACAGTAAAATCATAACCAAATCCCATTCTTTTTTGGATATCACGATAAGGAATACGTTCTACTTCCCTACGAATTTCCGGATCATAAATTTGATAATTACCAAAATCTAAAATATGATTTGTGATTTCAGCTGCCTGTAAAACATTAATAGATTCCTCAAAATTTTTGGCATCAAAGACCCCACTTTCTAAATCATAAACAGAAAGGCCACAGCGAGAAACTTTATGTCCATGACGTATTCCGATAGGAACAGAAACAGAATTCATTACATGATTTACTTCGTGAACTAATTGTTCCAAAAAAGAAACAAAAGGTTGCACAATATCAAAAGAATAAATATGGTACTGAATATGAAATCTTGACAGAGAATCACAAACAATTTGTCGAATTAAAAAAGCATAATTCTGCTGATTAGGAAGAACAAGAGAACCACCTTTCTGAATAAAAAATTGATTTATCTGATCTAAGGTATATCCTTTCATATGAACAAAATGAATCGCTTCAAAAGTTTTATAAATTAAAGAAATATTCTCAAATCCATAATAAGATACCATTCCAGCAAATAGAAGATATTCAATCCCCTTTAACTCTTTAGGAACAGCCTTGTTACTTTTTTGATTCATTCCATCTACTAATATTTTACTATAATTTAATAAAGAATTGACTGCATCATCAGAATAAAACATCAAACCCACCTCAGAAATAAAAAATAAGTAAATTTAATTTACTTTGGTTATCACCTTACAAAATTCCTACTTCACTAAACCAAATAGTCATTACGTAGATCATTCTTTTTTTATATTCACATACGCTAATTCTTGACTACTTTTATAACTAATAATTATAAGTAAAAACTTTATAAATAATTTCTTGTTATTAAAGTCTTTACCTGTATGTTAACAAGTTTTTATTGTTTTCAAAAGAAATTTCTTATAAACAAAAAAGAGAACAAATCTCTTTTATTAATAATCTTTATTATTGTCACGATTTCTCTTTCGAGAATTTTTAATTCCTTCTTTCTTAGCTGCTCTTCTTCTAACTCCTGGTTTATCGTAAGCTTCTCTTTTTTTCCATTCTGAAGGGACACCGTCTCTTGCCACTTTTTGCTTGAACTTTCTTAGAGCTTGATCCAAATTACCTCTAACAGTTACTTTAGTTGCCATCATTATCCCTCCCTTCGCTATAACTACCAAGAATTATAACAGAAGATTACCTGTTTTTCAACAATTTTTTCATTTTTTTTCGAAAAATACCTTTAGTTTAATACAAAAATGAAAAATTTACTTAATAAATACTATTCTAAAGAACATAAATTATTCTCACTAATACGCCGAAGTGCTGCTCCAAAACTCCTTCCTGCATCTTGTAACAACTCAATAATGTTCGTAAGTGCATTTAAAAGAGTTCCACTAAGACTACTGCCTCCACAAATCATTTCCAACTCACCTAAATCAGAAACTTTCTTCAACTTTTACACCTCCCTGGATTCGTAAACCCTTCAATTACTCCAGATAAAAAAATAAAAACTGCCGCAACAGCAACACCAATCCAAGCTGCATTGCTACCACCGATCACCTGCTCTAAATCGCTATCATTCACTAATTTCATTGTTCTAATCACCATCCCATATCACCCTAAATATTTCAAATAACCCCCGCTTTTCTTTTTTTAAAACAAACTCTACCATGTCTTTTTCTTTCACATCCTCACCTAAAGAACAAGCAAGATAAACATCATGATACTTTTGATCTTTTCGAACCATCACCTCCCTAATCACCGACTTCACTTGAAATGATTTCTTTTGATTATCAAAATATAAAAACCGATTTTGATATAAAGTCTTCAATTGCTCTTCTGTAACTACAACCTCTATAAAATCCTTAGACCAAACAGTACCAATAAACTTACTATAAAAATAAATTTTAGTTTGCATCGTATAAATGAAAAATAAAATAACCAATAAAAAGAAAAGAAGACAACTACTCAAAAGGAAAATATGTTTCTCATAATTCTTCAACACAACAAAACTTCCCACCTTCCAATCTTAAAGTTTGATCAAATAACGAAAATGGTAAAAGCCGATGACTTACTACAATCACTGTTTTTCCCTCTAAATACGCAAAAACATTCTTCATAATTTGAGACTCTTTTTCTGGATCAATTTGACTAAATGCCTCATCAAAAATATAAATACTACTCTCTCTTAATAAGGCTCTAGCTAAAATAATTCTTTGCTTTTCCCCATTACTAAAATTAAAGCCATTTTCCTCAACAAGCCTTTGGTATTGCAAAGTATCATTTCTAACAAAATCATCCACCTTTGTCAAACGAACTACCTCTTGAAATTTCTCTTCATCTACTTCTCGATTCAAAGTAATATTAAAATAAATAGTCTCTGTAAATAAAAACTCAGAAGTAGTAACATAAGTAATTTGATTTCTCAAAACTTCCAAATGATAATGATTAATATCAATATTATGAATTTGAATCTTACCAAAAGGGACTTCAATATAACGCATTAGCATCTTCATCAAAGTGCTCTTTCCACTTCCCGACTCTCCCATGATTAAAATCTTTTGCCCCGATGTAATATGTAACTCCAGATGATCAAACAACAAAACTCTTCCTAATTGATAAGAAAAATCAGAAATATGAATCTCTCCTTCAAGCGAAACAAAAAAATAATTACTACTTCCAGAAAAATTTTCCGCAGGAATCGTAAATAAATCTTCTACCCGTTCTAAAGAAGTCAAAAAAGATGGATAACTATTTCCAATTTCTAATAGTCTTTGAAAACAATTAAAAAAATATTGAAAAACACTCTGATACACAATAAAATCACCTAAAGAAAACTCTTTTTGTATTACTAAGAAACTACCTAAACCAAGAAAAAAAGTAAAAAAACAAGCATAACTTAGTTTCTGTAAAAAGAAAGAAAGCTCATTTAAAAGAGTTTGTATATAAGAAATTTCCAATAACTTTTGATATTTTAATATAAACACATCCCTCAATCTTTTTTCGATGTGCCCACCTTTCAGCGTATCTACATTTGCTAAAGACTCTACTAAATAAGAATTTACTTTATCTTCTTGATTAGCAACCTTAACACAATATTTCATCTTGTACTTTTTAAATAAAAAATGAATTCCTATAAAAAAAGCAAAAAGTAGAAAAGCCCACAAAGTAATCGTAGGATTTAAAAGAAAAAGGAAAAAGCCAAATAAAAAAAATCCTAAAAAATCACTAAAAAAAGAAGTAAAAAATTGTGCTAAAAAAGTTTTTACAACATTTAAATCTTTGAGTCTAGAAATCACTTCTCCAGAAGTTCGATTTCGATAATAAAAATAAGGAAGTAAGAGAATTTGCTGATAAGTGCAGAATGTAAGTTTAGCATCCAATAGACAAGTCCATTTCATTAATACCAGATTTCGCAACATATTAGATATTTCTTTTAACAGATAGAAAACAAAAAGATAGCAACTAAGAAAGAAAAGTGGACTAGAAAGTTGATAAGAAATAGAAAATTCTAACAAGTATTTAAAATGGAAAGCCGTAATGATTTGAAATACAAAATATAAAAAAGTTAATAAGGAAAGAAGTAATAGTAGCAATCTTTGCTCTTTCAAAAAAAGAAACAAAGTATGGCGAAGAATCTTCTTTGGGATCATAACAGGTAAAGTCTTCCTAGGATGCAAAAAAATAAAGTAACCACTAGATAACATTCGAAATTCAGAAAAAGAAAAAACTCTCCGTCCTCGTTCAGGATCCATCACTAAAACTCTATCTAACTTTTCAGAAACATCATAAATTGTTACAAAGTGCTGATAACTTTTACGGATAATGATATGAGAAAGACAAGGTAAGTTATTTTTTTCGATTTTGGACAAGTCTCCCTTCATACCACTAGCATCAAATCCTAATTTTTCTGCTGCACAAATCAACTGATAAGCAGAGACACCAAATCTTGTAGTATTTGTCAGTTCCCTCAAATATTCTTTCGATACATCTCCTCCATAATATCGAATTACAGAAAGCAAGCAACAAACACCGCAGTCTTTTGCACCATCCTGCAATACAACTTTCATGAATAATTCTCTCACCTCCTATTTAATTATTCGAAAAAAAATAAAAAATCCAAAAAAAAGAAACAATTTCTTGTTTCTTATGGAATGGTTAATGTGAAACCATTTATCAAAGTCTGCGTGATAACATGATAAAAGAGAATATAACAATCGCTAACTTCACTACCATTCACACATCTCAATCATAGCACAAAAGAAAAACGTATACAATAAATTTACAAAAATAACAATTCATTTGACATCAAATACAAAATAACATATATTATACATATAAAGGAGAAAAAACATGAAAAAGCAAATTACAGAAGAAGAATATCAAGAAGCAATAAGCAAATTAGCCTTCATTGAAGAGGAGCAAGAAAGACTAAAGTGTCTAGAAATTGTACAACATTATCCCAATTATATTGGCCTAGATGATTTTGAACAAGCAATTATCAATATCAAAAAAGAAAATGGTTGTTTAGAATCAGAAATAAAAAAAGCAAAAAATAAATTTTTATCCTCATTTCAAGATTCTAGAAATTTATATGAAAAAATAGAAGAGAAAGTAGACCACTTTATAGCAACTCTACTACAAAGTGAGCAAACATTCTCTCTAGAACAGCAAAATAATGAAATCTTACCAATTTTATATAATTACCCTAGTTTTACCACTTTTATGGAGCATATCAAACCATTAATAAAGCAAAAAGAGGGTAATACTTATTTAATGAACTATATCCAAGACTTAAAAACAGAGCAAGAAAAACAAGGACAGATCAAATTTCATTATGAAAAACAACAAAAAAAGAAAAACAAAGGAAAAATATTTCAAAAGAAAAAAGGACTTCCTACAACAAAATAACATACCTTTCGGTATGTTTTTTGATAAATAAAAAAGATTTCAAACATATTTTATCATATAATATGTCTACAAAATTGCAAACAAATGAAAGATATAATAGAAATAATCCAAAAATAAAACCCTTGAAAATCAAGGATTTACTTTCTAATGGTGTCCGCGAGGCGACTCGAACGCCTGACCGATCGCTTAGAAGGCGATTGCTCTATCCAGCTGAGCTACGCAGACATAATCAACTGACAAATAGAATTATACAATAAAAGCCCTCATCTTGCAAGGGCTTTTTTTATTTTTATGGTAAATCTTGAGAACTAATATAACGAATCTCCTCAGAATTTACTTCAAACATAACCGTATTCACATCATAATTATCAAATACAGAATAAGCAATGCTATAAAGAACTTCCTCTAAAACTTTATCATTAGCATCAAATAAATAATCATTAAAATTTAAAAACATCACATTACCCTCCTCTTGGTAACTAAGCAATTCAACATTGCTGTTTAAAAAACTCATCAAATTCGACTCATAAATATAACTAGTAGTAAGCTCCTCTACAATAATTTTAATCTTCTCCCGATCATCATTAATATACTTCGTTACAGGAACATAATAAAGATCATTATCAATTTCTTCCAAATAATATACAACAACCTTAGATATATTCTCTCTAGAAGTTAAATTATATTTCTTATTAATTCCAATACTCTTATCCAAAATAGGTGGCAACGACTCATGTGTATTAGGATACTCCAACAAACTTTCTCCTTCGACTAAAATTTGAACCCCAGTAATCCCATCAATTCCTAATACACTATAAACAATGGAAGAAATCATAGCTTTCTCCAAATGGACTGGCACGGATAAAATTTCTTTAGAGAAATCAACTGTTACAATCTTATCCCCATAAATAATTTCTTTTATTTTCGTATTTTTAGGAATGGTTGCAGATAAACCATTAGAAAAATTACTAGAATCACTTTCGATCAAGTTCACCAGTAACTTATGAACTTTTTCACGAACATCATCCGAATCCAGTAAAATTCTACTTTTAACTAAATACCCATCATCGTTCAAAAGATAAATACTGTTAGTAGCAAGACCACTTACCTCCTCAATTTCCAAATTAGTTCTTAAAACATTAGAACTTTCCGTCGTAGGGATAGAATAAATCGTAAGTAAGATAAATAAAGTCAGTGTTGTAATAAAAATTTTTCTCAAAGCTTTTGTTCTCAACATTGGCATCACCCATCCAAATATATGAAAAATCGTACTAAAATAGTACGATTTATAAGGATAATTCTTTAAGTTTTAATAACTCTACAACAGCTCCAGCACGTCCATTTACACCTAGTTTTTGCATCACATTAGAAATATGATTTCTAACAGTTTTTTCACTAATTCCTAACTCTTTGGCAATCTCCTTCGTACTTTTATTCTCTATTAAAAGTTCAAAGACATTTTTCTCTCGTGCTGTTAATATAGTATTTGCCATTTCTTTATCACCTAGAATATTGTATGAAAAATCTGGATTTTGTTGTATGCATTCACCCACTACTCACTAACTACTTTGAAATTTAACCGTAATATACATTTTAGTGTCATAATCTTGTTGGATTAATCGCATAATATTATTCGCTAAAGTATTATCATGTTTCTCTGAAACACAAACGACATTCACATCACTATTATCAATCTTAACAAAGCAATCGATCTTATAATTCTTTTTGATCGCTTTTTCAAAAGATTCCTCTTTTCCCTGAATCTCATTTAAATATTTCAACTTTTCATAAGCATTATTCTTCTCTTCGCTAGTCATAGAATCACTAGTAAGCTGTTCTTGTAAAACATCCATCTCATTCTGGCGTTCCTCTTCTAAACTAACTCTCATTGCCACTAAAGGAGAAGTCTCCTCAATAGTCTCTGTAGTAGAAGAATCATCTTCTGCTTTCACTACTTCCGTAGTATTTTTTACTGTAAGTAAATCATTAGGCATTGTAATGTAATAAACACTAAGTATTAAAATTAAGCTAAACAATGTCAAAAACCACAAATTTTGTTTATTAATCATACGATTCCTCCTTGTTTACTTAACTATATGTTCAAAAAATTATAATATTCTATAAATATCTCTAAATTTCTTTGCCACAATGTGGACAGAATCGATCTTACCTACTAATCTTCTTCCCACATTGAGTACAAAATTGAACTTGTTCGGAAGAAGAATTATCTTCGACATCTAAAACTTCTGCTTCCACACTAGAAGAATTAGAACTAGCAGAAGAACCTGTAGAAGCAGAAGAAGACATTGCACCCGAAAAAGCATTAAAAATAATATCATTCATCGGTTTCTTCCCTAAATATTCATTTTTACCAAATCCTAAAATCATATAAAAAACTGGTGGAAAGAAAAGCAATCCGATGGCATAAGCATCCTCTTTCTGATAACTTCTAGCTGTACTGATGGCCAAAAGCACAGAAAAATAAAGCGACGCTAGAGAACCAATCATCGATAATAGAGGGAAAAGACCACTCAAAACACCAGCAACAAAAACAATCACAAGCCACCAAGGATTTACACCGGTTAGTTGACATAAAGTATAAACATTATAAACTGGAATAAGAGCCTTCCAACCTTTTTCCCCTGCTTTTTGAAACATCTTCCATTGACCTATCACCGTAAAAATACAAATGATAATTGCAAGCAATAAGAAAATTCCTAAAATAACAAATATAATTGAAAAAACAGTATCATCAAGCGCAGTATGATATGAATTCCAATTATAATTATAACTATTTGCATAAGTATCCATAATATATCCTCCTTATTTTTCCTTATGTAATAAATTATCGATTGCTTTCATTAAACCTAATCTCCCGTAGGAATAAGTAAGAGAGCCTTGCATATATGCAATATAAGGTTCTCGAATTGGTCCATCACAAGAAAGTTCAATAGAAGAACCTTGGGTAAAAGAACCACTTGCCATCACAACAGGCTCCTGATATCCTGGCATATCCCATGCCTCTACCAAAGCATTAGAATCGATCGGAGATGCTTGTTGAATGCCTCTAGTAAAACGAATCAATTTATCTGGATCCCTAAAAATAATATTTTGGACAATATCCACTCGCTCTTCAGTATATCTAGGTTCCACTTCATATCCTAACTCTTCCATCACTCTACTCGTTAGAATTGCCGTCTTTAAAGAAGCAGCAACTACAGAAGGAGCCATAAATAATCCTTGTAAAATCTGTTTATTAATTCCAAAGGTTGGACCCACTTCCTTTCCTTCTCCAGGAACAGTTAATCGATCCGCACAAAGTGCTATTAAATCTGATCTACCAGCAATATAAGCACCATTAGGAGCAATTCCACCTCCTAAGTTCTTAATCAATGAACCTACGATAACATCTGCTCCAACTGCTAATGGCTCGTTAGAACTAACAAACTCACAATAACAATTATCAACCATCACAATAACCTCAGGATCGATAGCTTTAATTTTTTTAATAACTCTACCAAGTTTCTCCAGATTAATACTTTTTCTAGTCGAATAACCTTTACTACGTTGAATTTCTACTACCTTTACCTTATGTTTAGAAACAAAATCACATATAGCATCATAGTCAAAATCATCCTGCACCAAATCAATTTGATGATATTGAACACCAAAACTCTTAAGAGAACTTGGATTCTCACAAATACCAATGACTTCATCTAATGTATCATATGGTTTTCCACTAATACTTAGTAAAATATCATTAGGACGAAGTAGAGCAAAAAAACAAACAGTTAATGCATGACTACCAGAAATAAACTGACTACGTACTAAAGCATCTTCCGCACCTAAAACATCTTTAAAAACATTTTCAATTGCATCTCTTCCCAAATCATTATAACCATATCCAGTAGTAGCATTAAAATGTGCTTCAGTAATTTGATTTTTATGAAAACTAGTTAAAACCTTCAAACTATTATATGCACATGCCTCATCAATTTTAATAAATTCTTCAAAACAATCTACTTCACAACGATGAACAATTTCTGCCACATCATCATGAATTCCTAGCCCTTGATACATCTAATCACTCCTTTTTCTTTCTAGAATAATCAACAATTTGCTTTTCTTCTAAAAGATTTCGAAATTGGACAAACAGCAACATCACATCCAAACTATACTCATCATAATGAGAAATTCTCCCCTGATCAAAATCTACAATTGCCAAGTTTTTTCCCATTTTTCGAAATTGTTTCTTATGATTCTTAAACCATACATATTGATTTATAGACAAACATTCTGGCAAATAAAGAACACTATCATCATCGTTTTGTAAAACAACATAACCAATACTAGAAAGATAACAAGCAAGTGTATACCCTGCATCTGATAAATATCCATCATACTCTAATCCATATTGAGAAATAAATTCTCTAAACCTAATTGCATGGCGATCTTTTTCATTCACTGAGCGAATAAAAACTTCCTCATCCTCTTTCATCGGAAGAATCACAACACTCCTATCCACTACATCTTCCCCCATCTACTCGAATAATAGAATCATTTACATAACTTGCTTTATTACTTGCCAAAAAGACAACTACTTTTGCAATTTCCTCTGGATCAGCAAATCGTCCTAATAAAATTTTTCTATTTTCCTTTTGAATTTGTTCTACAGATAAGTCTTGATTCATATCCGTTTTCACCCAACCAGGGCAAACACAATTAACTCGAACAAAAGGCGCAAAATCCTGTGCCAAATTATGCGTTAAAGAAATCACCCCTGCTTTAGAAGCATCATAATCACAACTCTCAGGATAGTAAGTATCTAAGGCATTCGTAGAAGAAATGTTAACAATTCTCCCTCTTTTTTGTTCTAACATAATTTTACCAACATACTTACTACAAAGAAACGTTCCAACTAAATTAACATTCAAAATTCTAAGAAATTCTCTAGGAGACTTATCCAATAATAAACCATCTCTACATATTCCTGCATTATTTACTAAAATATCGATCGTACCATAAGCATCTGTAATCTGATTAACCATCATCTCTACTTCCTCTTCCTTAGAAACATCACAGGCAATCGTCATTACTTCTACATCATAATGCTCTCTAATATATTCTGCCAATTCCAAAGCCTCCTGTTCATGATGATAATAATTAATTACCACATTTACAGAAGCTTTAGCAAATTCTAAAGCAATACTCTTTCCAATCCCCCGATTCCCACCAGTAATCAATGCAACCATAAAATCCAACTCCATTTACTAAAAAAAGTATATCTTAAAATATCCAAAAAAACAATGTTATTCCAATGTATGAACCAAACCATGAGTTTCTAAAAACAACAAAGCATCTTCTTCCTTAGTTATATTAAGTAAATTTTCCTCCATCTGCCCTTCACGAATATAGATAATCGCAGGAACTTTTAACGCAGAAGAAACAATTCCAATTCTCTCTTGCACCAAAGAATAATCTTTCTCTTTAGAAATATCATAAGGATAATAAGCAACCTCCTGATCCTTTAATACTTGTTCTATCAATGAACAATTAGAACAATTAGAAGAATCTGTTAAAAAAATAACAAAACTATCCTGCCTACGAAATGCCGAATATACATCAGAATAGGTAGAATGAAATCGATTAAAAAACAAAAGTGCAATCGGAATCGCAAAAATCAGTGCTACTCCTAGTCCAAGTAAAAAACGATTTCGCAACAAAATAAGTTCTGGATCTTTATACACCCTTTTCTCACTCCTTCCGACTAAATACAGTCTTAAAATTTAGAAATATAAGTAGCTCTTAATATTTTTCCCTGTTCTGGGCGAAATAAAACAATCTGTCCAATACTAGCTTCAAATTCTTCTAAAAAATCATAACTAAAATACAAATACAATTGCTCATCCTCTCCCATAATATAGCCACTACTATCATTTATTTTTTGATAAATTTTCCCCATTAGCTCCATAATATTTCTCCTCTCTCATCATATTTTCTAATAGCAAAGGAGCCCTACCTAGATGCCTAAAATAATCCTTTTTAGCCCTTATATCATAAGGTAAAAGATTGGCAAGAATATTGAATTGATCGTCAATCGCTACATACCAATCTTTATTACCAACAATATATTGAAAAGTATTTACATCGATTGGTTTAAAATTTCTCTTCTCTTTACTTTTCATAGAAGAAGGAATACTTTTGTAATCAATAGACGAATAAGCAATAGAATTAACAATCAAAGATAAACGTTCTTTATCATATTCCTTATCAACATCAAATTCATAGTCTGCTCTTCTTTGTTGATAAAATTGATCTTTTGCTAAATAATATTGATTTTTTTGATAGGTATTACTATGTGCAACAATATAATGTGTGATCTCTTTCTTATTATAATCTGTATAGCAAGGCTGATCGAGTGGGATATAAGTTTCTAACTGATATTTCGAATAAGTATGATCCTCAAAATAATCTTTTAAGTGAAGATCCGTAATCGTAGCAACCTCAATCTTTTCATCTTCAATACTATTTTTTTCACTAATCGAAATCATCTGTTCCATCGCTTGAGAAAAAGCCTCAAAAAATATCTCTCTTTCTTCTTCTGAAAGTTCTGGATCCACCCCATTACAATGAATTCCATTCCCACTTCGGATAATAGGACAAATGTAAGTATGTTGTGTTTTTGGATTTGTAAAATACATAACAACAGCTTGATTACTTGTTAGACAATATCTAAAAAATTCTTCTCCATGACCAGAAATACGAAAACAATTTTTAGAATCGACACCAGCAGATAATAAATACTCAGCATCAAACGGTGCCACTTTATATTCAAATTGACTAGCCTTTCCTTCTATCGTAGGAATAGAAGCATACACTTTTTGCTTTCTTTCAATATGTAACTTACAAGTTTCTTTCAAAATATCAACATCACTCATATTACAATATTCCTTTGAAGAGACGATCTTAGCTATCGTTGTTAAAAATATATCTTGTTCATTCGGTTTCAAGGAAAAGAAACTTGTTTTTACAATATCGATCACATCTAACAAAGAATTTAATGATAAATGGTTCTTTGAAGCAATACATTCAATCAAATCATATCGATTAATTAACTCTCCTAACATCTGATTTAATCCTAATGCCTCTTGATTGATAATTAAACGAAGTAAGCAATCATTGTCTACTTTACCATTGCCAAGCAAAAACTGTTGAATCCTTGGAAAAATAGAGCGATCACAGTCTTTAAGCAAATGAATAAGAGAAACATCTTGCAATAATTTTTTTATATCTTGAGTAGATAATTCTTTAGGTAGCTGATTCGATAACCGTTTTCTAATATCTTTCGTATAATACACCTTTGCCTGTTCTTCTCTCCGATTAATTAATTCAATAAGTTTAGCTTTCACACTCTCTTTTAATTGAAAAGTATCAGAACAAGCAGAAACAATCTCCGAAAATTCTTTCTCTAACTGGGAAATTGCTTCCGGAGTAGCATCATATAAAAGATTGGCAAAAATTTGATGTTCTTGATTTTTTAAAGAAAACAAAACTTCATCTATCATTTCATAATGATAGAAACGTTCTTGATGTTTGGTACGATATTCCCTACGATGATCTTTAAAATTAAAATCAGCAACTCGTAATATTGCACTAGGAGTCATATTCGTAAATTTATCCATAATAATTTTTCTAGCATTATCATATCCAAAAATGAAATAAAGTTTTAAACCAACCTCCAATAAATCTTCTGATGAAACATCACCCTTTTCTTTCAACAATTGAATTAATTTATTGATTTTACTTTCTCCAACATTTAAAACTTCATCATATGGTACTACAAGTCCATTTTTTAAAGTAATTTCTTCCAAGTCATCTAAAATTGGAACAGAAAGTCCAAATTTAGTATAGATCAAGAACTCTTTTTCATTTTTGATCTTTAAAACACCTAAAGGATTTAAATGCTGATTCTTCACTTTTTGAAAAAAAGACAAGGCAAGATTAGAATCAAGATGATTAATACCAGTAAGTTTTTCTAAATGCTCTAAATCATATTGTGGAAAAAAAACAGAATACATTTTACTAAAATCTATATTTTCTAATAACTTTTGAAATCTATCATGATTGATAGAAGCAATATATTCACAAAATTGTTCTGGATAAGAGGAAAAATATTCACTTTCAAAAATACTCTTTAATAAAGAAAAATCCTTCTCTCCAATAATACTTAAAATATTTCTTTTCTTGTTATTTTTTGGTGATGTTAATACTTTATGAAAAATCTTGGGATTCTTTAATATTTGCCTAGCTTGATCAGTTTCTAACTGTAAAAAGAAAGAAGTAAATATCGTGGAATCCAATTCATCCAAAAATGGATTCTCTAGCAATTGTTGACGTTCTTCCAATGTCATAGAACTAAATCTTCTTAAAAATGAACCTAATGACATCTGAGAAAGTTCATTAATGATGTTTTTATCGCTCATAAAATACCTCCTACCATCTTAACAGAAAGTTCTTATAGTAAAATTATAACACAAATTCTATTTTTATAAATAAAAACTCCTAAAAGGGAGTTTTTGAATCATCTTTGCTTTTAATAGCTTTCGCAAATCTAGACCAGATTTTTTCATTGGAATAATTTAAAATACCAATTTTATATATTCTTAATCCATACTTTAATAAAAAGAAAATAAATCCGATTAAAAGTACAATAGAAATCATAATATCAATAATACCAATTTGTCCCATCATATAAAGAGATGGGGAAATGAAACAAGATAGAAATGGTACATAAGACAAAACTTTAATAAAACTTGATCCTTCAAACATTCCTGCCATAATTGCCAAATAATAACCTAGTAGTAAAATAAGCATAATAGGGGTTTGAATTTGTTGAAAATCTTCCATATTTGTAGTCATTGATGCTAAAATACCCGCAACCAAAGAATATGCCAAAAAAGATAAGATCATAATAATGAAAGCGCTTGGAATAAAGTGAAGCAATTTATCTAAAAAACCAGCCTCCATCAAAGTAGAAAGCAAACTATCTACACCAGAAGATACTGCAAATCCTTGTCCTTTTGTACCAAGGAAAAAACCAATTATAGCATATAAAACTAGTAAGATTCCTTGACCTATAATAAATAGATTACTAGCAACAATTTTAGATAGCAAATGCACCTTAGGACTCACATTAGAAATAATAATCTCCATACTTCTAGTCGTCTTTTCTTCACAAATCTCTCCACCAATCATCTGAACCAGAAAAATAATTAACATAAAAAATGGTAAAATCAAAGTCGGAAATACAGTGGACATAATCAATTCCATATTTTCATCGACACTTTTTTTCTCATCTAAAACAACTCTCTCACAATTAATAGGAGCTGATATAGCAGAAAGTACTTCTGCATCCATATTCTCCTTCATTAAAGAAACACTCATTTTCGTAGCATTCAATCCTTGCAATAAATATTGATAAGTATTATTATCGATCTTTTCTTTACTGATCATTTTTGCTTTAACATAAAAATCAGAATCCTCTAAAAAAACAATTAATACTTGGTTACTTTCTAAAGATTTTTCCCATTCTTGCTCTGTTTTTTCCGTATTTTTGACGATAATCTCCCCACTTTGATCTTTTTCATCATTCATAAGTTGTTGAATAGACTCTTTAAAAATAGGAAAAGAAACCTCTGTCAAATCAATTACAAAAACTTCTGTAGATTGATTAAAATCCCCTCCAAAAAAAGTAATAATCGACTGAATATTGATTAGTGCAATAATAGAAATTGCCAAAAGAATATTGACGATCACAAACCATTTAGAATGAACTTTTTTCTTCAAACTCTGCTTTGTTAAAAACCAAAATTTACTACTCATGAACACCACCTACTTTCTCAATAAAGATCTCATTTAAAGTTGGCTCTGTAACATCATATTTAGTAATTTTTTTATTTTTTATTTTAGCAAAAACTTTAGATGCAACACTTTCCTCGGAAATTTTTAGTTCATACTCATTATTTTTTTTACTAACAGAAATAACTCCCGGAATCTTCTCAATTGCATCTATTGGTAGATTCTCTCCACGAAGCACAATATTTTTCTTTTTATATTCTTTCTTAATATCTCCTACATAACCATCAACAATCGCTTTTCCTTTCACCAAAATAATTAATTTTTCACAAAAATTTTCAATATGTTCCATTTGATGAGATGAAAAAATAATAGAACAACCTTCCTTTTGTAATCGATAAATTGCTTTTTTCATCAGTTCTACATTAATAGGATCTAATCCTGTAAATGGTTCATCTAAAATAAGTAATTTGGGATGATGAATAACAGCAGAAATAAATTGAATCTTTTGCTGATTTCCTTTAGATAATTCTTTAATCTTTCTATTTTCATATCCCTCGATTTGAAATTCTTTCAACCATTTTTTTAATTCTTCTAAGATATCTTCTTCTTTCATTCCTTTTAATACTCCGTAAAAAATAATTTGTTCTTTTACCGTCATCTTAGTAAGTAAACTTCTTTCTTCTGTGACATAGCCAATCTGATCAGTAACAGAGTAATCTATTTTCTTGCCATCCAAAAATACATCTCCAGAAGATGCTTCTAAAAGTCCCATAATAATTCGAAAAGTAGTCGTCTTTCCAGCTCCATTCTCTCCTAACAGGCCAAAAATCTCTCCATTTTCTACCTCAAAAGACAAATGATCTACTGCTTTATTTTCACCATAGTATTTTACAATATTCTCTACTCTTAACATAACAAATCCTTTCTAATTTCTTCTTTTACAAAATATTTTAAGTTTAAGAATTACCTAACAAATTCAATATATAAAACAATGATTCCCATGTCAAGAGTGATAGGAAAATTGTCATTTAAATTGCTCTTTTTCAAAAAATACAAATTAATGATATCACTTGTATTTTCTCTGAACTTTTTTAAACCATCATAACACAATTTCTAAGAATACAATAATAATTTTGCTTTTAGTTTTTCCTTATTACCATTGATTGTTAAAGCAATCTATCTTCAAAAAATCTGTAATTAATTTTTGATTTAGTACTTCTAATAAATCATACCTACTTATTTTGCTCTCCTCTTTCATCGTCCTACTTTTTTCAATATCCTCCTAAATCTTAGAAATCGCTTCTTCATATTTATCCAATCTGAACCATCCTTTCTTTTATCTCATATTTTAATTCATCATTTGTCAAAGCTTTTATAAGGACCATTTTTTTAAAATTAAAAGGACTGTCTCCTGTAAATTACAGGTTACAATCCTCTAATTAGAACCGATTAACAAACTGTCCAGCATTTAGAGTTCACTTCATTCTTGTTCACAGTTTAAAATAACTTATATTTTTTCTACTCGAATACAAACCTTTTCTTCATTTAGTTCATATTCCTCTGTACAATCTTCATCGTAGATAATTTCATCCCCTAGGACTTCCCCTCTAACATAATCACCATAGACTTCTAACATCTTTTGAACTTGCTCACTTCCATTATAATAGACTTTAATATGATCCGTAATAATGAAATCAGCTTCTTTACGAAGGCTTTGAACTTTACGAACGAACTCTCTGGCAAGTCCTTCTAAGATTAATTCTTCTGTAAGTTCAGTATCTAATACCACGCAAGTACGATTATTACTGCTAGAAGCATATCCTTCTTTTTGTCTTAAAGAAATTAAAACCATATCATTAGTAAGTTTAAAATCTTCTCCATCTAACTGAATCATTAATCCGTCTGACTCAATTTGAGCAATTTCTTTATTAGTCAATTTATTTAAAATATCACTTAAAAGTTTTACTTTAGACCCAAGAGATTTTCCTAATACTTTAAAATTAGGTTTAATAATATAATCTAAATATTCACTCATATCTTCTTTGAAGATTACTTCTTTTACATTTAACTCTTCTTCGATGACAGGTAGCAAATCTCCAATGATCATCTGATCACTCTTTGGTAAAATCAAATGAGAAATTGGTTGACGAACTTTAATATTTGCTTCTTCTCTAGCAAATCTACCTAAAGAGCAAACATCTCGTACTAAATCCATCCGTTCTTCAATGCTATCATAGATTAGATCTGTATTTTCAACTGGCATATCAGCTAAATGAACAGAATCTTCTTTCGTTAATCTCTGATAAATTTCTTCTGTAATAAATGGAGTAATTGGAGCACACAATTTACATAAAGTTACTAACACTTCGTATGTTGTTAAATAAACACACTTTTTAGACTCTGTCAATTCACTATCCCAAAAACGTCTACGATTACTACGAATATACCAATTAGATAGATCATCATTCAAAAATGGAACAATTAATTTGGTTACTTTATTTAAATCATATTCTTGATAAGCAGATTGTACATTTTGAATCAAACGATTCAATTTAGATAGAATCCATCGATCGATCAAATCTCGTTGATCTACTGGAATATCATATTCTCTAGGATCAATATGATCCGCATTAGCATACATTTCAAAGAAAGAATATGCATTTCTGAAAGTAGAAATATATTTAGAATAAACCTCTTTTACTCCTTCTACATCAAATTTTAATGGTGTCCAAACAGGAGATGCATATAACATATAGAACCTGACTGTATCTGCCCCATACTCTTTCATAATCTGAATTGGATCAATAATATTCCCAGTAGATTTACTCATCTTTTTGCCATTAGCGTCTAACATCATATCATTGACTACAACATTTTTAAAACTGCTTTGTCCACTAATTAAGGTAGACAACACAAGCAATACATAAAACCAACCACGAGTTTGATCTACTCCCTCTGCAATAAAATCTGCCGGAAATTGGGATTCAAACAATTCTTTATTTTCAAATGGATAATGAAACTGAGCATAAGGCATTGCTCCAGAATCGAACCATACATCCAACACATCACTGACACGAGACATTTCTCTACCGCACTTTGGACATTTTAGATGAATACGATCCACATATGGACGATGTAATTCTAAAGTATCGATATCTACCTCTTCCACTGCTTTTTCTTTTAATTCCTTCCTAGAACCAATCGCCTCCATATGACCACAATCACAAGTCCAAATAGGAAGTGGACAACCCCAGTAACGGTTTCTAGAAATTCCCCAATCAATCATATTTTCTAACCAATTATGGAATCTTTTGGTACCAATATAATCTGGATACCAAGAAACTGTCTTATTTGCTTCAATGATCTTATCTTTATACGCCGTTGTTTTTACGTACCAAGCAGGCTTTGCATAATAAACCAAAGGCTGTTTACAACGCCAACAATGTGGATAATCATGTACCATTTTTTGTTTCTTAAATAACTTATCATTCTCTTTCAACCACTTAATAATTGTAACTTCCAATTCTGGATCAGTAACTAAAGTACCTTCCCATGGACCCGTGGTATAGCAACCATCTTTGCCAACTGGATTAACAAAAGTAATATCATTTTCTCGGCATACACGACTATCATCTTCACCAAAAGCAGGAGCCATATGAACAATACCCGTACCATCACTATCTGTAACATAAGAATCTGCTAAAACCTCAAATACTTTTCCTTCTACTTTCACAAAAGGCATTAATTGTTCATACTTTATTCCAACCAAATCTCTACCTCGATATGTCTCAAGAACCTCATAATCTTCTCCTAAGACCTGACTAGCTAAACTAGCTCCAACAATAAAAGTATATCCCCGAGAAGCAACTTTCACATACTCTAAGTCTGGATTTACACATAAAGCTACATTTGCCATTAAAGTCCAAGGCGTAGTTGTCCAAACCAAAAAATACTCATCTTTATCAACGATCTTAAAGGGAACAATTACCGTATTGACACTCACTTCTTTGTATCCTTGTGAAACTTCATGAGAGGCAAGTTCCGTACCACATCTAGGACAATATGGTAAGACCTTATTCCCATGGTAAATTAATCCCTTTTTATAAAGTTCCTTGACAATCCACCATTCTGATTCAATATAATCATTACTACAAGTAACATAAGGATCATTACAATCAATAAACTGTCCCATCATATCGGTTACTTTTTTTACTTCATCAATATTACTATCTGTTTCTACTTTGCATTCTTCACAGAATTTTTCGATTCCAAATTTTTCAATATCCGTCTTTGATTTAAAGCCTAATTTCTTCTCTACATTTACCTCAATTGGAAGACCATGGGTATCTAGACCAATTTTTCTCAAAACACGATATCCTGACATCGTTTTATATTTACAAAAAGCATCTTTAATCGTCTTAGCAAATACATGATGAATTCCAGGCTTTGCATTCGCATAAATTGGTCCATCATAAAAAACAAAATCAGGACATCCTTCCCTATGTTCAATTGTTTTCTTCAAAATATCTTTTTTCTGCCATTCTTTCACATATTTGGATTCTACTTCATGAATACTACCTTTTTCCAATTTTTCAAATTCCATATTATTCCTCCTCCAAGAAAAAAACAACTCATCCCTAAGGACGAATTGTTCGTGGTACCACCTTATTTCATAGAAAAAATCTATCTCAATACTATAACGCGTTACCGTATTTATCTTATCCATAAATCGCAACTTGAAAGTGATCTGAATGCTTCTTCCTAACCTGTTTTCACCACCCACAGGCTCTCTACTTATTCCAAAACATCCCGTCTTTCGCACATGCTTTCCAGTCTAATATACCACAGTTTTTTATTGCTGACAATTACTTTTCTAATCTTTTTAATAGATATTTCTAATCTTTTTAATAGATATTGCTTTGGCGTATCAGTTTTAAGAAAATACTTCTTGGCAACAGGAAATAAAGAAGAACTATCTCTATTTCTAGTAGGAAAAATATTAGAAATAAACTTCGCTAAATTTCTTTTTTCCATATCTTCAAATTCACAGGATACCTCAATTTCATTAAGAAACCTTTGTCGATAAAGGGCATTAAGCATCCCATAGTTAAATGATAACACCTCCTGCACTGGATAAGTAAACTTAATTCGCCTTGATATCACCTTCCAATCATCCTGCTTCCTAGACTAGATATCCCTACTTCCTAACAAACCTAACAGAAGGTAGTTGCTAGCGTAGTTTTCTTTTGTTTTTCATTTTTCTATTTTAATTCTAACATATTATATTTCTTTCGTCCTTCAAACATAATATTGTAACTGCATTATAATCTCTACCATGATAACTACCATATTCTAGACATATTAAGCTTCTAACACTTACATCTTTTACTTTCTCTAAATAATGATTGAATACAAATCTAGTACAACCAAATGTTTTTATCAAGTTTTCAAATTTGCATTTTAATAAAGCAAATTCCTTATTAACAAAAAAAGACCCTACTTAGGATCTAGTTCTAAAACTTCTATTTCATCAACAACAGCCATCTGTTGCTCCATAATTACTTTTAACTTACGCTTAAAAATCTTCATATTCTTTTCTAAAATTGCTGCATTGTTCTCGATTTTTTCTGCCTTTAATAAAGCCTCGTTTACAATTCTACTTGCATTATGTTTCGCATCCGTAACAATCATTTGGGACTCTTCTAGAGCCATTCGTTTAATATTGTCTCCGGTTTCTTCTGCTTTCATAATCGCAACTTTCAAAGTATCCTCCAAATTTTTATAGTGCTCTAACTCGGCCTTTAATTTTTCTAATTCGGCATTCTGCTTCTTACATCGAGTAATAATTCCCTCAGTCTGAGTAATTACATCACTAACAAATTGATTGACTTCTTTGCGATTATATCCATTAGCTTCATAACTAAATTTTTCCATATAATCACCTCAGAACAGCATCAAATTCTAGAAAAAATCATCTTCTTCTGTTTCTTTTTCCTTCTCCTTTTTACCACGAACTGATTTGGAAGGAGTGTTATCATCACTAATCTTACCTTCTACATTCACATTATTAGGAGTACACAAGAAAATGCCGCCACCTAATTTTTGAAGATCTCCCCCAATCGCATAAATTGTACCATATAGGAAGTCAACAATCCTTTTTGCTTGATCCGGAGTAACCCTCTTTAAATTCACAACTACTGCACTTCGATTCTTTAAATAATCCGCAATTTGTTGACTTTCTGAATAAGCTCGAGGTTCTAATAGCATCATTTTGCTACCGGCAACTCCATTGGCAGCATGATATTCTTCTCTAGTGGTGGTATAAAACTCTTCATCTGGAGTAACGTCTTCATTCTCTCCATCTTCATTTCCAACCAACAAGTTTTTTAATTTATCTAAAGCCATAAATCTATCCTCCAATTTAGTATTTGTATTTACTATATTTCATTTTATCATAAATCTAAGAAAAGAAAAAGCAAAAATTTAAGAAGTCGATGGAACAGCAACCCCATTAGGAGCAATCGCACCAGTTGAATCAGAAGTATCATTTACAACAGAAGCAACTTGTGCCGGATCTACAAACTTCGGTCCAGTAGCAACTGGAACTGGTGGTGGAGTTGGTGCCTGAGCTACAGGTAATTGATAAGTTGGAGTGGCATTTCCCATAGCAACAGCTGGTGGGATAAACCTTGCTCCTCCGACTCCAGTAGGAATTGCCGAAGGCTGCACTACTGGTTGCGGTTGAATACTTTGATACCATACAACCTCCAAATCAACGTTGTTAGAAAGTGGTCGTGGATTTGGTAAATCAATATACATAGAAATGGGAACTTTAAAGGCATTTCCGAAAGCAATACAGTTTCCTGGTTTTAAGCTTTTCAATTGTTGAACGATTTCTGATGAAATATTAGGCACCATATCGCGGATATAGTCCAAATCTTTTGGATGTAGAGTACGCAAAATAACGAAATTAGCACATTGGGAAATACAAGTATCAGAAAGTTCGCTTGGACGTTGTGTAATCAAACCTAGGAACACACCATATTTACGTCCCTCTTTAGTAATTCGTTCAAAAATGTTATAGCCAAGTAAATCAGTATCACGGTCTTTAATAACATAACGATGTGCTTCCTCAATAATAATATGAAAAGCTCTGCTACCACGAGGTAGTGTAGTGCTCGCTTTTAAAAATAACATTCTAGATAAAATCTTAGTAATTACTTTGGCCATACGATCGTCAATATAGTTAATATTAAAGTTTACAATTTGGCATGGTTCTCCTTTTGGAGTATGAACCAGCGATTCAATAAATTGATCTTTTGTTACAAAATTAGGATAAGAAAAATATTCTTTGGATTCACCGCTAGCTAATGTATGTAGTCGCACACTAAGTACATTAGCATAGTCAAAGACTTTTTCACTCTTTAAAATACCCTCACTAATTAAAGCAAAATCCATAGCTAGTTCAAGATCAGATAAAGAATAAAATGGGTTTTTATCTTCTTCCCGAATTTCTTCTTCTTCTTCATTGATATATCCTCGGATAAATTCAACTACAAGTTCCATTTCTTGCATCTTTCCTGTTTTATCTACAAACAAGCATTGTTTTAAAGTACGAATGTATCCGGGTTGAACAATTTGACTTTCCAAATTCAATTCAGGAGTATTAAACTTAGTTAAAACAGCAATTACTTGGTCACGAATCTTCGTAGAATCATTTCCTGATAATAAAATATCTTGTAGTGCACGAGCAATAATATCATTTTTCTTACGAAC
Source organism: uncultured Bacilli bacterium (assembly GCA_944358405.1). Taxonomy (GTDB): domain Bacteria; phylum Bacillota_I; class Bacilli_A; order RF39; family UBA660; genus CALVQX01. The sequence goes on along the minus strand of CALVQX010000061.1, from coordinate 5,092 downwards.
TACTGCTTCTGAATTTCCTGTTAAAATTGGAACTAGTTTTAGTGTCTTTTCCAAAATTGGAAGTTGGGTAGGATTATTAGCATCTAAAAGCAAAGCTAGATCATCTACATCTAAAAGCCAAACAGGAATTCTTAAAATTTCCGTATCAGGATACTTTGTATTCGTTGTATAAGTTTTATAATTTAACAAAGGATTTACATCATGCAATTTTCCAAATGCTTTTGTATACTCTCCATAAGCATCAAAGAAAAACAAATGAGAATTCACAGGTGGTGTTGGACTACTAATAAATAATTTCTGTAAAATAGAAGCAACAGTACAACTCTTACCGGCACCACTATTTCCTAAAATAGAAAAATGGTTGCTAAAGAAATCATTAATACTAACGTTAATTTTGTATCCGGCATATACATTACTAGTACCAAAATTAGTTTCGCCAGAAGAAACTTTTTGATCTCCCAAAATCTTTTCCAATTCTTCCAACTCGATCAAGCGAACCTTGGCATTAAAAGCGGGTTTAGAAGTTGCTCCAGGAGTAAATCCTCCATTTTCTAATTCACCCACAATATTTGCCGTCAAAGCAGTCTGTGTAACTTTGACTATTTCACCTACGACTTTCTTTTTATCATCTTCAAAAACAACATGTAGATTAACCAAATTAGGTTGACTGTTAATATCAATTGAAAGTTCTACGATAACATTATTATCAATAATTTCTGTAATGTTTCCTAACATGTTCAACACCCTCTATTCTATCTATAGAAAAGTATATCAAAAAATACAATAAAAAAAAAGTCATTAATTGACTTTTTTCCAAATATTTTTTTTATGACTCATATAATCCATGGATTTTTTGCCTATCAATATCACTCATATCATCTAACTTCCATTCTCCATCTACTTTAGTAAGATAAAATGTCATATCATATTTCACTTTATCAGATACATTTTTTAATTCTTTTATTTTATAATCAATATATTCTGAATCACTATCTATACTTTGAGAAGTATTATCACTAGAAGATGTTTTCTTAAATTCTTCAGGATGTTCTCTATAATACTCCTTCGATTTTGCAATTGAAGTAGCATAATCAAGTACTTCAATTTCTACATCGACTGTTGCAGTCTCGCCATCAATTTCCTCATTCTCAATCTTATAAGATAAGTTTTGATATTGTTTCTCCATTAAAGAACGATATTGTTCTTTTTGCTCCTCTGACATATACTGTTCTGCATCAATAATACTATCTAACTGAGACAAGACAGCACTATCCATAGATTGATATTTTCCTAATAACTCTTCTACTCTTCTAGTAGGAGTGACCTCAGTCGTCATACAACCAGTACATAAAAGTAAAACAATAACGAAAGCAATGAATATTTTTTTCATCTTATTTCCTCCCATTTATAGAATGGAAAAAAATAACTTTTTTATACTAGAATTCTAATTTTTAATAAAAATCGCAGCTGTTGCATCATCTTTTCCATGCTCTGGTACAAAGAAACGTTCAAAATATTGATCTTTGAGTTTACTTGGAACAAATAATTCCTGATCTACATAAATTGCTTCCTGAATTAAAGCATCTAGAATCTGCTCTTTACGATTATTATGAATTAGAAATTTAATTTTCTCATCTGTTAGCAAATCCGTAATTCCATCAGTAACTAGCAATAATAAGTCATAATCCTCATTGTCTTGAACTAAAATCGTTGGTAGACATAGCTCGTAAGAAAGGCCAATACAAGCATTGATAATATTGCTCGTTGAAAAATATCTTAAATCCTCCTTGTCTACTTTTCCATATTTATAATACATCCATACTTCTGAATCATCTTCCGTCACTTGAATTAAATTTTTATCCTTGTAAACGTAACATCTAGAATCTCCAATATTTAAAATAATTGTCTTAGTAAAATTTACTAGGGCCATCGTTAATGTCGTTCCCAATCGATTTTCCCCATACATCTGAATTAGCTCTGCATTCCATTTAGAGATAAGTTCTGAAAGAGTTTTAGAGATCTGCTCTGTTTGATTTAATAGCTCTACTTCTGTATGAACAAACCATTCACAAAGACTATCAACAATATATTTAGAAGCGATTTCTCCATCTTTCCTTCCACCCATCCCATCGGCAATTGCTAATAATTTAATACCATCATGATTAGGATGATTCATAATAATCACACTATCTTCATTATGATCCCTTTTTAACCCTTTATTCGTCTTTTTCTGCATAATATAATCTGTTTTCATGACTCAACTCCTTTTTTGGGGGGTTCTTTCATTTTACCATATATTTCCTGATATTGATCAAAAATAATAAAAAAAAAGAAAAGTTTACACTTTTGAAATGTAAACTTGTATATTACTTAATATTCACAATTTCCTGGTGTTCTAGGGAATGGTATGACATCACGAATATTTTCAACTCCTGTCAAATAAATTAACAAACGTTCAAATCCCATTCCAAATCCAGAATGATAGCATCCACCATAACGTCGCAAATTACAGAACCAATCCACTGTACTCTCATCCACTCCCATTTCACGTGCACGAGAGATTAATTTATCATAGTCTTCTTCACGTTGACTACCGCCCATTAACTCTCCTGCTCCAGGAACTTCTAGATCAACAGCAGCAACAGTCTTTCCATCTTCATTTGTCTTCATATACCAAGCTTTAATATCCTTAGGCCAATCTGTAATAAATACTGGACCATCAAAATATTCTGTGATATATCGCTCATGTTCCTTGGCAATATCTTCAGAATAGTCTGGCGTAAATTCAAAAGATACATCTGCTTTTTTCAAAATATCCACTACATCATGGTGAGAAATACGAACAAACTTCGAAGAAACTAATTTTTCTAACTTTTCCTTTAATCCCTTTTCTACAAAAGAATCAAAGAACTGTATCTCTGTCTTACAATGTTTTAGTACATAAGATACTACAAATTTTAGCATCTCTTCTTCGATATCCATAAGACCATTTAAATCACAAAAGGCAATTTCTGGCTCAATCATCCAAAATTCATTCGCATGTGTCTTTGTGTTGGAATTTTCGGTACGAAAAGTTGGCCCAAACGTATAAATTTTTTTATAAGCCATAGCAAAGGCTTCTCCATGTAATTGTCCTGTACCAGTAATATAGGCTTGTTTGCCAAATAAGTCACGAGACATATCTACTTTCCCATCTACCATAGGTAAATGATTCAAATCTAATGTAGTAATCTTAAACATTTGATCCGAACCTTCACAATCAGCAGTTGTAATTAATGGAGTATGAACATAAACATAGTTATGACTCTGAAAATACTCATGAATTGCCATTGCTGCTACACTTCGTAGGCGAAATACTGCATTAAACAAATTCGTTCTTGGACGAAGATAGGCTTGTTCTCTTAAAAATTCCCGAGAATGTCTTTTTGGTTGAATTGGATAATCTTCAGGACAGTCTCCTAATAGTTGAATTTTTTCCATAGAAATTTCGAATTCTTGTCCCTTAGCAGGAGAAGCTACTACTTTTCCTATAACTTCAATTGCACACCCAACATGTAATTTTTGAACTTCCTCAAAACAGTTCAATTTATTATCATAAACGATTTGAATATTTTGAAAACATGTACCGTCATTAAAATCAATAAAGCCAAATTCTTTTTGTTTTCGATGATTACGTATCCAACCTTGAATGGTAACCTCTTTTTCCATATAGTCATCTAATTTTTCATATAACTCTTTCGCATCAATTAACATAATTATTCCTCCTTTAATTAGTATATCATTTATTTTAGTGTTGCTCTATAGTTTGTGGAGCCTTTTTTATAAAATCATCTTAAAATCTAAGGGACTTTATTAAGCTAATATCTTTTGTTTGGCTTTTTCTAATTCCTTTTCGGCAATAGGGACGATCATTGCTTCTCTGCCAATCATATTTAAAAATTTAAAGCATTCTTTCGGTTGTAAAAAGATGCTCATTCCATTGTATAATGGATGAAAGGCAAGTCTAGAAGCATCTAATAATTCCTCATCAATCACTAATTTCACTTCTTGGTTAGAATCATTCATAATAGAAAATAAAGAAACATTACCTGGTGTAGCATCGATTACTCTATGCATCTCTTCCTCTCCAACAAATTCCAGTTTTCTACTTCCAATTGTTTCCCTAACGCTAGCTAAATCAACTTTTTTTTGACTATTAGTGATTAATAAAAATTTTTGCCTATCTCCTTTTCTTTCTTGTAGTAGTAAGTTTTTACAGATAACATAATCCTCTCCTAGGTAATCTTGAAATCTCTGATAATATTTATCAGATTCCAAACACCCTAACACTTCGCCATGTTTAATACAAAAATCATAAGTAATTCCATGACGAAGTAAATACTGACAAAATTGCTGTGCTTTTTGTATTTTTTGTAATCTTCGTAAATCTTCCTTAGAATACATTCCAATACTCCTAAGCATTGCTATTGTTTGTGTTGATACACTGCATTGTTTCATAATAACACCCTCATTTCATAAATTTAAAAAGACTAGTCCGTACCATAATACTATTTGTACTATGGGACGAAACTAGTCTTCCGCGGTGCCACCCAATTTATTATAAAGTTTTTTATTCTTCATAATCCCTTTTCGATTCCAACAAATCTAGCAAATGTAACGGTTTGCACCCGGCTTAGTCTACTCAATTCTTTAAGCACTCAGAAATGTTATTCACTATTTTCTTTTACTTGTTTTCACCAGCCACAAGCTCTCTACAAAAAGGAAAGAATAGTTACTTCTTTTCTTCAACATTTTAAAAATATAGATCATCTTATCATTATTTTATGCATTTGTCAAATTTTTATGTACCTAATATTACTTAAACACTTAAATGTGTATATTAAAAAAGAAGTGCACAAAAGTGCACTAGTCAAGAAAAAATAGACAGTAAAAAAATGCACTTAAAATCCTGATTCAATTTTATATTGGATTGGGGTTTTATAATTTAATGCATAACTAGGTCTTTTATAATTATAATAATTAATGTATAATTTTATTAGATTTGAAACATCATTAGAATGCTTTAAATCAAAGTCAATAAACAATTCTTCTT
>CALVQX010000060.1 GCA_944358405.1 uncultured Bacilli bacterium | reverse complement strand
TAGAATGCAAATTTTCATATATTAATAAATACATTATATTCAAATTCAACATCATACTTTCTAGTATATTTAGTAGTTATTCCTCTTGTTATAGTAAGGGTATCATTTATTAGACAGTAAGGTGAATTGGTGTTACACTGACACCTTGGCCAAAGGCTGTAGTTGCTAATTCTACATTTCCGACTTTTTCTAAGTCAAAAATAATTCCCTCGCCTTCTCCATTTAAATCAATTCCTGTTTTTTCACCAAAACCAAATTTATCAATATAAGAAAATAAAGTTTCTTTTCCTAATAGTTGACCTAATTTTACAAATCCTGGATTACAAGAGTTTTGTAAGACTTGTAAAAATGTCTGATCCCCATGACCTCCTGCTTTCCAGCATCTTAAAGTAGAACCATCTACATTGACACTTCCTCCATCATAGAAGTGATCATTTTCTAAATCTACTACTTTTTCTTCTACTGCTGTTGCCATCGTAACTACTTTAATTGTTACCTCTGGTAGCGATTTTTATTTTATAAAAAAAATTAATCCTCAGATACGATATAAACATAATATAAAAATTTATTTTTTAATTTGCTTCTTTCATCTAGACTATCTACTTTATCATTATATATCTCCTTTTCTCTTCTTTTTTTATGACTACATCCTGCATTAGAAAGGAGAGGTTTTTCTTCTAGGTTAAGATATATATCTAATCTTAATTTATTTCTTTCACAATTAATTTTTTCAACGATGATTTCTTCTAAAAATTGATCTATAAATACTTGAATATTTTCTTCGAAAGTTAATATTCTGTTAAGAGATTTTTCTAACTTTAAAAACTTATCCAAAGTATCTAGCTTTTCTATGGAAAAATCTTGAATTCTTTTTTCTAAATTCTTAATCTCATCATTATATTTTTCATTTTTTAATTGAAATTCTTTATTTGATAAGTTTCCCTCTATGTTTAATTCTAATATTTTTTCTTTTTTTCGCTCATACATTTTTATTTCTTGTTTTAATTTTTCTTGCTCTTGTTCTAATTCTTTACTAAGCGATTGGGCAGAGTAATAATGGAGCATCTCTTTTACTAGTTCTTCCGTATTTGGGAATAGATAAGTCATTATTTTCTTCCATATATAGTTTAGATCTACTTCTGCAATGATTGGACTTTCACATACTTCTTTACGATATCTAATATAATTTCCACATGCCCATCTAGCTTGTCTTTTTCTTTTTTGATTTATCATTCTTTGATAAGGACAATCATGTTCCTCACAAAATATTTTACTTGTATATGCATGCTTTCTTTCCACGCGTTTAGCATTATTTTTAGATTCTTTCATTAATTGACTTCGTTGATTCAATATTTCGTTTGCCTTATCCCATAATTCCTCAGATACAATTGCTGGAATAGATTCATCCTGATAAATAATTTGCTCTTCTTTAGGAATGATAATTCTCTTCTTCGTTCTATAATCTATAACTTCCGTCGTATGACCTCGATAAAAACCTTTATATTTTGGATTTTGAATAATCCTTTTTAGCGTATCTTTATCATAAATGTTTCCTTTGCTGTTATGAATTCCCTTTTTGTGTAATTGTAAGGCTAATTTAGATAAACCATACCGATCTGTAGCATATAGTTCAAAAATCATTTTTACTTTTTCTTCTTCCTCGGGAATAATTTCTAGTTTAGAATTCTTTTTAGTATATCCTGTAATCGAACTAGATCCAAGAATTCTTCCTTTTTTGATCGCTTCTTTCTGTCCCCATTTAATTCTTAAAGATAATCTTTTGACTTCCTCTTGAGCTACACTTCCCATCATATTTAAAATAAATTCCGAATTTGGATCATAAGTATTAATTCCATTGGATTGAAAATATACCCCTACATCATAGAACATTAATTCCTGAGTATATTTGATACTATCAGATAAATTTCTAGAAAATCTAGATACTTCTTTCGTAATGATTAAATCAAAATATCCTGCTTTGGCATCTTCGATCATCTTTAAAAAATTTTTTCTTCCCTTTACACTACTACCACTGATTCCTTCATCAATATAACCTTCTATATAAATCCAATGTTTATTTTGTTTTATGTAATCTTCAAAAAAAGAAATCTGATTATCTAATGAGTTTAGCTGTTCTTCTTTATCCGTAGATACCCTGGCATAAAAAGTTACTCTCAACGGTAAATTCATAATACTATTTCCTTGTAATAGTGCTTCTCTTACTTTATAAAATTTCATTTATTTTCTTCCTGGTATTTTTTTATTTTTTCTATAATTTGTTGATTTACCCTTTGATATTCTATTTCTGTAATTTGTCCTTCTTCCCATAAACATTGATTTAGCAATCGTTCTAATTCCAAGATAGAAGTTTTTGAAACTATCAAAAAAACACCTCCGATTATTAGAAGTGTATGAAATAAAATATGAAAAATAACTGTTTTTCAACATTCTACAGATTTTTTTATTTAAGCTGTAAAATATAAGAAATCTCCTACTGCTCTTTCTTCTCCATCACTTGGGTTGTTAATTAAATCTGTATTTCTTACTAAACTAACACTGCCACCTTGATCTAGACTGTAGGCATTTGTACAACCTTTTCCTTTTAAATATTCTGCGGTATCATGTAGAGCATTATTATAAGTTTTGTCTGTGACAATATAATATTCACAAGGTTCTGTCATACCAATAACAGTTCTTTTATAATAATTTCCCTCACGATAACTTGGACTAGTATCACTATTTTCTATTACTTGGGTACTATGACATGCAAAGGAATATTTTACTCCTGCATCAACTAACTCTTGTGCACTTTTCCCATAGGCATTATAAAGTCTCCCTTCACTATCTAATAACAATTCATTTCCGCCAGAAACTCCATCCGTTTTAATTTCACCATTGACGATAACAACATGATTAGCACCTTTTAAATCTTCTGATCCATCACTATAATTAAAATGACTTCCATTGATAAGGATAGAAGAATTTAATCTTGCTGCGGCACTAGTGGCTGTTTCTAATCCTGATGCATACTCTCCATTTGCAGGAGAACCACCAATTTGACTTGGATCATTGATTACAATATGAGTGACTTCTACTTCTTGTCCATTAATATAATCCGTACTTGACGTTGCAAATAAATTTTCACTTATAGTAGCATAATCAGCATTTTCTACCTCATCACCATATTTTTCAACAGCTTCTGCTACTCTACTTCCTTCTTTGATACTACTTAAGTCTATATCTTTATTTGATGTTTTAACAGATGTGGGAGACTCTGTATCCGTCGTTTCTTTTGTTGTGCTTAAATCTGTATCTTTATTTGTATTAGTTTTTATTTCTATAGAGGTAGAAACTTCTGTATCTTTTGAATTACTTAAATCCTCTAAATTTCCAGGAATTTTTATTTCTTGTCCCACATTTAGTATATTTGGATTTTCGATTCCATTATATTCTGCTAATTCTTGATAAGTCAAATTGTTTTCTTGGGCTATCTTGGATAATGTATCTCCTGATTGAACAATGTAGCTTACGTCTGTGGTTTCTTGAGCTGTACTTTGACTATTTTCTTCTTGGACGGTAGTAGATTCTTCTAAATTACTTGGAATAGTTATTACTTGTCCTATTTCAATTTTATTAGGATCGGCAATTCCGTTATATTCTGCTAGCTCTTGATAAGTTAAATTGTTTTCTTGAGCAATTTTTGATAGTGTATCTCCTGATTGAACAATATAGGTTGTTTCTAAGTCTACATCTTCTACTTCTTGTCTTTCACTCGTATTTGGTTCAATTGTAATATTTGTTGGAAGTTGTGCTATTTTTATTTCAGAAGTAGTGGTTACACTTCCTTTATTCTTGTTTGATAAGCTTTGATAATTGGGAGTTGTAATACCCGTTTTCATCAGTTCTACCCTCTTTCTACATTTCATTTTCTATTAGAAATTATATCTTTTTTTAGGTGGTAAGTCAAATTGTTTTCTTTCGGCGCTTACAAGATTAAATGTCGAGCCAGGTTCATAAGAAGACCAAATAGGTAAATTTCTACTCAATACTTCCTGGGAATAATTTTGATAAGAATTTGGATCATAGTCAGGTCGAGAACCCATTCCTAGAATCTCCCCTGTTTTTGGATCCATGACAATCGCTAGAGCCATATCTGGAGAAAACATGTCGACAATATTATCTAATTCTCTTTCAATGGATTTTTGAATATTAATGTCAATCGTTAATGTGATGTTCATTCCATCTTGAGGTTCTACATATAAATCCGATAAATTTAGTTTGTTTCCTTTGGCATCCGAAAAATACTTAATTGCTCCACTTTTTCCAGTTAAATATTCATCATATTGTAGTTCTAATCCTGATAATCCTTGATTATCAATTCCCACATATCCTAAAGTATGAGATAATAAATTTCCATAGGGGTAATATCTTTTTGCTTCTTTTACTAAGTATACTCCGTCCATTTCTAATGCCGATATCTGCTCTGCAATATCATAAGATAATCGTCTTCCCTCGGGATGTACTCTTTCAATGGAAGTTTCCTTATAGACATGTTCTTTCATATCATCATAACTTACTCCTAGGATATTGGCTAACTCCTTTGTTGTTTTGTCCTTATCTTTGATTTGATTAGGTATTAATACTAAGCTAGTCGTCGTTAGATTGTCTGCTAAAACTACTCCATTTCTATCTAGAATTAATCCTCTATTTGCTTCAATTGGTAAATCTCTACTCCATAAATTTGATGCATATTCATTTAATTTTTTATAATCAATCACTTGAATGTAAAAGACTCTTAAAATAATAAAAACAAATAAAACTAGCATGATTAAAAATAACATTTTGATTCGTTCATCAATCTTTTTAAAAAACATATTTCACCTCTATTAATATTTATGATTTAGAGTTATAAACATGATTTTTCTAAAAATATTCAAAAAAAAGAAGAGCTGTTTTATTCGAGGCTGCTGAAAAAATTTACAAAGATTACTGTAAAATATATCAGTAATCTTTTTGTTTTGATATAATTGTATATATATAAGAAATAATGGTGATGAATAATGTTGAAGCAAAACAAGCAATTAGA
>CALVQX010000059.1 GCA_944358405.1 uncultured Bacilli bacterium | reverse complement strand
TTTTAGGTGTAAATTCGCAATTTTTTAGCAAGATTTTAAAATGCACTATTTCCTTTATTTATAAGGGATTGTAAGCAATTTTGCTTAGTTAGAATATAGAATTTTGTCCATTGTCAAAGTGACATGGAACATTATTAATTTAAAAAGTATGATATAATTGATATAGGAGTTGATTTTTATGCTTAGTCCGAAAATAGAGACTGAAAGATTAATATTAAGAAGATATAAAGAAACTGATATAGACGCAATATATGATATCATTACAGATAAAAGATTATCTACATATATAAAATATCCTGAATTAACTAAAGAACAAGAATTAGAATGTATTAAAGAGTGGATAGTAGAAGCCGATTATTCTAAATATGAAAGATGGGTTATTGAAAGAAAAGAAGATGGAGCTATCGTAGGAAATATTGATGTTAATACAGTGGTTAAGAAACATAATTATTGTAACGTTGGATATACAATTAGATATGACTATTGGGGGAATGGATATGCAGCTGAAGCATTAGAGGAAGTATCTAATCATTTGTTAGAAGAAAGTGGATATTATTTAGTTGAATGCTCATGTAATGAATTGAATAAACAATCATCTAGAGTGATGGAAAAAGCCGGTTTCAAAAAGGATGGATATATTGCAAATAGAAGACTTAATAAAGATGGAACATATTCAGGAGTAGAATATTATAGTAAAAGTAAAAAATAGGAGTTGAGTTATGAAAAATTTTGAATTAATTTTTGAATCTGAAAACATTCAATATGTAAAATTATCTGAAGATCTAATAAATGAATATTTAACAATGGTAAACGATCCAGAAGTTGCTAACAAGATTAGCCATAATATGAGAACATTTACATATTAAGAAGAACAAAGGTGGGTTAGAACCAAATTAGAAGAAAATGCAATTTGCTATTCTATGATTGAAAAAGCAACAGGAGAATATATTGGAAATATTGAAATAATGGAAATAAATAATGGTGTAGTTAAAATAGGTATTACTATAACACCAAAACAGCAAAATAAACATTATGGTACTGAAGCAATGAAAGCAATAATGGAATATGGATATAATAAGTTGAATTTAGATGGTTTTGAATTGAATGTATATTCAACTAATCCACGTGCTATACATTGCTATGAAAATGTTGGCTTTCAAAAAGATGGAGTAGGAAAAACTGAAGAAGATATTCATATGATTCACAAAAAATAGGCTTGCTAAAAAATTACGAAAAATCGTTAAAAAAGTAATTTAGATACCTTTTTAGATACCTTCTGCTAGGTTTCCCAAGTGCTGTCGGAAGCTCTCAAGTGCATTCAATAACCGAAAAGAGCCACAAAATGCTATGAGAAGCTATCAAAATACCTACTATAAAAAGCCATGTGGTAGCGGGAAAAAGTACAAACAATGTTGTGGAAAGTAGTAAAAGCCCAGTAATTACGGGCTTTTTTCATGCTCCGAATACTTCAGAATATGCTTTAGATACCTTTTTGGATACCTTCTCGAGAGTATCTAAAAGGTATCTAGATACCCTTTTGAGTGGTAAATTCGCGATTTTTTAGCAAGAACTTAAAACGATGTTTTCCCCTTATTTATAAGGAATTGTTAGCAATTTTACTTAGTTAGAATATAAAATTGTGTCCATTGTCAAAGTGGCTTGGAGCATAATAATTTAATTAATTACAAATAATAATAATTGCAAAAAAGATATCAAAAAAATCAATATATGGTATAATTGTTATGATAGAAAGGAGTATGTGATATGGAAGGTAAATCAAAAAAAACAGGATTAATTATTGTGCTAGTTATTTTCATTATGATTTCATTGGGATTAGGAGGATTTATTGTATATGATAAATTAATAAACAATGATACAGAAAGTACTAAAATCACAGAAAAAGAATCTAATGAACAAACTATAACAACAGATAATGAAAAAACTACTAAAAAAGACGCATATCAAGTATTAGAGTTAGCGCCAGTAGGAGGAACTGCTGTAGTTTATAATGGTGAAGTATATGTAAATGTTTATGATTCAACACCAAATATTGATAATATATATGGTAATGGAAAGTATCAAACATTAATAAATACTAGAAACAATTATAAAGAATATAATTTTGGTGAGTTAATGGTAACTACAAAATATATTAATGTTAGTGGTTCAGGAAAATGGTTAAAATTAAACACATCAAATGTTAAATCAATATATAACAATGAATATGGTCAAGCACTTTCAAGTACAAATCCAAAATATGGTATAGTAATGATTAATTCTGATAGTACAGTTTCTTATATTAGTACAAAAGATTTAATAGAAGGCAATGTTAATACAACTAAATTAGATACAACAGATGTTTCAAATGTTGTAACTGAAGATAATGGTGGTTATACAACTTATCTTATAAAATCAGACGGAACTAAGATAGATGTTAATACTTTAATTAAGTAAAGACATTTGTCTTTTTTTTAATGATTTTAAGAACTTACTAAAAAATTTCGAAAAAGTATTAAAAAAGTATTCTAGATACCTTTTTAGATACCTTCCGGTTAAACTCAGGGATGCTGTCGGAAGCTCTCAAGTGCATTCAATAGCCAAAAAAGGCTACAAAATGCCCTCAAACGCACTCAAAAACCCCATATGTTTTCTCCATGTGGTTCGGGAAAAAAATATAAACAATGTTGTGGAAAATAAACTCGCAAACCCAGATAATATAAGGGAAAACGCGAGTTTTTCTTTTTCTCAAAAAAATGCCCAAAATAGGGGCTGGAGCCATTTTGGAGCCATTTTGATTTAGATATTTGGCTATATTTAAAAAAAATAGGGCTTTTTATGATATAATTAGATATAGGATGGTGATTATAATGTTTGGACCAAAAGAACTTGATTTAAGAAACACATATAATCCTAATTTACAAGAAATACAAGAATCAGCAGAAAGGACATATGGTGAAGCAAATTCTTTTTATAGAAAAGAAGAACTATACTTAAAAGATGTTGAAAGAAGAATAATGTCTGGAGAACTTTTTTCTGAAAAAGATATATATGATGAATGTCATGCAATAGCATCGGATTTAGCAAAATGTTGCGAGATGTATTTAAAAGCATTATACATATATGAACATAATATTCCAGGTAATCAAATAGATGAATTATGGGAAAAATTGAAAAATTCAGAATTTAAAACAGATGAAAGAGGAAATTTGATTTATGTAACACCAGCAGGAGAAATAACATTTGTAAGATATGATGATAATGGAGAGCCTATTAAAGATAGTAATGGGAAACTAATTTATTTTGATAAAAATAATAATGTTTATACTGAAAATAGTAGAGGATCTAAAATAAAAAGAAATGGCCATCAATTAGATAGATTGATAGAATTGTTATCACAAGAATCAAGATTGCTATTAGAAACAAGAATGTTAACTATTCCAATGGAATCGACAGAACAGAATAATTCTGTATCCATATTGGACGTACTATTAAAAAAAGGTGTATTATCACAAAATAATCAAATTTCATCTGAACAGTATGTTGGTTGGATTGAACAACACAAAAAAACATTTGAAGAAGCTAGATATTCTGGTCAAAAAAAATATGATGTAAATGTTGAATTCTTATATCATTTAGCAACTCAAATAAAAGCAGTAGTTCAATATAGGATGGATCCTAAGAACAATCAAAAGTTTACAGTCACAGATGAGGAATTATCTCAACTACCTAAGGAAATTCAACAAATGGCATCATTTCATTCATATTTATTATCTGAAGATTTAATTAAATTGATAGCGAATAATGAGGAAATAAGGAATAAAATAATATTATTGTTTTCTAATAAATATGTTGTACCACCAAAGAATGTATCACCTTTAGATTTTTATAATATGATTAGGCTAATGGACAATAAAGAAATTATTTATGTATCATATTTATGTTATATGGTTCAAAATTATGATAAGTTGAATTCTGGTGCTATTGATGGACAACAGGAAAAAGAAACAAAGAAAGCATTTGAAATTGCTGGAATGTTTAATTCAATAGGTATTACACCAAATAAAGTCATTGGCTTTTTTGTACAAATAAAAGAAGTTTTTGGAAAGAAAGTAACTATAGGCAACGAAAGTATATCTAAACTACTAACATTGTTAAGAAGTGAAATCGATCGTAAAAATCCTTATATTAATAATAATTATTATTTTAAGAGTAAAAGCGATTACAAATTAGATTCGTTGAGCAATATTGATATCATTAATTATAACAATAAGTTTAAATTATAGTAATAAATGCCAAGTTGTATTTGCTCCAAAGTATAGAAGAAAAGTCTTTTACGCAAGTAAAAGATTAGAAATAGGTGCAATATTAAGACAACTGTGTGAGTGGAAAGGAATCACTATAATAGAAGCAGAGGTATGTCCTGATCATATACATATGTTAATAGAAATACCACCAAAATATAGTGTGTCAAGTGTAATGGGATTTCTAAAAGGAAAAAGTAGTTTGATGATATATAGCAAATGGGCAAACATGCGATATCAATATAGAAATAGAGAATTTTGGTGTAGAGGATATTATGTTGATACAGTAGGGAAAAATACAAAGAAAATAAAAGAATACATAGCAAATCAATTAAAAGAAGATCAACTAAGTCAACAAATGACATTAGAAGATTTTGACCCTTTTAAAGGGTAGCAAGTAATATATGCTTTTAGCAGTTGACAGGCCACTTTAGTGGATGCAAGTAATATAGCCTTATAGGCGAAAAATAAAAACCACCAGCTATGCTGGTGGAAATTTATTCTTTATCCTTTCGATAACTTTTAAAGTTTAAGTAGTCTACTATTTGTTCTTCAATCTTATGCCTAAATTTCATCATTACTTCCAAGTCTCGTGGCTTTTTAGCAGATAGTACTATATCAAT
>CALVQX010000058.1 GCA_944358405.1 uncultured Bacilli bacterium | reverse complement strand
AACAAAAATATAGAGGTATAACATCACTCTATATTTTGGATTTTTTAATAACAATATAAAAATCAAGATTTTAGATTAAATATCTAATTATCTTGATTTTATTTTTACTACTTTTTCAGCAGTCTCTAAAAATTGTCGTTTTTTTTTAAAAGCGACTTTTTTCGACATTTTTCGACTATTTTGTGCCGTATTATAATATTGCTTTTAGTACTGAGGGAGGTTTTATGAAAAGCAAAGAAATTCATTATTTTGATAAAGATACAGGAGATTTTATTCGTATTAGAGGTAGTTTCAATGCTACTGGTGCAGATGTGAGAAATTTTTCTAATTGGATTTACTCTTTAAAGTTGGATTCTAAATTGTCTGAGCAGGAGAATTTTAAAAGAGGTGTATCTACTGCGGATTTTAATCGTTTTTTTAAGGAGTTATTTAGTGATAAGTCTAATATTATTAGTTTTGTCCCTATTTGTAGTTTATTTTCTGAAGATGGTTTGGCACATAATCCTAGACTTTTTTTCATCATGAATCGTTTTATGGATTTTTTTATTGTTGATGATATTTGTTCTTATTCTAAGGATGATTATTTTGATTTGTTGCAACGGGATTTTTGGTATTGTCAGGGTGATAGAGCGGCAACTATTATTCGAAGTATTCCTGAGAATACAAAAGTTTTAAAGACAATTGGTTATGATCCACAACAAAGGTTAGAACAAGAACAATCATTTCATTCTTCATCGTATGTTTATCAGTTAATTAAGACAGTATCGTGAGATTTGATACTGTTTTTCTTTTTCTTGACAAGGTTTTAAAATCCTTCTACAATAGAATTAGATTGGTATTATCTAATCTAGAAGGAGGAGTGTATATGATGGATGCATTATTCTCCGGTTTACTAGTAGCGGTTGGATTGCTATTGGGATTTATTATTGCTTTTGTTATAAATAGTATCAGAGTAAATAGGGCATCAAAGGTTGCTGAAAATTTAATATCTCAGGCGAAGAAGGAGATTGAAAAATTAAAACGAGATGCGGCTATTGATCAAAAAGAAGAAGCTCATAAATTAAAAATGGAATTGGATAAGGAAATTCGTGAAAAAAAAGAAGAGTTAAAAGAGTCTGAAAATCGTTTGCTTCAAAGAGAAGCAAGTATCGATAAAAGAGATGAGATGTATCAAAAAAGAGAAGCTTCTTTGGAAGAACGTGAGGAAAAGATTTCTGAGCGTCAAATAGAAATCCAAAATGAAAAAAGTAAAGTGGAGGACATAAAGAGAGAACAGTTAGAATTATTAGAGAAAATTTCCGGATTTAGCAAAGAAAAAGCTCGTGATTTAGTCATGAGTAAAGTCAGGGAAAATATGAGTAAAGAGATCGCTGAATATATTCAGGAAGCAGAGAATGAGGCAAAATTAATGGCAGATAAAACCGCTCGTGAATTTATTGTTACTTCTATGCAACGATATGCTGCAGATATTGCCAGTGATCAAACAGTTACTGTGGTTGATCTACCTAATGATGAAATGAAGGGTAGAATTATTGGTCGTGAAGGTAGAAATATTCGTACTATTGAATCGATTACAGGAGTTGACTTAATTATAGATGATACTCCTGAGGCTGTTGTGTTGTCTAGTTTTGATCCTTTAAGAAGAGAAATTGCTAGAGTTACCTTAGAGACCTTAATTAAAGATGGTAGAATTCATCCTACGCGTATTGAAGAATTGTATGATAAAGTTTGTAAAGAAATGAAGCAAAAAATCATTGAGTATGGTCAAGAGGCAACTTTTGAGTTAGGACTTACTAAGTTTGATCCGGCTTTAATTGAAATTATAGGAAAACTTCATTTTAGAACTAGCTATGGACAGAATGCATTGCAGCATTCTATCGAAGTTGCTCAACTTTCTGGACTTTTGGCTGGAGAGTTAGGAGAGAATGTTACACTTGCTAAAAGAGCTGGGCTTTTACATGATATTGGAAAAGCAATCGATCATGAGTTGGAAGGTAGTCATGTGGATATTGGTGTTGATTTAGCTAAGAAATTTCATGAGGATGAGATTGTAATCAATGCTATTGCTTCTCATCATGGAGATGTGAATGCTACTAGTGTTATTTCTACAATCGTGGCCATTGCGGATGCTTTGTCTGCTTCTCGCCCAGGTGCTAGAAATGATTCATTAGAAAATTATATTAAAAGACTTTCTCAGTTAGAAGAAGTTGGTAATCATATTCCTGGAGTTGAAAAGACTTATGCTGTTCAGGCTGGTAGAGAATTGCGTGTTGTTGTAAAACCTGAAGAAGTTGATGATTTAGAGGCCCACAAAATCGCAAGAGAAGTTAAAGAGCAGATTGAAGCTAATATGAAATATCCTGGTACCATTAAAATTACAGTAATTCGTGAAACAAGAGCACAAGAAGAGGCAAAATAATTGCTTCTTTTTTTAAATAATTTTAAAGGTCATTGATAGTTATAATATTATTGAATAAAAAAGACCTAAGAAATAAACTTCTAAGGTCTTTTGATTATGTTCCGGGGTAGGAACATAATCAAACCACCCGCTATGCAGGTGAGAGCTGAAGAAGCGATGGCGTTAAGAAAAAAATAAATCCTCCTTTGATATAATAGAAAATGGTCTGCCAACCAAAATCTAAAATCAAGGGAGGATTTATTTTATTTTGTAAATTATCTTTTAATATCTAAAATGATTGGTAATATAATTGGTTTTCTTCCTGTCAATTCATTAATAAATGGATATAATTGTTCAGTGATATCGCTTTTTAATGTTGTAAACGTTGATTTTGGATTAGCTAATGTATTTTTGATAATAGCTTCTGACTTGTTTTCTATTTTATGAATTAGTTCTTCATTTTCATTTACGAGAATAAATCCTCTTGTGGTAATATTTGGTTTTAATAATAATTCTCTTTTTTTCATATCCACATTAATGATGACTACAAGTATACCATCATTGGCCATAATTTTTCTATCTTTGATTACGGCACTACCAATTTCACCGATTCTGTTGCCATCTACGTAAACATCGGCTCCAGGTTTACTTTCTCCTTTTGTAATAACGTGATTTTTAAGATTTAATGTATCTCCATTTTTTAGAATAAAAGTATTTTCTTTTGGTATTCCACAACTAATTCCGATATCTGCTTGTTTTTTTAGCATTCGGTAATCTCCATGAAAAGGCATTAAATATTTTGGTTTTAGTAAACGGATCATTAATTTAATTTCTTCTTCATTGGCATGTCCTGATGTATGTAGATCTGCTAATGAGTTATTGGTATATACTTTTACTCCTTTTAAGTATAGTTTGTTGATAATTTTCGAAATGCTTAGAGCATTTCCAGGAATTGCACTGGAAGAGAATATGACAACGTCATCAGGACGTAATTTAATTTGTTTATGAGTTCCATTTGATATTCTAGAAAGTGCTGCTAAAGGTTCTCCTTGACTTCCTGTACAAAGAATGGTTACTTCATTTGGTTTTAAATTGTTAGCTTCTTCTGGACTAATTAGTAGTTCTTTGTGATCGATATATCCTCCATTAATGGAGATGTTAATATTATTTTCCATACTTCTTCCAAAGATGCATATTTTTCTATTGTGCTTATAGCATGTTTCGAAAATGTGTTTTACTCGATAGATGTTTGAGGCAAAGGTAGCAATAATGATACGATTGGTTTTACATTTATCAAACATTTCTGCTAGTGTTTCATCTACTACAGACTCACTCGTTGAAAATCCTTCATTTAAGGCATTTGTTGAGTCTCCAATTAGTAAATCTACACCCTGTTCTCCTAAGGATGCCATTTTATATAAATCTGCCATTGGTCCGATTGGTGTAAGATCGAATTTATAATCTCCTGTTGTTACAATTCTACCATCTGGTGTTTTAATGCTAATTCCATGTGAATCTGGAATAGAATGTGTTGTTCTAAAAAATTCAATTTCAATTTCTTTAAATTTTAATTTTGTATTTTCTGTATAAACGAATAGATTGTCATATCTTATATTTCGATCTTGTAATTTTACAGCAATTAATTCTTTTGCATGGTTTGGTGCATAAATGGCAGGAATGTTAATACTCTGTAAAAGAAAAGGAATTCTTCCAATATGATCTTCATGA
>CALVQX010000057.1 GCA_944358405.1 uncultured Bacilli bacterium | reverse complement strand
TTTGGCATAATAAAACTCCTTTCTTGAATAAGCGCCATCTGAAGCATATTATAATCATTTGAATAGATAAATTCCACAATTAAAGTTTGAACAGTTAAATTCCATTTAAGGGTAGAATTTACTTTTTTATTTCACTTAAGTAATAAAAAAATAAAAAAATGTTGACAAACTGCAAGTTTTTGCATATAATTTTACTAGTCAAGAAAAAGGAAAGAGATTTTATATCCACCTGATCGGCGAATAGCGATGGGTCAAATGCCAAAAATAGAACTATATTATTGGTTTTTTGGGTGGATATAAACTTTATATCCGCTTTTCTTATTTTATGGAGGTGTTAGGTATCGCAAACAATAAAAATAACATGTTGATTAATGATCAAATTAAAGTTCGTGAAGTGTTAGTGATTGGTCCTAATGGAGAGCAGGTTGGTGTAAAATCAATTCAAGATGCTTTAACTTTGGCATCTTATGCAGCCTTAGATTTGGTTTTGATTAGTCCTAATGCGAATCCGCCTGTTTGTAAAGTAATGGATTATAATAAATTCCGTTATGAAAAACAGAAAAAGGAAAAGGAAGCTTTAAAGAAGCAAAGAGCTAATATGTCAGAATTAAAAGAATATCGTTTGTCACCTGTTATTGATGTAGGGGATTTTGAAACAAAACTTAGAAATGCAACAAAGTATTTACAAAAAGGAGATAGAATTAAGTTAACTATTCGTTTTAAAGGACGTCAAATGGCTCATACAGAGTTAGGAAAAGAGGTTCTTGAGCGTTTTGCATCTCGAGTTACAGATTATGCGGATATAGAGCAAAAACCTAAGCTAGATGGAAAGACCATGACTATGTTATTGGTGCCAAAAAAAGAGAAATAATAGGAGGAATTAGTTATGCCAAAAATTAAAACACATAAAGGTACAGCAAAAGTAGTAAATAAACGTAAAAATGATTATAAAATTGGAAGACCTGGTAGTCGTCATAATACTGGTAGTAAGCCAGCAAGTGCAAATAGAAAAAATAGAAAAGGCTCAAATTTAAGTAAAGCTGATCAAAACAGATTAAAGAATCTAATTTAAGTAGTAATTTAAAGGAGGAAGAAACATGGCAAGAGTAAAAAATGGAGCTGTTACTAAAGCTCGTCATAAAAAAGTATTAAAAGAAGCTAAAGGTTACTTTGGTAGCAAGCATAGACTATATAAGTCAGCAAAAGAACAATTGATGCATTCAGGTCAATATGCTTTTAGAGATAGAAAACAAAAGAAGAGAGAATTTAGAAAATTATGGATTACTCGTATCAATGCTGCATGTCGTCAAAATGACATTAGTTATTCTAGATTTATCGAAGGATTAACAAAGGCAGGGGTAGAAGTAAATCGTAAGATGTTATCAGAAATTGCAATTCAAGATCCTAAGATGTTTAGTGAATTTGTAAAAGTTGCTAAAGAAGGAAAAGCTGGTAAGATCGTAAAAGCAACAGAAGTAATTGGCAGAGAAGTAACGATTAGTGGAAGTAAAGATGAAAAGCAAGTTAAGAAATCAGCTAAAAAGAAAGAAGAAGTAGTAGAAGCAGAAGTTAAGGAAGAAACTGTAGTAAAAGCTGATTCTGATAATAAAAAGGATTATTCTAAAATGACTGTTGCAGAATTAAAAGAGATTGCTGCTAGCAAGAAAATTACAGTAACTGGAATGAAAAAAGCAGAAATTATTGCTGCTTTAACAAAATAAACATATTGGTGAATTGATTTATCGAGTGCCAAAATTGGTGATAAATTTTAGAAACTAATAGAAGAAAAAACGAAGGAGAAAAATTATGACTATTATATCAATGAATTATTTATTAGAAGCTGGTGTTCATTTTGGACATCAAAAAAGAAGATGGAATCCAAAAATGAAGGAGTACATCTATACAACAAGAGATGATATTTATATTATCGATTTACAAAAAACTGTTAAAAAATTAGAAGAAGCTTATCAAGCAATGAAGGCTATTGCTGAGGCTGGTGGAAGTATTTTATTTGTAGGTACAAAAAAGCAAGCTCAGGAAGCTGCTGAAGAGTGTGCTACTAGAACAAATATGTATTTTGTTAACGAAAGATGGTTAGGTGGTACATTAACGAACTTCAAAACAATTCGTTCTAGAATTAGAAGAATGGAAGAAATTGAAAAAATGGAGCAAGAAGGTACTTTTGATTTGTTACCTAAAAAAGAAGTTATTCAAATTAAAAAGGAATATGACAAATTGAATAGAAATTTAAGAGGAATTCGTGAAATGAAAAAGATTCCTCAGGCCTTAGTAATTGTTGATCCTCGTAAGGAAGAGATCGCTATTAAGGAAGCTCGTATTTTAGGAATTCCTGTTTTTGGTATCGTGGATACAAATTGTGACCCTGATATGGTTGATTATGTTATTCCAGGAAATGATGATGCCGTTCGTGCAGTAAAACTTTTAATTGGAGCTTTGACCAATGCAATTGCTGAAGTAAATGGTAATGAAGTAATTGATTATGTTAGTGATGAAGATAAAGCAAAGGCAGAGAAAAAAGCAGCTAAGAAAGAAAAAGTAATAGAAGAGAAAGAAATGGTAAAGGAATCAGTAAAAGAAGAGCCTGTAAAAGAGAATGAAGTAGAAGAAAAACAAGAAGAAGTGGTTGCTTCTGATGATGCTGTTAAGTTAGAAGATTTAACTTTAGCAGACTTAAAAGCAAGAGCAAAAGAAGCTGAAATCAAAGGTTATTCTACTATGAAAAAAGCAGAATTAATAGAAGCTTTGACAAAATAGATGTAAAATCAACGAGGTAGGGAGGATGGGTTTCCATCCTTTTTTTCTTTATTCTATATTTTTTCTTGGGAATTTGAAAAAAATAGGATATAATAATTTTAAGAACTTAGATTTAAGAGGAGGACTATACTATGTTTAAAGCAAGCGATGTAAAAGAACTAAGAGAAAAAACAGGAGCTGGAATGCTAGATTGTAAAAAAGCATTGGAAGCAACTGAAGGTGATATGGAAAAAGCAATTGATTGGTTAAGAGAAAAAGGAATTGCTAAAGCAGCTAAGAAAGAAAGCAGAATTGCTGCAGAAGGATTAACTGATGGTGCATCTGATGGAAATGTTGCAGTAATTACAGAAATTAATTGTGAGACAGATTTTGTTGCTCAAAATGAAGATTTTAAGAAGCTTGTAGAATCTGTTAGGTTAACATTGTTACATAATGATGTTCATACTATGGAAGAAGCAAATCAATTAACTATCGAAGGTGGTAAGGAAACTCTTGAAGAAGCTGTGATTAATTTTACTGCTAAAATTGGAGAGAAAATTAGTTTTAGAAGATTTGAAAGAGTTGTAAAAGAAGATGGACAAACTTTTGGTATCTATTCTCATATGGGTGGAAAAATTACTGCTTTGGTAGTACTTGACGGTGTTGAGGATAAAGAAGTGGCAAGGGATATTGCAATGCATGTTGCTGCTATGAATCCAGTAGCAATTAAACGAGATGATGTACCTAGTGAGATGGTAGAAAGAGAGTCTCATATTATTAAGGAACAAGTTATGGCAGAAGGAAAACCTGAGGATATTGCTGAAAAAATGGTTGTTGGTAGACTTAATAAATTTTATAAAGAAATTTGTTTAGAAGAACAGGCTTTTATTAAAGATTCTTCTTTATCTGTAGCTGATTATGTTAAGAATCATGGCGGAAAAATTGTTTCTATGATACGTTTTGCTGTTGGTGAAGGAATTGAAAAGAAACAAGAAGACTTCGCTAGTGAAGTAATGAGTCAAATTAAGAATGCATAATATTTGTTAGAGGTAAAGTATGAAGAAGTTATTATTCTTATTGATGATAGGTTTGGTTGTATTTACTGGGTGTTCTGTTAAGAAAACATCAGAACTTACGAGTGCTGAGAGATTTGCTGTGGAATTTTCTGTTAGCAAGGAAAATCCATTTGAATATGCTACGATTGAACAAGTTTTAGAAATTTTTGATCATGGTACGGGAATTATTTTCTTTGGTAATTCTGATTGTGATTGGTGTTGTGAAGATGCTAAAATTTTAACGGAAGCACTAGACGATGAGAATGTCGAGAAAGTATATTATTATAATCCTAAATTGATTATGGATAAGAATACCAAAGAGTATCAACAATTAGTAGAAATATTAAAAGAATATTTAAATGTTGATGAAAATGGAGAAGCTTATTTATTTTTACCTGATACTTATTTTGTCAGAAATGGAAAGATTATAGCTCATAATAATGATATGGCATCTTTTCATGAGGAAGTAGATACTTTTACGGATGAGGTAAAAGATAGTATGAAAGATAGATATTTAGAATTAATTCAAAAATATCATGAATGCACTGATGATGTTTGTTAGTGCTTTAAAATAAGCGAATAAAAGTGGAGCAAAATCTACTTTTTTTCTTTCTTTTATAAATTTGTTATATTATAATAATGTTAAGGAGAGATGAAATAAATGGATAGTGACATGATTATGTTAGAACTCAATGAAAAAATGGATAGGGCAGTTGAATCTTTAGAAAAAAGATTTTCTACTGTACGGGCAGGACGTGCTAACCCTTCTAGCTTGGATGGAGTTATGGTAGAATATTATGGAAGTATGACTCCTCTAAAGCAACTTGCTACTATTTCTGTACCTGAGGCAAGACAATTGCTAGTTAAACCATTTGATAAGAGTTGTTTAAAGGATATTGAAAAAGCAATTTTGGCATCTAATTTGGGATACAATCCTGGAAATGATGGAGAAGTGATTCGCATTATTATTCCCGAACTTACGGAGGAACGCAGAAAAGAATTAGTAAAACAAGTAAAATCTTTGGCTGAAGAAGCAAAGGTTACGATTCGTAATCTTCGTCATGATGCTTTGGAGGATGTAAAAAAAGCTGAGTTTCCTGAAGATCAAGAAAAAGGAATAGAAAAAGACATTCAGGATATAGTAAATGAGTATAATAAAAAAGTAGAAGATAAATTAAAAGAAAAAGAACAAGAACTACTTACTGTATAAAATTAAGAGGATTTATAAAAGCAGAAGTTGTAGTTTTTACTACAAAATTCTGCTTTTTTTTCATTTTCTATTTTTTATAATTATTTTCATAAAGGTAGTTACTTTATGATGAGTCTTTTTTCTATTCTTTCTTATATTAAAT
>CALVQX010000056.1 GCA_944358405.1 uncultured Bacilli bacterium | reverse complement strand
GTTGGTTTATATGGGGAGCATCTTTGGTAAGAACTGGACTAAAATTCTTGATGTTATGGATCGTTATACTCATATTGTTATTATTCTTTGTATCATTTTGTTTGCTGTATTTATATATTATTTTTATTTCAAAAAAAACAAAAAGAAGCATTAAAATAGATTTTTCTTATTATATATTCAGAAAGAGAGTTTTATAAAGTTGAAAATAACTCTTTTTTTTTTTTTTTTTTTTTTGTAAAATGGATTTGTCAGTTAAATTGCCCTATAGCCAAGCGGTAAGGCAGTGCGCTCTGACCGCACGACGCGTTAGTTCGAATCTAACTAGGGCAACCAGGATTATTAAGCTTTCGAAAGAAGGCTTTTTTCTTGCAATTTTACTTATTTTAGTTTATCATTAAATAGAAAACGAATGAGGTGAGATAATGACTGAAAAAGAACGTTTAGAGTTAGCAGAAATACTTTTTCCAAATATAGATAAGACAAGAGAATATTATGAAGAAATGTATCCTGAAAGAGAGTTACCAGAGGGAGCTATGGTGACAAGATATGGCCCTAGTCCAACAGGGAGTGTTCATCTTGGAAACTTATTTTCTGCCTTTTGTGATATGGTATATGCTAGACAAAGCAATGGTGTATTCTTTTTAAGAATAGAAGATACGGATCAAAAAAGAGCAGTAGAAGGTGGCATTGAAAATATTACTGGTGTTTTAAAAGGATTTGATATTACTCCAACGGAAGGATATGGTTTTGGTGGTGAGTATGGTCCTTATCAACAAAGTGAGAGAACAGAAATCTATCAGACCTATGTTAAAGATTTGATTATAAAAGGATTTGCTTATCCTTGCTTTATGAAAGAAGAAGAGATTGAACAAATCAGAGAAGAACAAGAGATTAATAAAGTGCAAATTGGTATCTATGGAATGTATGCGGTAGATAGAGATTTATCTTTAGAAGAAGTTAAGGAGAAGTTGGCTAATAAGGAAGAATATGTAATTCGTTTAAAATCTCCGGGCAATTCTAATAAACAAATAGAAATTGTAGATTTAATTAAAGGTAAAATGAGGCTTCCTGAGAGAAATCTAGATGATGTATTATTAAAGAAGGACGGTACTCCTACATATCATTTTGCTCATGTAATTGATGATCATTTAATGCATACGACACATGTTATTCGAGGTGACGAATGGGTATCTAGTCTACCTTTGCATATTCAGTTATTTGAACTGTTAGGATTTACTCCACCTAAGTATGCTCATATTGCTCCAATTACGATTAAGGATAGTGAAACTGGTGCGATTAGAAAATTATCTAAAAGAAAAGATCCTTGGGCAGGTGCTAAATTCTATGAAGAAAGTGGTATTCCTATTGAGGCGCTTCACCTTTATCTGGCAACAATTGCTAATACGAACTTTGAAGAGTGGTATTTAAATAATCAGGATAAGACGATCGAAGATTTTGAGTTTTCCTTTGATAAACAAGCAATTGGAGGAACATCATTTGATGAAGCTAAACTAACTAATCTTTGCAGAACTTATTTTTCGAGGAAAAATGGTGAAGAAGTATATAATGAAACTTTGTTTTATACAGAAAAGTTTGATAAAGAGTATAATAAACTATTAAAAGAAAACAAAGAAGATATGATTCAGTTCTTAAGTATTGAAAAGGATGGACCAAGACCTAGAAAAGATATTGCAAAATATTCTGACGTGAAAGAAGAGTTTTCTTATGCGATTGATTCTATGTTTCAGGGTGAGAATTATTCTAAATATGAAGGAGATAAAACTTATGATATTAGTTTAATTAGATCTTATGTAGAAGAACTAGATCTAAATGTGTCTAATGAGGAATGGTTTCAACAAACAAAAGAATTTGCAGTTGCACATGGTTATGCAGCAAGTCCCAAAGATTATAAAAAAAATCCGGAAAATTATAAAGGGCATGTTGGTGATGTTTGTGAAGCGATTCGTGTGATGATTACAGGAAGAACGAAGTCACCTGATTTATTTTCTATTATGAAGATATTAGGCAAAAGAAGAATTAAAGAAAGAATTGATTTATGGGAAAATTTCAATCATAGAAGTTAGTTAATTTCTATGATTTTTATTTCTTATTTTCACTTTTTGAAAGATCCTTTCTTAGCAGGAATTATGGAATGGGATTTATTTTGTTTTATTGCCAACTATTATTCTTAAATATCATGATGTTTTCTTGTTGCTTTTTCTTTGATATTATCTTTTCTTTTTGATATAATTTAGTTAGTGGTGAAGTAAAATGAAACGTAGTGAAGTAGATAGATCAAAACTTAGTCCAATGATGCAACAATATATGGATATTAAAGATCAGTACGAAGATAGTATTATTTTTTTTCGTTTGGGTGATTTTTATGAAATGTTTTTTGAAGATGCTATTTTGGCATCTAGAGTTTTAGAATTAACTTTGACTGGGAAACAAGCAGGATTGGATGAGAGAGTTCCTATGTGTGGTGTTCCACACCATGCGTATGCAACTTACGTTGATGAGTTGATTGATAAAGGATATAAAGTTGCTATTTGTGAGCAGTTGGAAGATCCTAAAGAAACTAAGGGAATGGTGAAACGTGATGTAATTCAAGTAATCACGAAGGGAACTAGGATCGATTCTAATATGGACTCTAAAAGCAATAATTATATTGCTAATGTTTATGATTTTGGTTATTGTTTTGGTGTTAGTTATGCTGATATTTCAACAGGAGAAGTTTATGCAACATTAATTGAAGGGGAAAATGACCACCTTATCAAAGAAGTGGTTCGAAACAATTTTAAAGAGGTTATTGTGAATGATACAATAGATCGAGAGATTGTTGAAACACTTCGTTCTAGTTATGATATCTTAGTAACTATTACGAAGGAAGAATTAAATGATAAAAATTATCAGTATATTTATCAGGATATTGAAGATATTCGTCTTGTTCAGACGCTGAAGCATCTCCTTTATTATATTATTGATACTAAAAAAGGAGATCTTCATCATTTACAAAAATGTCAGATTATTAAGTCTAGTGAATACTTAGAGTTTGATGCTAATACAAAAAGAAACTTGGAACTGGTAGAAACCTTGCGAAATAGAGAGCGTCAATATAGTTTGTTATGGTTATTAGATAAAAATAAAACTGCTATGGGTTCAAGATATTTAAAACACAATATTGAAAACCCTTTAACTTCTAAAAAAGAGATCGAACGAAGATATGATTTCGTGGCTAAACTATCTACGGAATTTATTTTGCGAGATGATTTGATTAAAGCACTTAGTAAAGTTTATGATTTAGAACGGTTGGCAGGAAGAATTACTTATGGAAATTTAAATGCAAAAGATTTATTACAATTAAAGCATTCTTTAGGTGTGCTTCCAGAAATTCAATCTCTTTTACAACAGTTGAATTATGATAAAAAAATAGAAGTTTTTACAGATCTTTATACATTACTGGATCGTACTATTTTAGAAGATGCTCCTTTTACTTTACATGAGGGTCATTTAATTAAGCCGGGTTATAATCAAGAGCTTGACGAATTGAAAGTAATCAGTAGTGGCTCTAAAGACTTCATTTTAGATATGGAACAAAAAGAAAGAGAAAGAACGGGGATTAAAAACTTAAAAGTTGGTTTTAATAAAGTATTTGGATATTACATTGAAGTCTCCAAAGGACAGACTCATTTAATTAAAGACGAATATGGTTATGATCGAAAACAGACCTTAGCAAATTGTGAACGTTTTATTACTCCTATTTTGAAGGAAAAAGAAAACATTATTTTAGGTGCAGAAGAGAAGATTATTAACCTAGAATATAAATTATTTATGGATATTCGGGAGGTAGTAAAACGTTATATTGCTCCTTTACAGAGGGTTGCTAAAATTATTAGTGAAGTCGATATGTTACAAGCTTTTTCTATTGCAGCAGATGCTTATAAATTGGTTCGTCCAGTACTAACTGAAGATAGGTCAATTAAGATGATCGATTGTCGTCATCCGGTCGTGGAACAGGTTATGAAGGATAAATATGTTGCTAATGATATTATCATGGATAAGACTACAGATATTTTATTGATTACCGGTCCTAATATGGCTGGAAAGTCCACTTATATGCGTCAATGTGCTATTACTGTAATTATGGCTCAGATTGGTTGTTTTGTTCCTTGTAAGAGTTGCACTATGCCTATCTTTGATAAAATCTTTACGAGAATTGGAGCAAGTGATGATTTGGTTTCTGGGGAATCTACTTTTATGGTAGAAATGAAAGAGGCAAATTATGCAATTTGTGAAGCAACAGAACATAGTTTAATTTTATTTGATGAATTGGGAAGAGGAACTGCGACTTATGATGGTATGAGCTTAGCACAGGCCATTTTAGAGTATATTCATGATAAAATTAAGGCAAAAACGATGTTTTCAACTCATTATCATGAATTAACTGTGTTGGAAAAAGATTTAAAACATCTTAAAAATGTTCATGTTTCAGCTGTAGAAGAAGATGGCAAAATTACTTTTCTTCATAAAGTTAAAATGGGTTCTGTCGATAAGAGCTATGGAATACATGTTGCTGCATTGGCTAAACTTCCTTCTTCTTTGATTGAAAGAGCTGGCGAAATTTTAAATGTTTATGAAAAGAAAAACGTTAAAAAGGAAACTTTTACGCAAACATCTTTGTTTGAACTTACAGAAAGTGAAGCAGAACCTAAAGTAAATCCTATTGAGGAAAAGATAAAAGAACTAAATCCCTTAGAAATGACACCAATGGAAGCGTTAAATTATCTTTACGAGTTAAAAAAAGAAGTTAGTAGAAAGGAATAGGCTTATGAGATATGATATATATTATATATTAGATAAATGGGCTCCTAATCTTTCGAAAAGTAGAGTTTATCAGCAAATGGTTCGAGATATAATCAGCGATGAGTTAACTTATGAAATAAGGGAGATTGATGAAGATGAGATGTATATAGAGCTGTATCCAGAAGATCAAGCGAAAATAATCGTAGTAGATTCTAGTGAGGGAAAAGAAAAGGTGGAATATTCTTGTATTATTAAGGATAGGGATAGTTATGATTATCAAGCTACTGTGGCAATTAGTGAAGGGGAGGAACCAGGAAGTTTAGTATATTCCTATATTGAAATGTTTTTTGGAGAAAAAGAGGATTATTTTCAAGCTACGACTTTTACTTTTTTAGAAAACCCTCATTCAGATGACTACGTGATTCAAACGATTCAAATAGAAAAAGACTGTTATGATCATGAGGCAGAGGAACAATCTGCGGAATTGAAAATTGAGTTGAATGATTTATCCGGAAGAAATGAAATTTTTGATTATGTTGATGCTCTAAGAAGGATTAAGCAAGAAATCAGGGAAAAAGATTATATTATTCCTGATTTACAATTAACTATTTCATTTCTTCCAACAAATGATGAGTCAGACCAACATATGCAATTATTTGTTACTGGAGATATTGATTGTGCTCCTTTTTATGATTATCAAACTCCTCAGCCTGTATCTTCTTTCCAAGAGTCTATTGTCAATGAGTCTACTATGTTATATAATTTTTTAGGAAGCAGATATACAGATTGGCAAAATAAACTTAATAAAGTATTAAATTTAGAAAATTCTTTATTAAATAAAAGAAATTTTAGTATGGATTCTTATAATGTTGAGAAATTTATTGATAAAGTGGCTTTGGAACCACAAATTATAAAACAAAAGCATTGAAAGGATGAATGATATGAAAAACAGAAGTGAACTTCGTGAAGTTATTATGAAAGTAATTTATCAAATCAATATTTTGGAAGATGCCCATTTAGATTATGATACTTCTAAATTGATTAAGGAGCAATTAGAAGTAGAAAATGATTTTGTAAATACTAGTGTTGAAGGGATTTTAGCACATAAAAAAGAAATTTATGCTTTGGCAAATAAATATTTAAAGGATTGGACTATCGATCGCTTAAATAAAGTAGATCAAGCGATTTTAGCTTTGGGAATTTATGAGTTAATGTATACAGAAACACCTAGTGTTGTTGCGATTAATGAAGCAATTGAACTTTCTAAAATATATTCTGATGATGCCGTTGTTAAAATGATCAATGGTGTTTTGGATAAAATTTATCATGAGGAAGAAAAATAGTATGAATGATCGATATATTACAGTTTCTCAACTGACCAAGTATATTAAATATAAAATTGATAATGATATTCATTTAAATGAAGTGTTTTTAAAAGGGGAAATTTCTAATTTTAAGGCACATAGTAGAGGACACTTTTATTTTACTTTAAAAGATGAAGGTAGTAGAATTAATGCTATTATGTTTGCTTCTAGTGCGAAGAGAATGAAATTTTTACCTCAAGATGGAATGAAGGTATTGGTTAGTGGAAAGGTTAGTATTTTTGAAGCAACTGGTGCTTATCAAATTTATGTGAATGACATGTTAGAAGATGGAATAGGAAATTTATATATTGCTTTTGAGCAACTAAAACAAAAACTAGAAAAAGAAGGCTTATTTGATCCAAGTAAAAAGAAAAAAATTCCAAGGATTCCTAAAAGAGTAGGGGTGGTTACTGCACCGACAGGAGCAGCAATTAAAGACATCATTTCTACCATCAAAAGAAGATGGCCACTAGCCGAGGTTTATCTTTTTCCATCTTTAGTTCAAGGCGAAGAAGCTGCGGCAGATATTGTGAGACAGATTCAACTTAGTGAACAATTTGATATAGATACATTAATTGTTGGTCGTGGTGGTGGTAGTATTGAGGATTTGTGGCCTTTTAACGAAGAAATTGTTGCTAGAGCAATTTATCAATGTCCTATTCCCGTTATTAGTGCTGTGGGACATGAAGTGGATTTTACGATTGCTGATTTTGTTGCTGATCTAAGAGCTCCTACGCCAACTGGAGCTGCAGAGCTTGCGGTTCCTGAAGTAAGTGATGTTCAAAATTATTTAAATCAATTGACGATTCGTTTAAATAAGGGAATGCAAAATAAAATTCAAAGTTATCGTCAGTCATTAAATAAGCTAACTAGTAGATATATTTTTACAAATCCAATTTCTATTTATCAAACTAAAGAAATGCGATTTGATGCAATATTAGAACGATTCAAATATAGTATGCAACAGCTATTTTCTAAAAAAGAAAAAGAATTTTTAAAAATTAAAAATTCTTATGTTTTACAGCAACCATATCAATTATTAGAAAAACGACAAAATCACTATTTACAAGTTTTATCTAAATTGGAAACATTAAGTCCATTACTTACTTTAAAACGTGGATATGCAATGGCTAAGATAGACGGTAAGGTGATTACTAGTTGCAAGAAAATTAAATCTGGTGATTCTTTAGATGTTGAATTTCAAGATGGAGTAATTCAAACCAAAGTAATTTAAAATGAGGTGATAAAGTGGAAAAGAAAGTTGAAAAAGAATTAAGCTTTGAGGAGAGCTTAGAGCAATTAGAAGTAATTGTAAAAAAATTAGAAAGTGGAGAAGTTCCATTAGATGAAGCAATTAATGAATTTAATCGTGCTATGAAATTAGCCAAAACTTGCGATGAGAAATTAAAATCAGCAGAAGACGCTATTACAAAATTAGTTGAGCAAAATGGCGATGTTGTTGATTTTCAAGTAGAGGCATAAAAAAATCCAGAGATTTCTGGATTTTTTAGTCGCTTGGGAATTGGTCGTTTAAAAATAGCAACAGTGCCTTTTGAAATTCTTCACTACTATCTAAGGATAGTAAATAATTTGGATTATCATCCGTTATTTTTTTTATTAAAATATCTTTTTCATCATTCATATTAGATAAATAGATGTAATTGATGTTTTCTTTTTTGAGTTCTTTGATAATCATATAATCCTGATTATCAATTGTAATTACTTCTACGTTCATTATTTTCCTCCTAATGTTGTATTTTGCATCGTTGCGGTTTGGATTTGCAAATCGTTTTGCATGGCATTTAATTTTTCCTGTTGCTTTTCAATAGATTCTTTTAAACTTAATTTTTTGACTTCTGCTTTTCGCCAGTCCTTAATGTTTTTGTAATTATGTTGTGCTAAAAAGTCTTCAACGTTTTCATAAGCGGCATGTAAGTATTTTATTACGTTGTTTGTATTTTCTTCTCCAAGGCTATAATAAGTATAATAAAGTTCTTCTTCAGATATATTTCCATCTTTGTTTATTTCTTGAGCAATTCTTAGATAATCATAGTAATATCCTTTATTATCTGTGGTTCTATGGGCATTAGGGCTAATCACATCACTATGAAATTCTAAGCATTCTGCAGTAAGAGCACTATTTTCTTTAAAAGTTGTAACTAGACTATTTCCGGCAGTTATTGTTACGCCAGATGCAATTGCACCTAGCATGCAACTAGCAAGAAGCGCGTTTTTTACCTTTTTCTTATCTACCATCATTCCTTTTCTGTTATTTCCTACTGTGTTTTTTCTCGTACATTTATCTTGGATTCTATTATAATCATCATGTGTTAAAATTTCTCGTTCTATACTCATCTTTCATCACCTAGTATAACTATACTTTTTTTTTATAAAAATGTCAAAAAAAATGTCAAAAACTAGTGTCAAATCGTAATTGGTAAAATTTATGTTATATATTTTTTAATTTCTAGAAAACAATAATAGTGTAGTATCGTTTTTAAAGAGGTGATTTTTTGAAATTTAAAAACAAACTACTAGCAATTTCTTTCTACCTTCTTCTTATCTTGCCCATAAATACTTATGCTTATTCAAATTATGTTATTTCCGGAGGAGAAACCATAGGAATTGAAGTGAATTCAAAAGGAGTCTTGGTTGTCGGTTTTTATAAAATTGATAATGAATATATAGCCAAGGATGCAGGCTTTGCAGTTGGAGATCTTATTTTAGAAGTAAATGATACTCCTGTTGATAGTATAGAAGCAATGGTAAAAACCGTAGAAGAATCCTCGTCCCAGGTTCATTTTACAGTCAGTAGAGATGATACATTAAAAGATGTATATCTGACTTTAAAAGAAGATGAAAATCAAGTATTAAAAACCGGATTATACGTGAAGGATAAGATCAATGGAATTGGTACTTTAACTTATATTGATCCTAATAGTAAAATATTTGGAGCATTAGGACATGAAATTTTTGATAGTACCACAGCTTCTAAGTTTGAAATTAAAGATGGAAAAATCTTTGACGCCTCTGTTTCTAGTATTGTAAAAAGTAGAAATGGTAGTGCCGGTGAAAAAAATGCCACTTATGATAAGTCTGAGGTTTACGGAACCATTTATGAAAATGAAATTTCCGGAATCTTTGGAACTTATACAGAAGATATTTCTAATAGAGAAAAAATAGAAGTTGGAGAAAAAGAGGAGATTACGACTGGTGCTGCCAAGATTCGTACTGTAATTTCTGGAGATACAATAGAAGAGTTTGCTATTAACATCATCGGATTGGATGATAATAGTAAAACGAAAAATATTTTATTTGAGATTACAGACGAAAGATTGCTTAATGAAACTGGTGGAATCATTCAGGGAATGAGTGGTTCTCCTATTATACAGAATGATAAAATTATCGGTGCAGTTAACTACGTGATCGTAAATGATACTACAAAAGGATATGGTATTTTTATTACAACAATGTTAGAGGAAGGAGAAAAATAAAGGAGATCGTTTCTCCTTTTCTTTTTGTATACTTTTTTTTAAATATTTCATACTAAAAATGGTGATACTTATGAATTTGGAGGAAATTTTTTCTATTATATTAAAAAGTGTGGTCAGTTTAGTAATTTTGTTTGGAGTTACGAAGTTGTTGGGAAAAAAGCAAGTTTCGGAACTTAGCTTGTTTGATTATGTAATTGGAATTTCTATTGGAAATTTTACTGCAGAGATGACGATGGATATCGATGGGCAATATATGAATGGTGTGGTTGCTATGATTACTTTTGGAGTCTTTGGATTTTTGGTTTCTATTATTTCAATGAAAAGTATTATTTTTCGTCGTCTTATTATTGGTGTTCCGACTGTAATTATAGAAAATGGAAAGATCTTACTTTCGTCTTTACGAAAGGCTAATATCGATATTAATGATTTACTAGAACAAGCACGTAATGCTGGATATTTTGATTTAAGCGATGTTTCTTATGCAATTATGGAGGCGAATGGGAAAATTAGTTTTCTTTCCAAAGATGCTTCGTCTCAACCTACGAAAAAGGATTTGGGAATGAAAACAGTTCCTGATTGCTTAACTGCAAATATTATTATTGATGGTAAATTTATGAAAAAGAATGCTCAAAATACGGATAAATCTAGAGAATGGTTTGATAAGCAATTCAAAGTGCAAGGCTATGATAGCTATGAAAATATTTTATTAGCAATCTATAAAAATAATAAAATTACTATCTATCCTAAAAATAGTCAAGTTCTGCCAAATGATGTCTTGGAGTAATTATTTTGTAGAAAACTTTCTAGATCTATGATACAATAAATAGGAGAATAGAGGAGGATTTATGTACATAGATTTAGTAGTATTAATTGTATTAATTTTGATTGTGGTCATGTTCTTTAAACGGTTTTCATCTTTTATATTTTTCATGGCGATTGTCGATATTACATTACGAATTTTAACTTTTATTAAAAATAATATAGGCTTACCGGATGTGAGTGCAGTCATTGGAAAATATGTTCCAGAAAGTATTTTTGGAATTATCGATAAATATACGATGGGCTTGATCAATTCTATTTTAAAATGGGCTTTTGTCATTTTAATGATCATCTTCTTATCATATATTATCAAGATATTTATTCATAAGAAAAAAATTTAGTTTTTTTTCGAAAAAGCGACAGATATGTTGCTTTTTTTATTTTATGATGGTGCTGGTGATATAAATGAAAGTATATTTAGATTTTGTTGTATTACTTAATTTTTTCTTTGATTTTCTTTTATTATATGGAACAAAACGAATTTTAAAGGAGACGATTTCTTTAAAAAGACTATTATTAGGCAGTTTGGTCGCGTCTAGTTCTATTTTATTGTTGTTTTTTTCTTTGAATTCACTTACGTTATTTTTATTTAAAGTAGGTATTAGTATTCTTATTATTTTGGTTACTTTTGGGAAAAAGAACTTTTTAAGAAATATTGGCTATTTTTATCTACTTAGTATTATTTTAGGCGGAACGCTTTACTTATTTGATGGTAGTATCTCTTATCAAAATCAAGGGGTATTATTTGTCAATCATGGATTGGCTTTAAATTTTTTTGTAATGTTGATTGTAACACCCATTATTATTTATACCTATATCAAAGAAAATATTCAATATAAGAATGTATATTCTAATATGTATGAAGTAGAAATATCTATTGGAAGAAAAACATATAAATTAAAAGGAATGCTGGATACGGGAAATCAATTAAAAGATCCTTATAAAAAGCGATCGGTTATTTTAGTTAGTTCTAGTATTTCTATTCAAAAATCTCCCTTCATTTATGTCCCATATAAAGCATTGAATACCAATGGAGTGATTCCTTGTTTTCGACCAGATCGAGTGGTTATTGAAAACAAAGAGTTTTCTAATTGTCTCATCGGTCTAAGCAAAGAGGAGTTTATGCTTCATGGAGCTGATTGTATTTTGCCAAATCAATTTAAGGAGGAATTATGAAAAGAATTATTGCATTTTTAAAAAGTATTTTTTGGAAAGTTACTAGTGTTTTTTATGTTGGTGCTACTGATATGCTTCCAGAACCTTTATCTAAAGAGATGGAAGATTATTATGTTCAATTGAAAGATGATGGAGATCCAAAAGCAAAAGATATTTTGATCGAACATAATTTGCGTTTGGTGGTATTTCTGGCGAAAAAGTATGAGAATACTGGAGTAGATTTAGAAGATTTAGTAAGTATTGGAACGATCGGATTAATTAAAGGAATTAATACATTTAGCAAAGATAAGAATATTAAATTAGCGACCTATGCTTCTCGATGTATTGATAATGAAATTCTTATGTATTTAAGAAAGAATAAAAAAGTTCGTACAGAAGTTAGTATTGATGCTTCTCTATCTTTAGATGGGGAAGGAAATGAGTTGCATTTAGAAGATGTATTAGGAACCGATCCGGATATCGTCACTAGAGGGATTGAAGAAGAGACGGAAAGAAACTTAATGATTAACGAAGTTTTACACTTAAAACCAAGAGATCGAGATATTATGATATTGCGATATGGTCTCATGGGACAGGAAGAAATGACACAAAAAGAAGTAGCGGAAAAATTAGGAATTTCACAGTCTTATATTTCACGCATTGAAAAAAAGGTCATCAAGCGATTGAAAACCTTAGTCAATTATAATTAATAGTTTAAATGAAACACATACCTTTGGAATCATTTCATAGAGGATTTTATTTTTATGTGTTTTTTTCATTTGCTTGTAAGATTTGATAATTATAGGAAGCAAGACTTTCTAATAGTTTTTCTTTTACAAAGACCGTATATGTGACATCATCTGCATAAGTTTTGTTGATAATTTTGCTATCCTTTAATAAATAATCTGTTCTTTTTTGCATATCATAAGGAATAGAAAAGGAAATCATAACTCCTTCTTCTATTTCTTCTACTTTGGCTTTTTTGATAGCTTCGCTTAGGGATTTGGAATAAGCTCTGATTAGACCTCCACCACCTAGTTTTATTCCTCCAAAGTAGCGAATGGTAATTCCTAGAATATTTTGTAAATTTTCTTTTTGTAAAATGGTTAGCATGGGAATTCCTGCGGTACCAGATGGTTCATTATCATCACTTGCTTTTTGATGATGTTTCGTAATATAGGCATAAGTATAGTGTGTTGCTTTTGGATATTTTTCCTCCGCTTTCATCAAATATTCTTTGAGTTTTGTATGATCTGTAAAGGGGAAAAGTATCGTGATAAATTTAGAATTTTTAATTATTATTTCATTTTCTATGGTATCGGAAATGGTTTTCATAATATCACCTGATATTATTATACGTGAAATGATAGTTTATTTCTAGAGGTTGTGTTATAATTAGGATGGAGTGATGAGAATGTTTCGAAGAAAAAAAGAAAAAGAAATTGATATTGCTAGTTTAAATGAGATCTTAGATACGGGTAGAAAACTGATTAAAATTGGCTATATTATGGCTATTATTGCCATTGTATTATTGGGAACATATCTTTTAAAGGAATGGAAGATTTTTGGAATTATTAAGGAGCTAATCCTTGTCATTTCTCCCATTTTTATAGGAATTTTGATCGCTTGGCTCGCAGATCCTTTTGTTTCTTGGTTACAGAAAAAGAAAGTTCCAAGAATTATTGGTTGTATTATTGTCTATTTGATTATTTTAGGATGTTTATTTATTTTATTGTATACTTTGTTTCCAACTTTAGTAAATCAAATTAAGGATTTCGTTGGTACAGTTCCAGATATTTTAAAGGAATTAAAGAATTTTTTAAATAATATCTTTGATGCTTTCAGTGGAAATGAATTAGATATGAGTTCTATCAAGAATCAAGTTTATCAAGGGATTGAAAACTTAGGAGTTTCTTTGACTACTTCTTTGCCGAATATGATTATTGAATTTGGTAAGTCATTATTTAGTGGTGGAGTTACTTTTCTTTTAGGATTGATGATTGGATTTTATATGTTATTTGATTTTCATAAAGTGAATCAGCATATGTTGCAGTTGCTTCCACGTTCTTGGCAAGATAATTATTTAGAACTTGGTACTAGAATTAATGAGTCTTTGCGTAGTTATGTTCAAGGTGTTTTGTTAATTATGTTATTAGTGTTTATTACACAAAGTATTGGTCTTACTTTGGCCGGATTAAAGGCTCCATTGTTATTTGCTTTATTTTGTGCAATTACAGATGTTATTCCTTACTTTGGTCCATATATCGGGGCAATTCCAGCCGTGATCGTTGGGTTTACTATGTCACCAATCGTTGGTATTTGTTGTGTTGTTTCCATCGTTGTAGTTCAATTATTAGAGAATAATTTCTATCAACCTTTGATTATGGGTCATACGATGAAATTACATCCTGTGACAATTATGGTTGGTCTCTTGATTTTTCAACATTTTTTTGGTATCATAGGAATGATAGTTGCTACTCCTGTGATTGCTTGCTTTAAAGTTATTTTTACATTTATTAATGAAAAATTAAATGTAAAGTCTATGATTCAAGGAGAGGAACAGGAATCTATATAAAATGAAGAATAAAGATAAGTATTATTATAATTATAGTGCTAGAGAGTTCGTGGTTGGTGGAAACGAATCTAGGTTATGATAAGAAGCTACTTTAGGAGTTTTATCGGTTAAAGCCGTTATCAGAAAGAAAGGCCAAGATAGGATGGTACCGGGCATTTTTGTCCTCCTATCGTGGTCTTTTCTTTGCTAAAAGGAGGAATTATGAAGCTATATGTGATCGCTGGTGTTGCTAAAAGTGGTAAAAATACTTTGGGAACCTATTTACGAGAAGAACTAAAAAACTATGGTTATAAGCCTTGTGTGATGCAAATTACACAACCTTTATATTCTTATGCAAGAAATTATTTTGATTGGGATCCAAATCAAGGAGAAAAACCTAGAGAATTTTTACAGAAAATGGGAATTGAAATTATTAAAAATAAGTTGCATAAAGAAACTTTTCTTTTAGATAGGCTATTTGAAGATATTGAGATACTAAGTAATTTCTTTGATACTTTTATTATTACGGATGCCCGTCTCATTATGGAATTTGAGGCATTTAAAAAACGTTATTCTTCGGTTGTATTAATTCGACTAGAACGAAGTAATTATGATAATGGTCTCACCAAGGAAGAAAAAAGTCATATTACGGAGACTGAATTAATGGATTATGAACATTATGATTATGTTGTCATCAATCGTAGTTTAGATGATTTGAAGTTGGAAGCGAAGCGTATTGTTCGAGAGGAAGAGTTAGAAGGAGGAGATATTATATGAGACAGTTGATCGCGATTGTGGGAATGAGTGGCAGTGGGAAAAGTGTTGCTACAGAGTATTTAGAAAACCAAGGGTTTAAAAAATTATATTTTGGAGGAATTACTTATCGCCTTATGGAAGAAGCTGGGATTGCTCGGACGGCGGATGGAAAGAGTGAGAAAGAATTTCGTGAAAAATTGCGAAAGGAACATGGACCAGAATGCTATGCTAAATTCTTAGAACCAGAGATTAAGGAAGCGTTAAAAAACCAATCGGTTGTTTTGGATGGACTTTATTCTTGGTATGAGTATAAATATTTAATCGAGCGTTTTCCAGAGTTGAGGCTCATTTGTATCGTAGTAGATAAAGATTTACGTTATGAAAGAGTTGCGAATAGAGTAGATAGACCATTTACGAAGGAAGATATTATTTATAGAGATGTTTCAGAAATTGAAAATTTAGCTAAAGGTGGTCCTATTGCATATGCAGATTATTATTTATTGAATAATGGAAGCTTTGAAGAATATGAAAATAGATTAATTGAAATATTAAATGATATGAATAAACATGAAGGAGAGAAGTAATATGAAATATATGAGTCATAATGATATTCGAAATACATGGTTTCGATTTTTTGAAGAGAAAGGACATAAGAAAGTGGAGAGTGCACCATTAATCCCTATTAATGATGATAGTTTGTTATGGATTAATGCTGGAGTGACTCCTTTAAAAAAATATTTTGATGGACGTGAAGTACCAGAATGTAGGAGAATCGTCAATATTCAAAAGTGCATTCGAACGAATGATATTGAAAATGTTGGTATTACCAAACGCCATCAAACATTTTTTGAAATGATGGGTAATTTTTCTGTAGGGGATTATTTTAAAGAAGAGGCAATCGAGTATGCTTTTGAATTACTTACTAGTCCTAATTATTTTGGGATTGATAAAAATCTTTTGTATGTAACTGTTTATACAGAGGATGAAGAAGCTAAGAAAAAGTGGATTGATGTTGGCATGGATCCTAGTCATATTGTTCCTTTGGAAGAGAATTTTTGGGAAATTGGGGAAGGTCCATGTGGTCCTGATTCAGAAATTTTTTATGACCGTGGAGAAAAATATGATCCTAATGGAGATGCGTTAGAAAAATTTAAAAATGATATTGATCAAGAACGTTATGTAGAAATTTGGAATAATGTTTTTAGTCAATATAATTCTAAAGAGGGTGTCCCTAGAGAAGAATATCAAGAGCTTCCTAGCAAAAATATTGATACTGGAGCTGGTCTTGAGCGTTGGTGTTGTATTTTTCAAGGGGTAGATAGTAATTTTGAAACGGATTTGTTTTTACCTATTATTCATCATATTGAAGAATTATCTGGAGCCAGTTATCAAGGTCAGAAAGAATATAAAATTATTGCGGATCATATTAGAGCAATCGTCTTTGCTTTGGCCGATGGTGCTTGCTTTGAAAATGTAGGTCGTGGATATGTTTTAAGGAGATTATTACGTCGTAGTGTTCGTTTTGGAAGACAATTGGGACTAGAGTGTCCATTTATGTATAAAATCGTCTCTGATGTCATTGAAGTTATGCGAAATGCTTATCCTTATTTAGTAGAGAGAAGACCAGTGATCGAGACTGCTGTTTTAGAAGAGGAGAAGCTTTTCTTAAAAACACTAGAAGCAGGAGAACGCCGTTTAAAAGAGTTAGCAGAAGATTCCATCGATGGAACGATCAGTGGAGAAGAAGCATTTAAGTTGTATGATACTTATGGCTTTCCTTTTGAATTAACTTTAGAGTATTTAAATGAATTAGGATATACCGTTTCAAAAGAAGAGTTTGATAAGTATATGAATATGCAAAAAGAACTAGCAAAAAAGAATGCCAAAAACAAAACTGCTATGGCTAGTCAAAAGAAAGTATTACTTGACTTTACTGAGGATAGTCAATTTGTTTATGGAATTTATCGCTTGCGCTCTAATATCCTAGCCATATTTACAAAGGATCATTTAATTGATGCCTTAGATCATGATGGATATATTGCATTAAAGAGAACTTGTTTTTATGCAGAATCTGGAGGACAAGTAAGCGATACTGGAATGATTGTAGGAAAGAACTTTAAGGCTCGTGTGGTAGATGTTTTTAAAGGTCCAAATGGGCAACATATTCATAAGGTGAGATTATTGGATGGTGTGATTCATGTCGGTGATGAGTGTGAGCTTGTATTAGATAAAGATCGTAGAAAAAAAATTGAAGCAAATCATTCTAGTGTTCATATTTTACAATATTCTTTGCAGCAAGTAGTTTCTAATCATATTAAGCAAGCTGGTAGTTATGTCGATGAGGACAAATTACGTTTTGATTTTACATATAGTGGAAAAATGACTGAGGATAAAATTTTAGAAGTAGAACGTTTTGCTAATGATATGATTTCTAAAGATTTGATTGTTTCAACGGAAATTATGCCACTAGATAAAGCAAAACAAATTGGTGCTATGGCTTTATTTAATGAAAAGTATGGAGAAAAAGTTCGTGTTGTTAAGATTGGAAAGTCTATTGAATTATGTGGTGGTACCCATGCTTCTAATACCAAGGATATCAAGCGACTTGCAATTTCCTCTTGTGAATCGAAAGGAAGTAATATTTACCGAATTGAGGCTGTTACTGCAAATAAAATAGAAGATGCTTTATTTGATATTATTAAGCCTTATAATGATGAGATGATCAAACTATTGATGAAGGCGAAAGAGATTTTAGATGAGGCAAAAAGTGAAGGAATTCGTTTAAATTTTGACGTGACTATCGATAATAGTAAACCAGTCTCTTATAAAGATATTATTTTTAATCGCAATGAGTTGCAATATATTCAACAAGAAGTAAAAACTTTGGAAAAACAATATTTTGAATTAAGAGAACAAAAGACATTGCAAAATTTAGATATCTACAAAGAACAAATGAAAGATTATCAAGGAACTTTAGGTATTGTAATGCAACTACAAAATAAAGATAATAATCTTTTAAAAGCGATTGCGGATAGTTTAGTAGAATCAATGGGAGAAGGATTTGTATTTTTTGCTAATGTTAAGGATGGTTCTAGTATTCATTTCTTGGCTCGTAGTAATTGCCGTATAAATGCTGGCTACATTGTGAAAGAAGCATCCGTTACTGCTGGTGGTAACGGAGGGGGAAGTCCTACCTTTGCTCAAGGTGGGGGAAAGGATGTTAGTTCTTTACCAGGTATTCTTGCAAATGTAGAGAAAGTATTAAGAAATGAAAAATAATTATTTACTAGAAAGTACAGATTCTCTTTCTTTACAAAAAAAGATTGAGGAAATCATTCATAAAAATCATTTTGAGGAATCTCTGGTTGATACTTATGATATGGAAGAAGTATCTTTAGATTCTGTTTTAGAAGATCTAGATACTTATGGGCTTTTTTCCTTGCAGAAAGTAATTATTATGAAAAATGTGGAGGCTGTATCTTTCGAAGAGGAAAAGCAAAAGACGGAGCATTTTCTACATTATTTAAAAGATCCTAATCCTGATTATTTATTGATTATTACTACGAAAAAATTAGATGAAAGAAAAAAAATTACAAAAGAGATCAAAAAACTTACAGAATATGTTAAAGTTCAATTTTCTGCGAAAGATTATGCAAAAGAAGCTCTTTCTTTATATCAAATAGAAAATAAAGCACTTCTATTATTGTTAGATTACTGTAAAGAGGATATTACTAAACTTCAGAATGAGTGTGATAAATTGAAGATGTATTGTCTAGATACAAAAACAATTACAGAAGACGATATTAAAAAATTGGTCGTTAAAAAATTAAATGATGCAACAGAAGTGACCTTTTCTTTTGTAAGAGCTCTTGCGGAAAAGAATAAAAAACTTGCTCTAGAGCTTTATTATGAACTTTTATCTTATCAAATTGAACCGCTTTCTATTATTGGTCTTTTAGCAAGTCAAATTCGTATTATTTATCAAGTAAAACTCTTACAAAAAAAGCATTTATCTAATGATGAAATGGCGCGTATTTTAAAAGAAAAATCTAGTTACCGGATTGCTAAAACGAAAGAGTTCATATATTCTTATCAAGAGGAGGAACTTTTGCAAATGATGATTCAACTTGCTGATGTGGATCTTAAAATTAAAAGTAGTGATGTAGAAGCCAATTTTTTAATTGAATTATTTATTTTAAATATATAAAACCTCGTTTTCTTGTAACGAGGTTTTTTTGGAAGAGGAGGGAGGAATGTTTTTTACTTATGAGGAATTGTTTTTAAATCTATCGTGATTTTTGCCTCAATTTTTCAAGTCTTTCATAAATTTCTTTCATTCCTTTTTCATAACCAATATCTTTTGGATGATAATATTTTTTATTTTTTAATTTTTCTGGTAAATATTGTTGGACGACGTATGCTCCTGGGTAATCATGAGGATATTTATATTCTTTTGCATTTGTTTTAATATGAGGTGGAATGCTTCCTACATTTCCTTCTTCAATATCATGAATGGCCTCATCAAAAGCAATGTGTGCTGTATTACTTTTTGGTGATAGGGCCATTTCTGCTACTATAGTACCAAGGGGGATTCTAGCTTCTGGAAGGCC
Organism: uncultured Bacilli bacterium; assembly: GCA_944358405.1. GTDB lineage: Bacteria > Bacillota_I > Bacilli_A > RF39 > UBA660 > CALVQX01. The sequence goes on along the minus strand of CALVQX010000056.1, from coordinate 16,297 downwards.
AACTCTTTCAGCAGCATGAATGGCAGCATCTAACCTTGGTCCAATTGCTGGATTAGCTAAACCAATATCTTCATAAGCAATTACGGATAATCTTCTAAATATAGAGTCTAGATCTCCTTCTACAGTTAGTCTAGCTAAGTAATGTAAGGCTGCATTTATGTCACTTCCTCTAATTGATTTTTGTAATCCGCTTAATACATCGTAGTGTCCCTCTCCATTTTTATCAGCAAAAAATACAGGTTTATTGTTTATTCTTCTGATTTTTTTTTCTGTAATTGTTTTATCATCAGTAGAGTAGAAAGCAATCTCTAATAGATTATAAGCGTATCTTAAGTCATTTCCAGAGAGTTTTGCTATTAACTCGATACTTTTATCATCTATTTTAATTCCATCCAAATCAGGGTGTTTTATAGCCCTTTTAAGACCTGTTATAATATCTTCTGTATCTAGTTCATGTAATTCAAATAGTTGACACCTACTTCTAATTGCAGGATTAATGGCATGATATGGATTAGAAGTTGTCATGCCAATTAATGTGATTAATCCACTTTCTAGTTGAGGTAGCAAAATATCCTGCTTATCTTTATTCAATCTATGAATCTCATCCATTACTAAAACGATTCCATCATACATTTTGGCTTCTTCAATTACAATATCTAGATCTTTTTTAGTATTTACTGTAGCATTTAAAAAGCGAGATCTAATATTTAAATCTTTGATAATTGCATTGGCAATTGACGTTTTCCCAATTCCAGGTTTCCCATATAATATCATAGAGAATAACTTTTTGTTTTTTACTAAGTTTGTTAGAATCTTTCCTGGTCCAATTAAATGTCTTTGTCCTATGACTTCTGTTAAACTAGTGGGTGCTAGTTTGAATGCTAATGGTTTATCCATGTTTATCACCTCCTTTATTTTAGCAAAGAAAGAAAAAAAAGAAAACACTTTTCCTTTAGGGCAAGATTGTATTTTTCTCTCTTTTATTTTATACTTAAAAAGAAGGTGGTATAGATGAAGTTAGAGCAAGCAATCGATGATTTTATTAATTATTGTATTTTTGAGAAGGGATTGTCTGCTAAAACAAAGGAGTCTTACTATAATGATTTGAAAATTTATAAGGAGTTTTTAGAAAGTAGGGGAATAGACTCTGTAAAAAGTATTTCTAGTGATGATATTAAAGAATTTTTGAAAGAGAGAAATGGATTGGAAAAAACTTCTACCTTAGCTCATAATTTAACAGTGATTAAGAATTTTCATGCTTATCTTTATAGTCAAAAAGTAATTTCTAAAAATGTTGCTGAATTTATTGAGCGTCCTAAGTTAAGAAAGACCTTACCTAAATCCCTTAGTATTAGTGATGTATCTTTATTATTAGACATCCCTTTGAACACCTTATTTGACTATCGTAATAAAGCTATGTTAGAATTGATGTATGGAACCGGTTTAAGAGTGAGTGAAATTGTCTCATTAACTGTTCATGATTTTGATTTTACTAATTGTCTTGTTAGAATTATGGGAAAAGGGAGTAAAGAGAGGGAAATTCCTTTAGGAGAATATGTGATTTATTACTTGAAACTATATTTAGAAAAAAGACCTTTTCTATTAAAGAAACAAAATTGTGATAAGCTATTTTTGAACAATCATGGACAGGGAATGACAAGACAGGGTTTTTTTAAAGTGCTAAAAAAACTGTTACAAGAAAAAGGATTGAATCCAAATGTCTCTCCACACACTTTGCGTCATAGTTTTGCTACCCATCTAGTCAACTGTGGAGCAGATCTTCGAAGTGTTCAGGAGATGCTTGGGCATTCTGATATTTCTACTACTAAGATTTATACAGAAAAAAGTGATGAGAAAATAATAGAGGATTATAATCAGTTCCATCCACGGAGTCATAAAGGAGATGTTTAACTCGTGAAGTTTAAAAGAATATTTTTAATGGTTTTAGATTCGTTAGGTGTTGGAGAAACTGCAGATGCTGTTAATTTTTCCGATAATGGATGTAATACTTTGGGACATATTCAAGAACATTGTGATTTATTTATTCCAAATCTGAAGAAAATTGGTTTTTTAGATACTTTAAATATGAATGAGAATTCAGAAGTGGATGCCTATTATACAATTGCTAAACCTATTAATGCTGGAAAAGATAGCTTAAATGGGCATTATGAAATGATGGGAATTAAAAATGATATTCCTTTTAAGACATTTAATAATGGATTTACTTATGATATATTAAATGGAATCGAAGAGGTTACCGGTAGAAGAGTATTAGGAAATAAATGTTGTAACGATGATGCTATTATTCAAGAATTGGGAGAAAGACAAATGAATTATGGAGCATTGATTATTTATACTTCTGCAGATTCTGATTTGCAGGTAGCCGCTCATGAAGATTGTATTCCAATTGCTACTTTATATCAGTATTGTGAGAGAATTCGTGCATTAACGTTAAAAGAAGAATGGAGAGTAGGGAGAGTAATTGCTAGACCTTTTACAGGTTCTCCTGGGAAGTTTCGCTTTATTCAAAGTGGAAGGAAAGATTATGCGGTAAAACCTCCTCATAAGACGGTGTTGGATAGTTTAGTTGAAAATAGTTATAACGTAATCGGAATTGGAAAAATTAATGATATTTTTGATGGTCAAGGAATTAATAAAACAATTAAGGCAAATAATAATAGCGAAGCTATTATTAAATTAATCGATATCATGGATAAGAATTTTACGGGACTATGTATGGTAAATTTATCTGATTTCGATAGTTTATATGGACATACCAGAGACGTAGAAGGGTATGGGAAAGCAATTGAAGAGTTTGATGTGGATATTCCCATTATTTTAAACAAATTGGAATTGGATGATTTGTTAATTATTACTGCGGATCATGGGAATGATCCAACTTTTCCAGGAAATGATCATACTAGAGAAAATGTCCCTGTAATTTTGTATAGTCGGAACTTTAAAAAGCCAAAACGATTAATGCCTTTTGATACGTTTGCTAATATTGGGGCTACTATAGCTGATAATTTTGAAGTAGAGAAGCCGCAAATCGGGACTAGTATTTTAAATGAATTAGAATAAAAAGAGGGGAGTTATCCCCCTCTTTTACATTTCTGAATCTACTTCATATTCTGTATCTGTGATAGGTCCTCCTCTATTTTCAAAACTAGCACAGATCGTTTCTTCACAATTTTTGCATTCATCATTATTACATGTACAACTAATTGAAATAGATTCTAATTCACAGCAGCCATCATCACAATTATTATATTGACAACTACCCACCTCACATTTAATTTTATCATTACTTTTTTTCTTTTTTGCCATAAAATTTTCCTCCTATTATATTGTTATTATGGAAAGAGAATTGTTTTTTTATGCATTTAAAATATAAAGAGTAGGATATTCTGTACTATATTATTAAATGTTATATATATCCATAGTTTAGGAGAAATGATAGATAGACTATATTATATATTGTAGTATAATTAGTTATTTAATAGTTAATATTGTTTGTTTTTATTTATAATAATCATATAATAATCATTTATTTTTACTTTAAAAATTAAAATAATGTTATAATTATATTAATGTTATGCTATGAAATGAAAGAGAGTAGTTCTCATATTTATACCTGGATTATTTTAGATCAATTAAGAAGTTAACATAATATCAATTATAGGAAGTTAGTAATTTATAATTTTATATTGGAGGAATATATAGTTATGATAGATGCAAGTTTCATTTTAAAATTTTTTTTAATGATAATGTAGAAACTCAGGAATCACCAACAACAGTAATATATCAGCAAAAAAGCTTAATGACTGCATCAGAATATTCGTTTTATCAAGTGATTAAGGATTTAGAGATAAAATATAAAATTGTTCCTCAATTAAATTTGGCTTCTATTACTAAGAAGATATCAAAACATAAATTTCAAAATGAATTGTATCGTAATGTCGATTTTGCAATTTTTACTAATGATTATTCTAAATTGTTATTATTAATTGAACTTAATGATCGTTCTCATCAATCTCCACAAAGACAACTTAGAGATCAAAAAGTCAAAAAAATATGCGATGAAATTGGAGTTTTATTAATGACCTTTTATACTAATAAACCTAATGAGAAATCTTATGTTATCAATAGAATATTAAGTGTCATAGAAAAAGATTTTAATAATCAAACTCAACAAAAGTAATATAGCTCCCCTTCTCTTTTTTTAGGTAATTGCTATATTACTTTTTTTGTTCTCCTAATATAATAATAGTGAAAGGAAAAGTGATAATATGATGTACGGATATCCTATGTATTGTTGCTCTAATAATGATGGATTTGGTAATAATTCTGGAGCTGGTTGGATTTGGGCAATTGTTATCGTTATTGTTATAATCTTCTTCTTATCTCCAGGAAATAATTTTAGAGGTAATAATAATTGTTGCTGAAGTTAAATTTATACTATCTTTTTTTATTTTTATAATAAAACCAAAGTATTTTTCTGTACTTTGGTTTTATACTTTTCTGGATTGAATTTCTGCAATTTTTTCTAGAACTTCTTTGGCATTGTCTTCGTTGATTTCTGTATATCCTAATTCCTTTAGTGCTTGAACTTTTGCTGTATTCAATTCTTGAGTTCTTGATAATTTTTCTTCATTTTTATGTTCAATATCCTGAACAAATCTCTTATGCGATTCACTTAATTTTGTTTTTGAAGCACCACCATTATTATAAAGTGTCATGGCACTGAACATAATACTTTCAAAAATAAATTGCTTGTCTTGATTGAATGCAAATTCCATTGGATCTGTAAATCCTAGGGATTTTGACATATAAGCTAAAATATATTTTAATTCTTCTGTTGTCTCCATTGATTGTAAAAAATGAAATAAATACAAGTAAGTATTATATGTATCTTTCGTTTTATCGGAAGATAGCTTCTCTTTTAATAGATTAATTATTTCTGTAAGTAATTCCTGTTCTTTTTTGTTAAATCCTTTTAAATCGGCAATTACTTCTCTATTAGAGGAATCTTTTACACCTTCATTTAAACGTGATTCTACTTCAATAATATATTCTCCTGTAATTTTTAAATTTGCTAATTCCTCTATCGTTTCTATATTTAATAAGCTTAACAACTTGGCAGCCTTTTCTTTTGGCCAATTACTGATATCATCTATTGCAAGATAATTATATAACATTTGTCTGGATACACCTAGGTATTTTGCTAATCGTACTTTACTAATGCCAAGTTCTGTTAATACTATATTTAGTTCTTTCATTTTCTTTTACCCTCCTAATATAATTATAGATATTTCAGTGTAAATAATCAAGTGTAAATTGACACTTTTCTAAAAAAAAAAGGGTAAAATTTTATTCTAAAAGAAAATTTTGTAATTTATCGTTTCATCTAGTAGTGATACAAATTTTTCAGCGTTTTGAAAGCTTCCAGTGATAATTGGTCCGTAATGAGTAGGAATTACTAGTTTTGGTTTGATTTGATTGGTTAGTAGTGCTGCTTCTTTATAATCCATTGTGTAAGTTCCGCCAACTGGAATAAATAAATAATCACATTTGATGTGAGATAATTCTTCTGTTTTATCACTATCTCCTACTATGTAATAAGACTCTTTGTCTATCGTTATTATATATCCAAGCCAATGATTTTCTTTTGGATGAAACTTTTTATTTATATTATAAGCTGGTACTGCTTGAATTTCTAAATCATCTAGTTTTATTGTTTCATTTGCATCCATCATAATCATTTGATTTTTATCTATTTCTTTGGGCATTTCAGAGAAAGAAGATTTAGGGATAATTATCTTCGTAGTTGGTAATAATATCTTTTTTATGTCCTCCCAAGATAGATGATCATAATGAGGGTGTGTAATAAAAATATATTTTGCCTTTCCCTCTTCCTTTAATTGATAGGGATCAATATAAATATTATTTCCTAGTTGAATAGAATTTTGAAAGTTTACTTTAAATTTGATCATTTTTCTATTTCCCTCCTACTTCTTTTATTATTGCTCCTCCAAGGCAAATATCATCTTGATAAAACACTACGGATTGTCCAGGAGTAATCGCTCTTTGTTTGGACTGAAATTTTACTCGTACACTATTATCTGATATGAACTCTAACTTTGCTTTTGCTTTTTCGCCTCGAGAACGTACTTTTGCTAGAACAGTCGTAGGCATTTGTTCTACTAATATATTCAGATCGGTTGCTATTAATGTGTCCTCAAATAGATCTTCATTAGGGCCTACGATAATTTTATTTTCTTGTTTCTCTATACGAATTACATATAAAGGGGTCTGATAGCTGATTCCTAATCCTTTTCTTTGACCGATGGTATAATAAAATAATCCTTTATGTTTTCCTAGAACGGTACCATCTTTTAAGCAAATATCCCCTTTGTCTGGTAGAGTATTTATATTTTTTTCGAGAAAAGTTGCATAATCGTCATTAGGTACAAAACATACTTCTTGACTATCTTTTTTACTCTCTACATTTAAATTTGCTTTTCTTGCTAATTCTCGTATTTCTTCTTTTGAGGTGTAGTCTGATAAAGGAAATAAAACATGTGGTAATACTTCTTTGGGAATTGCATAAAGAAAATAACTTTGGTCTTTGTTTTTTTCTTTAGAACATATTAATTGGCCATCTTTTATCTTTGCATAATGTCCAGTTGCTATTTTTTTGATTCCTAAATTTTGTGCTTCTTGATAAAATCTTCCAAATTTAAAGAAATGATTACAAACTACGCAGGGATTTGGTGTAAATCCATTTTGATATTTTTCTATAAAGTCTTGAATTACAATTTCTCTAAATTCTTTTTGTAAATCAAAAACGTAATGCTCTATTTTTAGTATTTGGCATACCTTTTTTGCATCAGTTATCATTTCCTTTGTCTTTTCATCCTCTAACAACTTCATGGTAGCACCTACTACTTCATACCCTTTTTCTTGTAATAAAAGGGCAGCAACAGAAGAATCAACTCCCCCGCTCATTGCAACCATTACCTTTTCTTTTGCCATGATATCACCTAGGAATAGTATACAATATTTTTATTCTTGTGAAAAGCTAAAAAAGACTTAATATGAATGGAATCAGATAAACTTCTATCGAAGATGAAACGATAAATAAAAGTGTGGTAAGTGTTAGTATTTTTATATATCTTTTCATTACTTTTTGCTTGTTTCCTTCTTTTTTGCGAAATAGATACTGGCATAACATAATAGCAAACTGTAAGGAATAATAAGTTAGTATAAATAGTAATAGTAAATTGAATACATGTGGTAATATATAAATACTTGCTAAAAGAACTCCTTTTAATCCATAATGATATATTATACTGGTAAAAGTAAATCCGCATACGAATACTTTAAATATAAAAGTGATAAAAATAATAGGGATTCCAATAATCGAAATACCTAAAATCCAGACAAAAAAATTGATCATCATATTGTTGGTTAAACTTCTAAAAAGACTTTTTGAGTAATTGATTTTGTTACTTTGTACCGTTGTAAAAAAATTATCTAGACTCTCTTTTACTAGTGCTTGATTTTCTTTAGATAATATAGCAACGTAAAGACATCCTGAAATAAAACTAATTATCATTGTTATTAATAGAATTAGTAGTAATTTTTTTGTTTTGAATTTCTGCAAATATGATTTCATTGTATCATCCTCATTTCATTATATTGTATTTCTTTGAATTCAATGAAAAAATTTGTTTTACATTTTTCTGCAATTATTTTATAATGGATATGAGGTGAACATAATGAATCAAAAAGTGGTTAAGGTTGTATCTATTATTTTAGTTATTGCTATGATGATTGGTTTTTTAAGTGTTTTGCTTTATTTATAAAAAGAAAAAGAAATCTTCTTCGATTTCTTTTTCTTAGTTTTGGGCCTCTTTATCAATATATCCCTCTATCTCTGGAGAAATTTCATTTACTACACCATTATTTAAATTGTATTTATTTACAATATCATTAATGCGATTAATATCTTTTGCTAAGTATAACATTAAAATCCCACTGATGCGATCGGCTGTATATTGACTTAATTCTTGATAATCTTTTTCAGAAATACGATATTTTTTTACGATGTCAGTGATTGGTCCTTGTCCATATAGATAATTAGTAAATGATTTACTAATTAAGGCGATTTTTTTATTTTGATTGTTTAGATGTATTTTAGTCCATACTTTCATCGTCCTACTACCTTCTTTCTTTTTTGTTTTTATTATACTATAATATTTGATTTAAAAAAAGAAAAAATCTATTTTAAATATGGATTTTTTTCTTTTTCTTCTTTTAAAGTTGTACTTTCATAATGACCAGGATATAGTTTTACTTCTTCTGAATAAGTAAGTATCTTTTGGATACTTTCTTTCATTTCGCTTGCATCTCCTCCTGGTAAATCTGTTCTTCCTATACTTTCTTTAAAGATAAAATCTCCAATAAACATTGCATTTTCCTTTGGAAAGTAAAATGTTACAGAATCTTTTGAGTGTCCTGGAGTATAAATACATTGAAAAGAAAAATCTCCGATAGTATATTCCTTTTCTTCTAGATTGCTCTTTTTAAATATTTTTATGCTTCTTTTTGTTAAAAAATTTCTTAAAGCTCCTACATGATCAAAATGGGAATGGGTAATTAATACACCTAATACTTTATTTTCTCCAACTGCATCTTTTATTTTTAAATAATCATCTCCTGGATCTACAATTAATGCTGTTTTATTTTCTATTAATACATAGCAATTTTCATCTAATGTTCCTGTTACTACTGTTTTAATCTCCATTCTTATCACCAATTTTAATATATCATATTTTTGTAGAATCTACAAGTCTTCCAAGTACTAAAAAAGTAGAAGAACTATTCTTCTACTTCAAATTGTGAATTATAAAGATTGGCATAAAAACCATTCTTTTTAAGAAGTTCATCATGTGTTCCTTGTTCTACGATATCTCCTTCATTCATGACTAAGATCATGTCTGCATTTTTTATTGTTGATAGGCGATGAGCAATAATGAAACTCGTTCTACCTTCCATTAATTTATCCATCGCTTCTTGGATTAATATCTCTGTTCTGGTATCAACGCTACTTGTTGCTTCGTCCAATATTAAAATCTTTGGATCTGCTAAAATTACACGAGCAATGGTAAGTAACTGCTTTTGTCCACCCGAAATATTATCTGCTTCTTCATTTAATACCATATCATATCCGTCAGGTAAGGTTTTAATAAAGTGATCTACACTAGCAGTGTGACATGCTGTTTTAATTTCACTATCTGTGGCATCTAACTTTCCATATTTGATATTTTCTTTAATTGTTCCATTAAATAACCATGTATCTTGTAATACCATACCGAACATACGACGAATATCACTTCGATTGAACTTTGTCATATCCTTTCCATCAATTAAAATACGACCACTATTTAATTCATAAAAACGCATTAATAATTTTACAATGGTTGTCTTTCCTGCTCCGGTAGGACCAACAATCGCAATTTTTTGTCCATCTTTTACCTTAGCACAGAAGTCGTGAATAATTATCTTATTCTTATTATATCCAAAACATACATGATCGAATTCAATATTTCCATATAATCCTTCAGTAGATAATGGATTTTCAATTTCTTGTACTTCTTCTTTTAAAGCTAAGAATTCAAACACTCTTTCACTAGCAGCTACTGCAGACTGAACAGTATTCATAACTTGGGATAATTGATTAATTTGTTGGGTGAAGTTACGTACATATTGTGTAAAGGATAAAATATCTCCTACTTCAATCTGATCTTTAATTACCATATATCCACCTAATATGGAAATCACTACATATCCTAAGTTACCAATAAATTGCATGATGGGATGCATTGTAGTAGATAAGAATTGACTCTTCCACGCACTGCGATATAATGTTTTGTTGATTTCATCAAATTTTTTGATGGCCTTTTCTTCTCCGTTAAATGCTTTTACAATATCATGTCCACCATAAATTTCTTCTACGTGTCCATTAATATGTCCTAAGTAATCTTGTTGCATAGCAAAGTATTTTTGACTTTTCTTTACAACGACATTTAATACTAACATACAAATCGGAATAATTAATACTGCTGCTATTGTCATAGGAATATTAATTGATATCATCATGATAAAAATTCCTATGATGGTTGCAATACTAGTAATAATTGTGGTAATTGATTGGTTTAGTGCTTGTGATAATGTATCAATATCGTTTGTTACAATCGATAAAACTTCACCATGAGTTTTTGTATCGAAATATTTCATTGGAAGTTTATTGATCTTTTCACTCAAAGAATTACGTAGACGATAAGATATATCATTTGATACACCTGCCATAATTATTCCTTGAATACCAGAACATAAGGCACTAGCAATATATAAAATAACTAAAATAAGTACGGTATGATTAATTATACCAAAATCAATCCCACCAGTATTGGAAATCTTTCGCATTAATCCGTTGAATATTTCTGTTGTAATATTTCCTAATATTTTAGGTCCAACAATGGTAAGGACGATAGAACAAATAGCAAAAACTATTACGAAAAACATTGCTATTTTATAGTCTTTTAAGTAAGACAAAAGTTGTTTTAATGTTTTACCAAAGTTTTTTGCTTTCTCTGGAGCACCGCCTCCACCGGGACCTCCATGACCGATTCTAGGCATTTTCTAACTCCTCCTTACTTAATTGTGATAAAGCAATTTCTTTATACACATTACAATTCTTCATTAGTTCTTTATGAGTACCAATACCAACTATATTACCTTCATTTAAAACGACGATTTTATCCGCATTCATAATTGTGGAAATACGTTGAGCAACAATTAGCACTGTCTTATTTTTAGTAATTTTTGCAAGTTCTCCACGTAGTTTGGCATCTGTTTTGAAGTCAAGGGCAGAAAAGCTATCATCAAATACATAAATATCTGGATCCTTGGCAATTGCTCTTGCGATAGATAGACGTTGTTTTTGTCCCCCAGAAACGTTGGTTCCACCTTGGCTAATATCGTAGTCTACTCCACCTTTTAGTTTAGAAACAAATTCTGTTGCTTGAGCCACTTCTAAGGCTTTGTCTACATCTTCATCGGTAATATTTTCATTCCCATATTTAATGTTATCTTTGATCGTTCCTGTAAATAATACTCCTTTTTGAGGAACGAAACCGATCTTTTCACGAAGTTCGTGTAAATCTACATCTTTAATATTTACTCCATCTACTAAAAGTTCACCATCTGTAACATCATAGAATCTTGGAATTAAATTAATTAATGTAGACTTTCCGCTTCCAGTAGAACCAATAAATGCTGTCGTTTCTCCAGGGTTTGCTACTAAATTAATATCTGTTATTACATCGTAATCCGCATCTGGATAACGGAAACTTACATTTTTAAATTCTACTTTTCCTCTTTCTTCAGGTTTAAAATCTACTAAATGATCGCTATTATAAATCGTATCTGGAGTTTCTATTACTTCCATAATTCTTTTTGCAGATACATTTGCACGAGGTAACATAATAGACATCATAGAAATCATTAAAAATGCCATAATGATTTGCATCGTATATTGAATATATGCCATGATATCTCCTACTTGCATGATACCACTATCTACACCTTTTGCTCCTTGATATACGATAATTAAACATACGAAATTCATAATTAGCATCATAATAGGCATCATAAAGCTCATCGCACGATTAATGAATAAGTTTACTTTGGTTAGACGTTTGTTTGCTTCTTCAAATCTTTCTTCTTCATGTTTTTCATTAGAGAAAGCACGAATTACAGGAAGACCAGATAAGATTTCTCGAGTAACAAGATTCAATTTATCAATTAATTTTTGTATACGATTGAACTTAGGCATTGCGATGGCAAATAAAGTTATGACAACTGCTAAAATTGCGACTACCGCAACACCGATAATATAAGTCATATCTGCATTGGTGCGCATTGCTTTCATTACTCCACCTATACCAATAATTGGCGCATAGAAAACAACTCGCAATAGAAATACTACAACCATTTGTACTTGTTGTACATCGTTGGTAGTACGAGTAATTAGTGAAGACTGCCCATAAGTTTTTATCTCGTTTTTAGAGAACCCAACTACCTTTGTGAACACTTTATGACGAAGCGTTTTAGCAAGTCTTGCTGCCATACGTGAACCGATAAATACAATTAAAATTCCTACAAGCATAGCGGCAAGAGCAATTCCTAACATAATTAGACCTACTTTTAAAATATATGTGGTCTGAATATGATCTGTATCGATTCCGATCCTTTGATATTCTGATTTTACATAACTAACAGCTGCTTGATCCACAATAGAATCAGGAATTTCTTTTAATGTTTTATCAATATTTTTTAATATTTCTTCTCTTTGATCTTCACTCATCATTCCAAGAGTTTGAAATAAATCCACTCCTTCTGGTAAATCAAAAGAGATTGTTTCATCTTCGGTGGAACTTGTTTGTTCTTGACTAGCATAACTAACAATTAGCATTGGCTCTGCCATGATAGAGGCAACTTTTTCAGTATCGCTATCCTCTTTTAATTTATAGATCGTTTCATTCTTATATGTATCACTTTTTTCATAATGATTTAGAATATACTTTTTATCCTTAGAATCCATAAATAAAGCTAACTTATTCAAGGTATCTTCTCCAATTGTTTCAATGGCAGCATTTTCAATTCCACCTTGTTGTACACCAACATTAACAATTTTTGAAGTATAATCTGGTAATGTTAAATCTAGATAAGCTTGTACAAAAAGTAATAAAATAACTGCTAACACTGAAAAGATAGAACTTTTTAAATACTTAAAAACTTTTAACATTCTTTTTCCTCCTTATAAATTCCATAACATATTATGTCTAACTTTCTTAAATATTGCTCTTTTACATCCAAAGGATGATTTGTTTTTATTGCTTCTGCTATCGAAAGAAATAAAGTATGAGTAAACATATTAAAAACAAATTCTAAATCTTTAGAGGCAATTTTTTTAATATTAATATCTTCTTTTATGTATTCATATAATGCATGTCCTGGATATTCCATTTTTTCTTTCCGAAGATGAAAAAAAACAAAAAAATTCTTTAATATTCCTTGGTAATGATTCTCAAATATCATTTTTAAGATCACATCATATAATTCTATAAAAGAAGTATATAAATCTCCTTGATTTTTTTTAATAATCTCTTTTGTTTTTTGATTTAGATTGTTTTGATTCATTTCAACTAGATATTCAAATAAATCATCCTTATCTTTGAAATACATATAAAAACTTCCTCTAGAAATTCCTGCGTTTTGAATGATCTGATTGATGGATACAGCAGGGTAAGAATATTTAGAAAATTCTTTCATAGCAATATCTAATAATTTCTTTTGTTTTTCTTTATCTAAATTAAGAAATGTTTGACTAGGCATTTTATCCCCTTCTTAATATTATGTTATGACATGTTGTCACATGCTTTATCATTATATTACGACAAGGTGTCATCTGTCAATCATTTAAAATTACTTTTTTTAATTTTTTATCTATTTTTATCTTGCTTGTCTTAGATGATTTTATACTTTCTATTTTTCTCTTTTTCATCTATGTAAAATAAAAGATTAGAGCTTAGTCTAATCTTTTGTTTCCTATGGTAGCCTGTACGGAATTCGAATCCGTGAATGCTGCCTTGAGAGGGCAGTGTGTTAAGCCTCTTCACCAACAGGCCATGTCAAATTACTACTTAATGATATCATAAATCTCATTTTTAGACAATAGGCTAGTTTACTTTTTTTCATTCTTATGTAGTAATTCGGACACTTTTTGATAGTTTTCTACCAGTTTTTCGAAAGAAACTGCACAATTTGCAGGAGATGTAGAAGGAAGACAAATTGATGGTATTTTGATTTGTTCTTGACAGTATTTTCGATATAATTTATCTGCCGTTTTTCCAACTGTAAAAATATATTGTACTTTACTATTATTAGTGATTTCTGTTAATGGATTTACAACTACATTTGTAATGGAGTTATCACTAGCTCCTTTAATTTCACAAGATTTTATTACATCCCATAATGCTAAATGATTTTTTAAAATTAATCTTTCCTTTTCTTCTCTTGTTTTTGGAATATCTTCTTCCAAAACAACGGCTAATACTTTCCAGAATCGATTTTTAGGATGGCCATAATAAAATCCTTGTTCTCTTGATTTGGGAGAGGGAAAGCTTCCTAGAATTAGAATTCTTGACTCTTGATTAAATATTTTGGGGAATGGATGGATTACTTGTTCTTTCATATTTTCCTCCTGTACTAAATTATTTCTGATACCAAAAGAACTTTCCTAGTAGGAAAATTCTTTTATTGTATTATTTTTTTGAATTTAGAAATCAATCCATCTACATAAGCACAACCCATGAAACAAACAACAGAATTTTTTTCGTTACTTAACTTGTTTATTGTTTCTTCACTGATCATCTCTCCATTTTTTAATTGATCTACAATAAGATGAGAAGTAATTCCTGGATAGTCTTCTTGGCGTTCTCTGTTACATTCGATTTCTGTTAAATATGTTTTGTCTGCCATTTGAAATGCTTCGATAAATTCTTTTGTGAAGTCCTTTGTTCTAGAATATGTATTTGGTTTAAATACAACTACTAATCTTTTCTTTGGATATTTTTGTTTTACTGCTTCTAGGGTTGATTTTATTTCTGTAGGATGGTGAGCATAGTCATCAATGATTACTGCATCCCCTATCCTTTCTTCCGCAAAGCGTCTTTTGGCATTATGAAAACTTTTTAGTAATTCTGTGATTTTTTCTTTTGCTAGACCTATTTCTTTAGCAATTGCAATGGCTGCTGCAGTGTTTGCTACCATGTGCTTTCCATATAATGGAATATCAAAGTGACCATATAATTTTCCTTCTATATATAGATCAAATATAGAACCCTGTTCTAATAATTCTACATTTTTAATTACAATATCATTGCTTTCATTGAATCCATAAAATTTTACAGGAGTCTGAAAATTTATTTTTCTAACTTCTTCGTTATCTCCGTTAGCAATTACCAATTTTTTGGTTTGATTTGCAAAGATAGAAAAAGTATCTCTTATATCATTAATGTCTTTATAGCATTCTAAATGTTCTGCTTCAATATTTGTAATAATTGAATATGTTGGATGATATGCTGTAAAGTGACGATTAAATTCATCACTCTCTACTACAAAATAGCGATTTTCTTTTTTGGCATATCCATCCCCTGCTCCAATAAAATAATTACATCCTACTGTATTTTCTAATAAGTGACGGATCAATGATGAAGTAGTTGTTTTTCCATGCGTTCCACTTACTCCGATGGATTCAAACATATCGATGATATCTCCCATAATCTCATTATATTTTTTGATTGTAAGACCTAGAGACTCAACTCTTTTTATTTCCTTATGATCTTTAGAAAAAGCAACGCTATAAGTAACAATGGTATCTTTATCAATTTCATGACTTTGATCATAATAGATTGGAATATTTCGTTTCTCCAAACCATCTTGTGTAAATTTATGTTCTTTTACATCATCATAGCCACTTACTTCGTTCCCCAAATCACTTAATATTTGCGCTAAAGTGGACATTCCAGTCCCTTTAATTCCTATACAATAATACTTCATTGTTTCACTCCTCTTAATAGTTTTAGTATACGATAAAACGAAACTGTTGTAAAGTTTGTTACTATAGTTTATGTATCTGTTTTTTGTTTGCCAATAGAAAAAGAGACTATCTAACTAGTCTCTATATTACTTTATTGATTTTTTTGCAAATCTTGATTGTTTCTTGCTGCTTTTCTTTTTTCGCGACATTCTTTACATCTTTTTGGTTCGTTTTCTAGCCCTTTTTCTTTATAGAATGCCTGTTCTCCAGCGGTGAAAACAAATTCGTTATCACAATCTTGGCAAACTAATGTCTTATCTGTAAATTCCATATACTAACCTCCTTAATTATATGATTGGACTTGGTTAAACGGTATTTTTCCAACTAACATAATTAATTAAGAGGAAAGCAAATAGCCTAATTTAATTACAAAATCCAGTGATCTCTCACATTAAATAATATAACATATTTCATATAAATATGCAAGAAATCCTCTTTTTTAACAGGACAAAAGCATGAAAAATGATTTATTTACATGATGATGACAATTGAGTTAACACATCATCTAAACAAGAGGCAAAGTTATCGTTAATATAGGTAACTTTGTTTTTTAAACTATATTTCTTT
>CALVQX010000055.1 GCA_944358405.1 uncultured Bacilli bacterium | reverse complement strand
ACAGCCTTGCTTGTTATAAGAAGTCAATGCTTCAACCAACCAATAAGCAATTAAAGATAAAACTGTGGTTGTAAACTCCAAGAAAGTAGTTAAATCTACAGGTATTAAATATACAATTCACAGTTATCTTAAGTATATTATATAAAATTAGAGAGAAATTCAAAAGAAGGAATATGATAATATACTAGTCAGTATTAAATACAAAATCTCTCTTGTAACTGACTATATATATCATACAAGGTAGTTATGTTATATATTGGAAGTCATGTTGGCTTTAAAAAAGATACTCAGTTATTGGGAAGTTTGATGGAAGCTTTAAGTTATAAGTCAAATACGTTTATGTTTTATACCGGAGCTCCTCAAAACACAGCTCGTTATCCTATTTCAGAAGAACTTACTTTACAGGCTTTTGAATTGATGAAAAAAGCAGGAATGGATGCTTCTAAAGTGATTGTTCATGCTCCATATATTATTAATCTAGCAAATAATAAAGAACCTGAGAAATTTCAATTTTCGGTACGTTTTTTACAAGAAGAACTCAAGCGCTGTGAAACGCTTGGAATTCACTATATCGTTTTGCATCCTGGAAGTCATGTAGGACTTGGCACTGATGTTGCTATTGATAATATCGCAAAAGGATTGAATCAAATTTTAGGAACTTGTTCTGTTACAATTCTTTTAGAAACAATGGCTGGAAAGGGTACAGAGATAGGATCTCGGCTAGAAGAAATTCAAAAAATTATCAATTTAGTGGAGGATAAGGAACATATTGGGGTTTGCCTAGATACATGTCATTTGAATGATGCAGGTTATGATATGAAGGAATTTGACCAGTTCTTGGATATTTTTGATTCTATGATTGGACTGGAGAAGATTTATTGTGTACATGTAAATGATAGTAAGAATCCCATGGGATCTCACAAAGATCGACATGAAAATTTTGGCTTTGGAACGATTGGTTTTGATGCTTTACTTTCTATTGTTTATAATAAAAGATTAGAAAAAGTTCCTAAGATATTAGAAACGCCTTATATTGATCGAGAATATCCTCCTTATCGATACGAAATAGAAATGATTCGAGAGAAGAAATTTGATCCTGGGATGATTCAAAAAATAAAACAAGACTAAGATAAATATTTAGCCTTGTTTTCTTTATATAACTCTATTATTTTTTGATATAATTCTGGGCGGATTTGCTTTTTTAAAAAATGAAAAACTTCTATTTTGTCATCTAATAGTTCTTGATAGTAATTTCTTATGAATTGGTGAATGATTTTTGCTTCTTCTTCATTGATGACAATGGAAATGCTTGTGGCATAATTTTTAATATCCGAAGGAGTTAGACATGTAATATATTTCTTGATTAATTCTTTATAAATAATATCACCTCTTAAAAAAATATATGAAATAACTTTTCAAATATGTGATAAACTAGTAATAGAAAGAAGGGTTTTAATGACTGGATTAAATAAAAAAAATAAGAAAAAATTGAATTATGATCAGATTATAAATCGAAGGTTTTTTGTGTTTTTCTTTGTTGTTGGGATTTTGTTTTTGATTGTATTAGGCAAATTTTATACTGTAATGATATGGAATCAAGAAGAGTATGAACAAGAATTGTTTTCTCTTACGTATACGACCGTGTCTGGAAGTAGTTCTCCAAGAGGTAGAATCTATGATCGAAACTACAATATTATTGTAGATAATAAGGCTGTAAAGACAATTACTTATAAAAAAGAGAAGGGAACTACTACTTCTGAGATGATCGACTTGGCCTATCAGGTTGCTCCTCATTTGGAGTTAGATATTTCTAATTTGACTTTAAGGGCTAAGAAAGAGTTTTATTTAGCAAAATATCCAAAGAAATGTGATACAAAGGTTACAGAAGAGGAAAAAGAAAAAGTAGAGCAGCGGAAGATTACAAATCAGGATTTAGAGGAGTTAAAAATTGAGAGGATTACAGAAGAGGAATTGAGCATCTTTTCGGAGGAAGATTTGGAAGTTGCTTATTTATATTATTTAATGAATCATGGCTATACTTATGAAGAGAAAAATATTAAAGTAGATGCAACAGATGAAGAGTATGCTTATATTTCGGAGAATAATGAAGAATTAAATGGGTTTAATACACGAATTGATTGGGAGAGAATTTATCCTTATGGAGATACTTTAAAATCTATTTTGGGAACAGTTTCTACTTCTACACAAGGAATTCCTGCTGAAGAGAAAGAGGAATATTTGGCGAAAGGCTATGCTTTAAATGATCGGGTTGGACTTAGCTATATTGAAAAACAGTATGAAGAATATTTAAAAGGGGAAAAGGAAGAATATGAAGTTGTTAGTTCTCATGAATTGCGTTTGATTAAAGAAGGGAAACGTGGAAACGATATTGTCTTATCGATCGATATTAATCTGCAGCAGGAAGTAGAGCGAATTATTGAAGAGCAATTATTACGTGCCAAGAGTGAACCTAATACTGAATATTATGATCATTCTAGTGTTATTTTACAGGATCCAAATACAGGGGAAATTTTGGCTATGGCTTCGAAAAGACTTGTAAAAGGGACAATTGTAGATAATATTATTAGTATTTTAACTTCTCCTATTACTCCAGGTTCAGTTGTAAAAGGTGCTTCAATGCTAGTCGGATATAATACTGGAGCAATTCGGATAGGAGAAAAAATGTTAGATGAGTGTGTCAAGATTGCTGGTGCTCCAGAAAAATGTTCTTCCGTGAATAACTTAGGAGTTATTGATGATATTGTAGCACTTGCAAAAAGTAGTAATGTATATCAGTTTAAAACAGCGATTAGAGTAAATGGACAAGAGTATTTTAGGGGAATGAAATTAAACTTTAATCAGAGTGCTTTTGATACTTACCGAAATATGTATCATGCTTTTGGTTTAGGTGTTAAAACAGAGATTGATTTACCTATTGAGAGTTTGGGGTATACTGCAGAAGATAAAAGTGCAGGAAATTTATTGGATTTTGTTATGGGGCAATATGAAACTTATACACCGATTCAATTATCTCAATATATTACAACGATTGCTAATGGTGGAAGTCGATTGCAACCTCATCTTTTAAAGGAAGTTCATGCGGCAACCGATTCTGATGCAATCGGGGAATTATTATTTTCAGTTGACAAAAAAGTCTTAAATACCATTGATACCAAACCAGAGTATATGGCACGCATTAAAGAAGGATTTTATGCTGTAATGCATATGGCTGGAGGATATGGTCGAGGATATATTGATGACAAATTAAATGCTGCTGGAAAGACTGGAACTTCGCAAAGTTTTATTGACACTGACAATGATGGTGTTATTGATACGGAAACAATCACTAGTTCTTTTGTTGGTTATGCCCCAGCTGATAATCCAAAGTTTTCTATTATCGTTACTTCTCCTAATTCTTCTCATCCAAATTCTTCTACAGATTATGCTAGTTTAGTTACTTTGAGAATTACAAAGGAAGTGACTAATAAGTATTATGAGATGTATGGAATTTAGTTTTTAGTACGTTGTTTGACACTAAGTTGATGTAGATACAAAGATTTTTCTTGATGTTGCAAGTAATAATATAAATTTTAAGGATTATTTTACTTTTTATTTGTTTTTAATATTTTTGAGTAATGTTAGATGATTTTAAGACTTATCCTAATGTAAAATAAAGAAAAAGTATGGAAAATAACAAAAAACTTTTGCTTTTTGTTATTTTTTTGGTATAATACCTATAGGCGTGTAAGGAGGGATAGAAATGGCTAAAAAAGAGGGAAAAAGACAAATGAAAACTCTAGTATGTACTGAGTGTAAAGAAAAAAACTATAGAGAACCTAGAAATGTACAAAATACTACGGAACGTCTTGAAATTAGTAAATATTGTCCAAGATGTAGAAATCATACAATACATAAAGAAGAGAAATAAGTTATCGTGCTTATTTTTTAATTTAAGGAGTGATTTAAATGATTAGTACAAATGATTTAAAGAATGGTATTACAATTGAAGTAGAGGGTGCTATTTATGTTGTAATGGATACTCAACATGTAAAACCTGGAAAAGGTGCAGCAATTGTAAAGGCTAAATTAAAGAATTTAAGAACAGGAGCAATTTTTGAAAAGACTTTTAATGCTGGAGTTAAAGTTGCAACTGCTCGTATCGATAAACAATTAATGCAATATTTGTATACGATGGGAGATACTTATTATTTTATGAATATGGACTCTTATGAGCAGTTAGAGCTAGATAAAAGCATTATTGGAGAAGGGGCTAAATTCCTAAAGGAAAATTTAGAAGTATATATTACTACTTATGAAGGAGAAGTTTTAGGAATTGATTTACCTGATAAGGTGGAGTTGACAATTACACATACAGAAGCAGCAGTAAAGGGAAATACTACAAATAATGCATTAAAAGATGCAGAATGTGAAACTGGTTTAATGGTGAGAGTTCCTTTGTTTATTGAAGAGGGAGAAAAGATTATTGTTTCTACTAGTGATGGAAAATATGTTTCTAGAGCTTAAATTATTTTGTACTTAAAAAGAGACTTTAATTTTGAAGTTGTAAGATAAAAGTGGACACATAAAAAGATGTTCCACTTTTTTGTTTGTTATAATGAGAGTAAGGAGATGATAAAATGGCTAGTAAAGGTCAAAAACACAAAAAATGGACTGCTGAAGA
>CALVQX010000054.1 GCA_944358405.1 uncultured Bacilli bacterium | reverse complement strand
CTGCTTCACTGACTAGGTATCCTGACTTCTCTACAGGCTTAACAAAAGGTAGTTGCTACCGTAGTTTCCTTTTGTTTTTTTGTTTTATATTTTTTCTATTTTAATTCTAACATATATTTCTTTCATTCTTCAAACATAATATTTTAACTACATTATAATCTCTATCATGATAACTTCCACATTCTGGACATACCCATCTTCTAACACTTAATTTCTCTAAATAATGATTAAATACAAATCTAGTACAACCAAATTTCTTTTATCAAATTTTCAAATTTGCATTTTAGAGAAGCAATTCCTTATGAACAAAAAAATCACTGTTTTTTTCAGTGATCTCTACTTATTTAATGTGTCTTTATATCTTTTTATTTTTTCTTTTGGAACACCACAGGCTCTTTCTCCATAATAATCTATTACATCCCATTGTTCCTGTATGGATGGCTTTTCTACTTCGAATAGTAAAGTTCCTTTAGGTGCTGTCCTTTCTAGTTTAAAACTTATATCATAGCCGTTATTTTTACCAAACATAGTTATCCCCCTTCCAATTTAGTTGTATTATACTATTTTTTTACTAAAAGTCAAGTAATTCTGGCAAGAAGTATTAGATAATGGTAAAAAACTTTAGGAAAATACTACTAAAATTGATGAAGTAATCTTCTATGAATCGGAAAGCGTTTTTGGTCGTTTTTAGTAAACTTTGGAATACTATTTTTGATCTATACAAAAAGATGGCTTGTGCCATCTTCTCTTTTTTTACTAGGCTCTATTTTTTAATGTTTTTACAGTAACTCCACCAATTACAGTGGTTGCTACTAGAGCTATTACGATAAATAATAATGGATCAGAAGTTTCGGGATTTGTTTCTTCTTTTAGTTGAGTATCAGGTGTACTTTCTGGAGGAGTTGTTGGATCTGTTTCTTCTTCCGTTTCTGTTGGAACATATTTCTCTCCTGTTAAAGTAGTTTCTTCTTTTGATTCATTACTAACAAATTTAACCTCATTATTTTCATTTGTAATTACTACTTTATTATCTTCTACTAGGATTTTATCTGTTGTTGTGTCTTCATTTGTAATAGTAAAACTTTTTGTAACATCATTTTCATCTTTTGCAAAGCGAATTACATTTTCTTCTACTTCTGATGTAATTGTTCCATTCATAATTACTGTTGGTTCATTTGCTGATGCTTCCAAAGCCTTTGCTTTTGAAATTTCAATTCCATTATTTTCTGTTTCTCCGTTTGCTCCTAAAGCTAAACTAATCACTTCAACGCTACCTGCGTTTACTAAGATTGCTCCATAACGACAATTATCAATTGTTACATTTTCTAAATCTACATAACCACCATCATAAGCTTGTATTCCATACTTTTGTGAGTTTTCTAATTTTAAATTTTTTAGGTGGATAGTAGCACCAGTTTCTAATGCAGTAATAATAGATTGGTTTCCTGATGGACTTTCAACCTCATCATCTCTCCAACCAGTAATTGTGTGATTTGCTCCATCGATTGTGATCTCTTTTCCACTAACTATTATTATGTCAGCTACACTATCTAGTGTTATATTATCTCCTAATTGGATCACATCTCATGTTTGTGCATTATTTACTGCATCTAATAATCCCGCTTTGTCTGTTACTACAATAGGCTCTTTTGCATTCGTATTTATCATTGGAATAAATGCACATAGACCAATAATAAATAGAAATGCTATTCTTTCATTTTTCATATTTTCTCCTCTCTCTACCTTAGATAAACGTCTTGTTTATCTTAATTTAAGTATATAATTTTATAATTTTTTCTCAATCTTTTTTACTACTTTCAGCAATATAATTTATCTATTTTACATTTTCAGTAAGCTACATTCAATCTTTTTTGTAAATATATCCAAATAAGATAACTTTTTATGATTCTGAATTTTTATTTTTTTGTATTATCATCCAGTGCAAGATACGATTACAGTTTTTATTTTATTTATTTAGCTTCTTTTTTCTAATTTGATCAATTTAGCATGCATTACTACTCTATTTCCAAAATTATCTTTACAGGTGGATAGAGTTAAGATTTTATCACTTGTGTTTACTTCTCCTGAAAAGGATACTTCACTACGTGATTTTAGTGTGGTTAAAAACGTTGCGTATTCTTCTGAATTATTGAAAGTAGTCGTAATATAATAACTTTCTTTTGCAATGGTATAGGCACTAAATATTTGCCACATACTATTCTCTGTTGGGGTGGATAGACGAATAATGTGATTTTCCTTATTAGTGTACCAAGAACTTTGTAGAATATTTTTTAAGCTACCAAACATTGTTTTATCATATCTACTATGTGCATAAATGATTGTATTTTGATTAAAATTTACAGGATCATTTCTATAATCCATATAAACCCATCCTGCATCATTTTTACTTTTATCAAAGGCATGTGTTAAATAAAAACTATTGTTGGTAGTTTGAACTATTGGATAATTAATATTGGTTCCTTTTACATTAATAAATCCAACCGTATCACTATTTTTCTTTAGCAATTCATTAAAGTCTACTTCTAATAAATTCATCTTAATATAATTAAAGTAATCACTATCCGTGGTTTGATTTTCTGTAGGAGGATTAATAATTTCAGTATTTTCATTATCTTCTTTTTCTGTTGGCTTAGCTATCTCTTCTAGCTCTTCTTCTAAATTTGTAACTTCTTTACTGTCTATATACCAATTTATTAATGAATATAGAGAAATACTGAAACCAGTAAGGGTAAGGATTAAGATCAAAATTAGCACCCATTTGCGAAGACGTATTTTTTTCTTTTTACGGACAATAGTCCTTTTTTTTCTAGTTCTTCCATCGATTCCATCTACTCTATTTTATTTTGAGTCCTTTCTATTTTCTTTTTCTATTATATCTTATTTTATTCAAAAATAAGAGTAAAACTTAAAATTTTACTCTACTTTTTTAATTCTTCTAATTTTTCTAAAAATTCTTTTGGAGCTTCTGCTTCAAATGTTAATAATTTTTTTGTTCTAGGATGATAAAATTCTATCTTTTTAGAATGTAGCATTTGCCCAAAATCAGTTGCTTTTTTTCTCCCATAGATTGGATCATTTGTAACTGGATGACCAATGTATGCCAGGTGAACTCGAATTTGATGTGTTCTTCCTGTTTCTAAAATACATTCTATTAAAGTATTATTAGAAAATCTTTCTAATACTTTAAAATGGGTAACTGCATTTTTGGCATTTATATCTGTTACAGTCATTTTTTGTCTGTTTTTAGGATCCCTTCCAATGGGTGCTTCTATTGTTCCACTATCTTCTTTTATAACGCCTTCTACAATTGCTAGATAAGATCTTTTTACTTCTTTGTTTGCAATCATTGTGGCTAGTTTGTCATGAGACCATTCGTTTTTTGCAACGATCATTAAGCCACTTGTATCTTTATCTAAACGGTGAACAATCCCTGGACGCTCCTTAGAACCACTTGTTAAATCAAATCTATAAAGAAGTGCATTTACTAATGTTTTTTGATAGTGACCGGGTGCTGGATGAACAACCATTCCGCTTTCTTTGTTGATAATTAATAAATCATCATCATCATATATAATATTTAATGGAATATTTTCTTTTTCTACATTCATTTCTTCTCTTGCTTTTTCTTCGATTTCAATTTGATCTCCTTGCTTTACTAAATAACTACTAGATGTTTTTTTGCCGTCTACTGTTATTTTTTCTTCTTTAATTAGCTTTTGAATTTTACTACGAGACATTTCTAATTGCTCTGCTAAATAAAGATCCAATCTTTTTGGTTCTTCGATTTCTACTTTTATCATCCAATCTTCCTTTCTTTTGATGTTTTTTCTTCTGTTATCATTGCTAAAATAAATAAGGCTACTCCTAGTGTAATAGCAATATCTGCTAAGTTAAATACTGGAAAACTATATCCTGCAATCGAAAATGATAAATAATCTGTTACTGAGTGATACCAGATTCTATCTATTAAATTTCCAAAAATCCCGCCTAAAATTAACCCTAGAGAGCAAATAGATAATTTAGTAAACTTTTCTTCTTTGGCAATATAACGATCTAGTATTACAATGCATACTACACTAATTACGATCAATAGCAATGTTTTACTTCCTAAAATACTGAAGGCGGCACCTTTATTTTCCACATAATAAAGGGAGAAAAAATTAGGAATTATCTTAATTTCTTCTAATAGATCCATATGGGAACGAACTACTATTTTGATGAATTGATCTAGAATTAGAATTCCTCCTGCGATGCTATAAATTTTTTCTTTCGATCTATTTGCTTTTGTTTTTGTTTTAGAAATACTTTTTTTTCTATCCTTTAGGGATAAGTCTTTCATTTTCATTTTCTTCTCCTGACGTTACTTTTTTTATCGTTTCTACAATAATTTGGATTTGATTTAGCCTTTTTTCAACTACTCCTCTAATCTTTAGTAAATCTCCTCTTTCAATATTACTATAGCTTTCATATGTTTTGGGAAATAAAGTATATTCCATGCTAGCAGTCTCATCGCTTCCAGTAATAAATGACATTTTATCTCCTTTTTTGGTGGTAATTACTTTTACTTTTTCTACTAGAATTAAGGTATCTATCTTTTTGGAAAAATAGTTTTCTACTTTATTTAAGGGAATACAATATGGGTTTTGTTGCATATACATAGTCGTTGGATGGGAAGTAAAATAGAATCCAAAAACAGACTTTTCTTTTTCTAGTAAATAACTATTTTCATATTCTTCTTTTATCTCGATTTCTGGTTTCATCACTAATGATGGATCAATATCTTTTGTTAATTCAGCATAATTAAATAAACTGTCTAAATTATAAATTAAGGTTGCTCTATTATAGCCAAATTCTTTCAATGTATCCGCATATATTAAAACTTCTAAATTCTTTTTTCCAACACCCGCCATATATAGACGACTAAAGCAATCATAAATATCTATTAATGGACCATCCTCTTTTGCTTTTTGGATCATTTGTGATACTACAACTCCGATGGATTTGATATTAGAAATAGGATAAATAATTCGATTGTCTTTTACTGTATATTTGGTTTTACTTTCATTAATCGATGGTTTTACTACTTCTATTTTATTCGCTTTTGCTTCCATGATATATTCGTTTGTTTTTGCTTCGCTTCCAATAACATTAGTTAATAAGTTTGCAAAAAATATCGTAGGGTAATGTCTTTTTAAATAAGCCATTTTGTAAGCAATCAAAGCATAGGCAACAGAATGGGAACGATTGAATCCATATCCAGCGAAATTTAATATTAAATCAAATATTTTTTTTGCTTGATCGTATGGATGATTTTTTTGCATACTTTTTTGTATAAACTTCTCTTCTTCATTTTTTAGTAGATCTACTTTTTTCTTACTCATGGCTCTACGTAAAATATCTGCTTCCCCTAATGTATACCCTGCATAAATACTAGCAACACTCATAATTTGCTCTTGATAGATTAAAATTCCATAAGTATTTTTTAGAATTGGTTCTAGACTTGGATCTAAATAAGTTACTTTTTCTTCTTTATGTTTTCTTTTAATATAACTGTCGATATTGATTGCGGGACCAGGTCGGAATAAGGCTATTGCTGCAAAGATATCCTCAAAAGTATTGGGTTTTAATCTTCTCAAGAAATTACGCATACCTGTTGATTCAAATTGGAAAATTCCACTTGTATTGGCGATTTCAAAAATTTCTAGTGTTTCTTTATCATCTAATGGAATCTTTGAAAACTCGATCTCTTTTCCTTCCGTTTCTTTGATGTCATGAATGATATTATCGATCATCGTCAAATTTTTTAGACCTAAGAAGTCCATTTTTAACAGTCCTAATTCTTCTAAGTATTCCATCGAATAACTTGTTAAATACATGTCATCTCCTGGAGTTAGAGGAATGACTTCATCGAGATCTACTTGACTCATTATAATTCCTGCCGCATGAGATGAGGTGTGTCTTGGAAACCCTTCTAATTTTATCGCTATAGAAAACATTTTAGTAAGTAGGGTATCACTATCGATTCTAGCTCTAAAAGAAGCATTATTTTGATAGAAATCTAGCAATTTATCCTTGGTGAAAGCAGGAATAAATTTACATAATCCATCTACTTTATACAAAGGAATATTAAACACCCTTGAAACATCACGAATTACTTGTTTTGCTCCCATGGTTCCAAAAGTAACAATTCCACATACTCTTCTTTTCCCATATTTATTTACTACATAATGAATTACTTCATCTCTTCTGTTATCAGGAAAATCTGTATCAATATCTGGCATTGTTTTTCTTTCTGGATTTAGAAATCTCTCAAACAATAGATCATATTGGATTGGATCAATATCGGTAATCCCTAGGGAATATGCTACTAAAGAACCGGCAGCACTTCCTCTACCTGGGCCTACTAAAATTCCATTTTTTTTGGCATAACGAATAAAATCATAGACCACTAAAAAATAGTTCGGAAAGCCCATTTCATTAATTACTTTCAACTCATAAACTAAACGTTTTTTATAGTGTTCAGGAATTACTCCGTTCAATCTCTTAGTTAATCCCTTTTTACATAATTCGAATAAATATTGTTTAGGATCTTCACATTCATAAATTGGCAATAGATTTCTAGCTTTTGGGAACTCTAAATTACACATATCACTGATCTTTAGTGTATTTATTAAGCCAAGATTATCTGTTAATTCCATTAAATTGCTAATATTTAGTTCATGATCTTCTATTTCTTCTGTAATTTCTTCGTTGATTGTTTTTCCCTCTTTAATTCGATAAAGATAAGGCAAGATGTCTTTATCATTTTTTTCTAAATAAAGACTTTCTTTGGCAAATACTACATTTTTTGTAATTAGCAAAGAATCTACTTCTTCTTTTTTATTGGAATAAGCTAAAAATAGTTCTTGATAAATATTTTCGAGAAAAGAAAATTTTTCATTCCATTTATATGGAAGGATTCCTATTACATTTTTAGAAAAAGTAGATAAGTCATCCTCTGTTACTACTCTTTCGTTTTGAATGGTAGAAAGTTTAATCAAACTTTGATATCCCTGATAGTCTTTTGCTAGTAAAATAATCTGATACTCTTCTAATAATATATGTAGTCCTATGATGGCTTTTATATTTTTTTCTTTGCATTTATGAATAAATTCCATAGTACCATACATATTCGTATCTGTTAAGGCAATACTAGGTAGATTTTGTTGTTCTGCATAAGAGACAATATCTGCAATTTTTAATAGGCTAGATAGTAGTGAATAATTACTTTTATTAAATAAGGGTATATACATCATATTATCTCCTTCCGTTTATTATTTTATCATGTATTAGTTTTTGTGTAAATCGAACAGGCTATTCCTTAGTAGGATTTTGTCTTATTTCATTTGACTTTCTATTATTTTTATGATAAAGTTATTAAGCAGATGGAAAAAGAGCAAAGTGAAGGAGGAGAATTTATGGCAATTAATATTAGTAGTAGAAGACCAAATTTGAGAAAAAGAAAACGTTCTCATGCTTTAAATACAACCAATAGTACACAAAATTTAAATTTACAGGTTTTTCGTCTTGCTGATGGTACAAAAACTAGAATTTCAGCAAAAGAAAAAAGAACTTTATTAAAAAATCAAAAAGCTGCTTAATTGCAGTTTTTATTTATCTTTTTTTGACTTAATTTTAAGTCTTTTGACTTTGTTTATGAGACAATTATTTTAGGGGAAGTTTCTTTTCATAATTTTTTTATTAAAAAATCTCAAGATTTTATCTTGAGATTTTATTTGCATTGATATCCTTCTTGTTCTGCTTTCGATTTTGCATCATTATAACTATCATTATATTCGAAATCTACTTTCATGTAGATAGTATTATAATCTTTGGTTGCTTCTTTGTCTAAATTAGGAAAATCTACTGTAATATTACTTTGTAGAAACATTCCATCATACATTGCTAGCATAGAATATCCGGCAATTTGCACTTTTTGAAGTGGTTCTAAGGTGTTATATGTGTTTTGAAGCGTAGCTGTTCCTGTTTCCTCATTTCCAGTAGTTGGATGTGCAGCAATATTTTTTGTATAACTTACTAATTTATTATCTTCAAAAGTTAAGTTTAAAGTTGACGTAAGATCTGTACCATCTGCATTTCCATTTTGCTCATAAGTACATACTAACTCATCTCCAGATCCATTTTCTGCTCCATTATTATTAGATGAACCTTCTTCACTTAGAAAATTTGGATAAATAATTCCAACAACTAACAATACTACTCCTATTATTAATAATATAATTGCTATTAACATCTTTGTAGATATTTTTTTTCCGCTTTTTGTCATAGTTTTACCTCTACCTTTCTATCATTGACATTGATAACCATTTGCTTCCACTTTTGTTCTTACTGATTGCATTGATTCATTTGCATCAAAATCCACCATAGTATATGTGGTATTATAATCTGTTGGTATTTGTGTCTTATCTAAAGTTGTAAAATCAATGGTTAATGTTTCTTGTAATTCAGTTTCATTAGATGTTACTGCTAAAACATATCCCGGAATTTGGGCTGCTTGATAAGGCTGTAATGATGCATATAGATTTTGAATTGTTGCATTTCCTATTGCCTCTTGTCCTACAGTCGGAGATACTACGATTGTTTTCACATAATTATTTAACTGGTCTTCCACAAAATTCAATTGTAGTGATATCGTCATATCTGTACCATCTGCATTTCCTGCTTGTGCGTAATTACAAATTAAAGAACCAGTTTGCGTTTGTACTTCGCTTTGATTTTCATCTGTCTGTGTTTCCTCATTGCTATTAGGAGTATTATTGCTAGTCTCTCCTCCTATC
The DNA here is from genome assembly GCA_944358405.1 of uncultured Bacilli bacterium. Lineage (GTDB taxonomy): Bacteria > Bacillota_I > Bacilli_A > RF39 > UBA660 > CALVQX01. The sequence continues at coordinate 11,358 of CALVQX010000054.1, read as the reverse complement.
ATTTCCATAATATACGGATATGCAAAGCCACCAGCAATTAGCAAGATTCCTAAAATAAACAAAAATATGGCAGGCTTTTTACTCACCTTTTTCTCATAATTTGCTACTTTTTGTACATCATTCAAATTCAATACTTGTGTTTTTGTTAAGTCTTCTTTGGTTGTTGTATTTACTCTATTTTGATTTTGATTATTATTTTGATCCACAATCCCACCTCTATTCTTTCTTTTATTATATCAGATATCTAAAAAAATAGACAAGAAAAAATAACTATTTTATTTATTTTTAGTTATTTTTCTGTCTAGCGTCAAATTTTTTACGTTCTTCTGTATTTAAAATTCTTTTTCTTAAGCGAATAAAGTTAGGTGTAACTTCTACTAATTCATCGGAGTTAATATAATCCAGAGCATATTCTAATGTAATTGGGCGAGGTCGTTTTAATACTACTGTGTGATCACTACCTGCAGCACGAGTATTTGTTAATTGTTTTCCTTTTACTACATTTACTGCTAAATCATTATCTCTGTTACACTCTCCTACAATCATACCTTCATATACTTCAGTACCTGGTTCAATAAACATTACACCACGATCTTCTAGATTTCCGATGGAATAAGCAGTTGCTGAACCATTTTCCATAGAAACTAACACACCAAGTTTTCTCTCTCCTACATCCACATTTTCATATGGCATGTACTCTTTAAAACTATGAGACATAATACCATATCCCTTGGTAAGTGTCATAAAATCTGTTGAAAATCCAATTAATCCACGGGAAGGAATGGTATACAAAAGACGTGTTTGACCATTGATATTTGCCATATTTTCCATATGAGCACCACGCAATCCCAATTGCTCAATTACTGCACCAACAGAATCATCTGGTACGTCAATTTGCAATTCTTCGTATGGTTCGTATTTTATCCCTTCTTTTTCTTTAATAATTACTTTAGGTTTAGATACTTCCAATTCAAATCCTTCACGACGCATATTTTCAATTAAAATACTTAAATGTAATTCTCCACGTCCACTAACGATGTAAGAATCATTTGTAAATGGTTCTACTTTTAGACTGACGTCTCGTTGTGTCTCTCTCATTAAACGTTCTTCAATCTTACGTGCAGTAACAATTTTACCATCACGTCCAACGAACGGAGATGAATTTGTACCAAAGGTCATCTGTAATGTTGGCTCATCAATATGTAATAGTGATAGTGGTAGAATTTCTGTAGTATTACATATCGTTTCGCCTACAGAGATATCACTAAGTCCTGCAACAGCAACGATATCTCCTGCCTCGGCTTGTTCTATTTCTACACGCTTATATCCATAAAAACCAAATAATTTTTGAATTCTAAATTGCTTCGTAGACCCATCTAATCTGCAACATGTTACCATTTCGCCAGTCTTAATGGTACCATTATGTATACGACCGATACCAATTCTACCCACAAACTCGTTATAATCTAAAAGTGCTGGTTGAAATTGTAATGGTTTAGAATTATCTCCTAATGGTTCTGGGATCTCTTCCAAAATTGTATCAAGGATTTCTCCAAAACCTTCTGTTTGTGTATTCAAGTCATCACTATAAGAACATGTACCGTTTAAAGCTGAGGCATAGATTACTTTGAAATCAAGTTGTTCCTCATCAGCACCTAATTCAATAAATAGATCTAATACTTCATCTACTACTTGCTTACATCTCGCACTGGGTTTATCTACCTTATTGACTACAACAATAGGCTTTACTTTTGCTTCGAAGGCTTTCTTTAATACAAATCTAGTTTGTGGCATTGCCCCTTCATAAGCATCCACTACTAAAATCACACCATCTACCATATTCATGATGCGTTCTACTTCTCCACCAAAGTCTGCATGTCCTGGAGTATCTAGGATATTAATGCGGACCCCTTTATAATCAAGAGCTGTAGTCTTAGCTAGAATAGTAATTCCTCGTTCTTTTTCTAGTGCATTAGAATCCATTGATACATTAGAAACGTCTTCATTTTCACGAAACATACCAGAATGTTTTAAAATGCCATCTACTAAAGTCGTTTTCCCATGGTCTACATGCGCTATGATTGCTATATTTCTTTTTTTCATACTTCACACCTCTTTACGTCGCTCCCAATTATAACATATAGCAAAAAAAAATACTAGATGTTTCTAATATTTTTATTTTATCCGTTAATTTTTATTTTATCTATGGCGAAGTCCAAGCTCTTGGGCATCTTCTTCTGTACATGGGCGTAGACTACCATCATCCATTACCTCTTTATAACCTGCTTCCATAAAATCCTCTATCGTAAGCTCTGCTGATGGATCTTGAGGCTCGTGAGTTTTTAACCATTCTTCATATCTCTTCTGAGCTTCTGGATTGTTTTTTCGATATTGTTCTATTTCTTGAGTTACTGCTTGCATCATAGCATCAAACATTGGGTCGGTAGTTTTCTTATTATTATCCATAATATCCTCCTTGAAGATACGATACTATAAAGGGGGCCATTTGTCAAGGAAGATATTCTTGGTTAGCGAGCTATTTTCTACTGTTCTTCCTAAATATTTATTAACTATTTACTTTACTATTCTTTTCCTCATCTATATTAGATTTTTTTAGGGAATTTTTCTTCCTATGATTCTGCTTTTCTTCTGCTAGTTTTATCTTATTCTTTATTTATTTGAACATATAAAAACTTCGTTTCTTAGACATAGAAACGAAGTATTATTATTCTAATTTATACTTTTTATTCTAGAGAACAACCATTAATAGTGTTAAGATCAATATATTTGCTACCGCAATCGTAAGAACTACTTTTCCAGCCCATTTTACCCAAGTTGTATATTCTACTTTAGCTAAAGCAAGTCCTCCCATGATTGCTCCGCATGTTGGAGTAATCAAGTTGACTAATCCGTTTGCTGCTACCATAGTCATTACCGTTGCTTCTACATTATATCCTACTTGAGCAGCAAGTGGTCCCATAATTGGAGTTGATAAAGTCGCAAGACCGGAACTTGATGGAACAATGACAGATAATACTACATGTAATAAATAGTTCAATGGAGCAAAAACAATAGCTGGCACAGATCTTAAGGCATCTGCGGCATTATAAATAATAAAATTATCTAGATAGGTACTTTGCATTAGAACAGATGCCCCTCTAGCGATAGCTATGATTAGAATAACTCCAACCATATCATCTGCTCCATCGATAAATGTATCTACAAATTCTTTTTCTCCAGTTCTATTAATAATACCAATTACTACTGACATTAGTAAAAACCATAATGCAGCTTCATAAAAATACCAACTACCAAGTGGACTGCCTGTTAGCCATCCTGTTGTTTTACTAAAGAATGTAATTCCAAAGTCTTCCCATGGAATAAAACCAATAATCATAATTAAGAAAGTTAAGCCAAATAAGCAAAGTGTAACTATTTGCTTTCTTGTTAGTTTTACATTTTCTTGCTTACTAGCAAGATGACCTCCAAATTCCATTTCCATATTTTTTCTTTCTCTTAAAGAAAGTATCGTAGATCCTTTTTTCTTAATTACTTTTTTTGCATAGTTCATAACAAAGCAAATAGAAATCAACAAGGTACTAAGCCATAGAATTGCACCAATTGAGATAATCAATCCCTGATTTACTTTTATATTGTCCGGAAGAGCACTGATTGCTGCTCCTACTGCGAATGGATTTATTGTAGATCCTAATACTCCAGAGCCTGCACCTAGTAGTACAATTGCAGATGAAACCACAGTATCCATTCCAGCCATCACCATTGCTGCTGCTAATAAAGCATAAAATCCTACCGTTTCTTCTAACATTCCATAAGTTGTTCCAGCGATGGAGAAGATAAACATTAAAATTGGAATTAATGCTAATTCGTTTCCTTTTAATTTTTTTACTAATACTTGAATTCCTGTTTCTAGAGCCTTTGTTTTTGCAACTACAGCTAAGAATCCTCCTAAAATTAGGACAAAGATACAAACATCAATTGCATTTTCAAATCCTAAAATTGGTGATAGTAATACATCTGGTAAAGTAGCTCTAACTACTCCACTACCATTGATAATTTCCTCCCCGCTGAATTGTGCCACTGGTAAAATGTAAGTTAGGGCACCTAATAGAAAAATTAAAATAAATATAATGGAAAAGGCTGTAATAAATCCTTTTCTTTTTTTCTTTGTCGCCATATTATATTCCTTTCCTACTTATTATTGTTCCTGTTTTTCCTTCTAAAGCTTCTTTTGCTTTTTCTAACGATGTGATCAATGCACAACCACCACGTCTGTTGTGTTCTACAAAAGTAAGGCATGCTTCTATTTTAGGTAGCATACTTCCTTCTTTGAACTCTCCTGTTTGCATATAATGACGAGCTAGTTTTGGTGTTAAAAAATCAAGTTCTTTTTCATTTGCCGTATTGTAATTAATGCATACTTTTTCTACTGCTGTTAAGATCAAAAACATATCTGCTTTAATATCAATTGCAATACGAGCGCTTGTTTTGTCTTTATCAATGACAGCATCTACTCCTTTTAGTTTGTTGTAATGATAAACAACAGGAATTCCTCCGCCACCACCAGCAATGACAATATTTTTATTATTTAATAACATTTTAATAGATTTGGATTCAATGATTTTTTTAGGTTCAGGAGAAGGGACTACTCTTCTATATCCTCTTCCTGCGTCTTCTTTGAAAACATATCCTCGTTCAATTTCTAATCTATTCGCTTCTTCTTTGGTATAGAAACTACCAATGGGTTTCGTTGGATTAGAAAAAGCAGGATCCTTTTTATCTACTACGACTTGGGTTAATACGGTAATACAATTCTTATGCATATTTCTTTTTAGTAATTCTTCTTGAATCGATTGTTGTAAATGGTATCCGATATATCCTTGACTCATAGCTCCACATTCAGCAAATGGAACTTCGGGAGTTTGAAGTTCTTCATGAGATACTTCTAAAGCCATATTAATCATTCCTACTTGTGGCCCATTTCCATGGGTTACAACGATATCATAGATATCGGCAAGTTCTACGATACTTTTTGCTGTCTTTTGAACTAGTTTTAATTGTTCCTCTGGACTGTTTCCTAGGGCATTTCCTCCTAAGGCAATTACTAATTTCTTTCTCATTGTTTTTTCATCGTCGCATACATGACAGCTTTAATTGTATGAAGTCTATTTTCTGCTTCATCCATTACTTTGGATTGAGCTGATTCAAATACTTCGTCGGTTACTTCCATTTCTTCAATCCCAAACTTATCATGTATTTCCTTTCCTATTTTTGTATTTGTATCGTGGAATGATGGTAAACAGTGTAAGAAGATAGCATCTGATGTAGCTTTTTTCATTAATTCTTTGGTTACTCTGTATGGAGTTAATAACTCGATTCTTTCTTTCCAAAGATTTTCATCTTCTCCCATGGATAACCATACATCGGTATATACTACAGAGGCATCTTGAACACCTTCATCAATATTTTCTGTTAATAAGATATCCGAACCTTTTTCTTTAGCGATCTCACGACATTGCTTTACTAAATCATCTGCTGGGTATAATTCTTTGGGCGCACAACAGGCAAAATCAATGCCTAATTTAGAGCAAATGACCATTAAAGAATTTGCTACATTATTTCTTGCGTCTCCTAAAAAAACTAATTTTTTTCCTTTTACTTCTCCAAAATTTTCATACATCGTCATGATATCTGCTAACATTTGCGTTGGATGAAATTCATTGGTTAATCCATTCCAGACAGGAACTGATGAATATTTGGCAAGCTCTTCGACAATTTCTTGATCAAATCCTCTATATTCTATTCCATCATACATTCTAGAAAGAACACGAGCAGTATCTTTGATGCTTTCCTTTTTTCCCATTTGAGATCCTGTTGGTCCTAGATAAGTTACTCCCATTCCTAAGTCCATTGCTCCAACTTCAAAAGCACATCTGGTTCTAGTAGAATCTTTTTCAAAAAGTAAAACAACATTTTTCCCTTTTAAAAAGTCATGTCTTTTTCCAGCTTTTTTTCTTTTTTTAAATTCCATTGCTAAATGAATTAAATAAATAATTTCATCTTCTGTATAATCTAAAAGTTTCAGAAAGTCTCTTCCGTAAAAATTCATGTCAATCCTCCCTTATTAGTGGCATACTCATGCATCGTGGACCTCCACGGCCACGGGAAATTTCTGCACCTGGAATTTCTATGACCTTTAGGCCATTTTCTCTTAACACTTGGTTTGTTTGCACATTACGATCGTAAACTACAACGACTCCCGGAGCGATGCATAGTGTATTTGATCCATCATTCCATTGTTCTCTTTCTGCTGCTACTTTATCTCCTCCTGCACATGGAATCAAAGTTACAGGAATTTTTAAATAAGAAGATAAGATATTTTCTAGACTATCATTAATTTCTATTACATTTAAATCTTCATCACTATCTTCGATATTACCTTCTGTAATTTCAAACACTTGTAAGGTTTCCATAATTCCTGGATGATAAGTAAATTTATTTCGATCAATTTGAGTAAATACTGTGTCTAGATGCATAAATGCACGACTATTTGGAATGTTAAATGCAAGTACAGTATCTATTTTACATTTCTTATCTTTAAATAAATTCTTAGCTAATTGGTCGATGGCTTCTGGTGTTGTTCTTTGAGAAATACCTACTGCTAAGATATGATCATTTAAATTTAGAATATCTCCACCTTCAATATGATATGGTAAATCTCGATCATAATATTTATCTACTTTATCTTTGAAATCTGGATGATATTTGAAAATATATTCTGCATAAATCGTTTCTCTATTTCTCGTTACTGAGTACATTTTATTTAAAGAAACTCCTTTACCAATACTGGCAAAATTATCTCTTGTAAAATATAAATTTGGCATTGGAGCTGCTAAAAAGTCAGTCTCTTCTGTAACTAAATCTACTAAAGATTTTTCATCTTTTCTTTGACTTCTGTTGATTTCGTAAATCTGGATTCCTTCCATTGTTTTTAGAACTAGTTCTAGTTCATCTTTAAAACTATTTAAATATTGAAATACTAAATCTCGATATTTCGGAGTTCTAATTCCTGCTTCAAAGATGAATTGTTTGATAAATTCTTCTCTAATGTTTTCATCTTGAGCAAGTACTTCTGCCATTAAATTTTCTAGATAAACAACCTCTACCCCATTTTCTTTTAGTACTCTAGCAAATTCGTCATGCTCTTTTTGTGCAATAGGCAAGTATGGAATATCATCAAATAATAACTCTTGCAATGTATTTGGAGTTAAATTTAATAATTCGTTCCCTGGACGATGTAGTAGTACTTTTTTTAGTGGTTTAATCTCACTAGTAACATTAATTGCGTTCATAGTTCCTCCTATTTTGTATTATTTAAAAATTGTTTTAATCGTTCTGTTTTTGGATGTTTGAAGATTTCTTCTTTATCCCCATCTTCGACAATTTTCCCTTGATCCATGAAAAGAACTCTGGTTGCAAAATCATATGCAAAACTTAATTCATGAGTTACTACAATCATGGTTATGTTTTGTTTACCCACCTCCATTATTAATGATAAAACTTCACCTATCATTTCTGGATCTAGAGCACTGGTAGGTTCATCAAATAAAATCACTTCTGGTTCCATCATCAATGTTCTAATAATTGCTACTCTCTGCCTTTGACCTCCAGATAGATCGGAAGGATAAGTCCTTTCTTTTTCTTCTAGATGAATTTGTTTTAGATAGGTTCTTGCTTTTTGATATGCCTCTTTTTTAGACATAATTTTATTTAAAATTGGCGCTAGTGTAATATTTTCAATTACTGTCATATTATTAAATAATTGAAAATTTTGAAACACCATACCAATTTTGCCTTGAATTGTTTTATATGTTTTTTCATTTAATTCTTGATTGTGGTATATTACTTTTCCACTCGTTGGCTTTTCTAATAGGTTTAGACAACGTAGAAAAGTACTTTTTCCTCCACCGGATGGTCCAATGATTACTATTTTTTCGTTTTCTTTGACTTCTAAATTGATGTGATCAAGCACTAAATTTTCTCCAAATTTTTTTGTTAAATTCTTAACTTGATAAACCATGATTCAACTTCCTTTCTCCAAATTTCATTATCTTGGATAAGATAAAAGTTAAACATAAATAAACAAGCGCTGATACAATTAGCGGAAAGAAATAGTCATAGGTTCTGGATGAAATAATGTCTGCGGCTTTAATTAGTTCAACAATACCAACATAGCCAGCAATCGATGTTTCTTTTACTAAAGTAATCATTTCATTTCCTAAGGCTGGGAAAATATTTGCCACTGCCTGAGGGAAAATAACATAGCGCATCGTTTTAAAATAATTTAGTCCTAGACTTTTGCACGCTTCTCTTTGCCCTTTATCTATGCCATCATAACCAGCTCTGAATATTTCGGCAACATATGCGCCAGAATTAATGCCAAAGGTTAGAATTCCTACAATCACCGGAGATAGACTAGACGTTCTAAAAACCACATAGTATAAAATCATTAATTGTAGTAAAGTCGGAGTTCCTCTTATAATGTAGACATAGATATCTGCTATTTTATTTAAGAGCCATAATCTTTTTGTTTGCCTATGATAGTCTCTTATAATGCTGATTACTATTCCTAAAAAAACACCTAATAAAATAGAAAAGAAGGCAATAATCAGGGTATATTTTAGTCCTTGTAGAAAATACAAGTAGCGTTCTTCATAAATAAAAGTTTTATAAAATGTATCTAATAAATCACTCATACTTCTCTACCTCTTAATTTGAATGTTTTAAAATCAGTTTTTCGATCGTTCCCTCTTCATTTAACTTTTGTAATACTCGATTAATTTCTTTTCTTAAAGAGTCATTTCCCTTTTTTACAATCATTCCGTATTTATCTTGAAATAAAATTCCATCCATTACTTTTAATTCTGGATTTTCTTTTACAATTTCTAAGGCAGGAAGTTGGTCCATAATAATGCAATCTGCCTTTTCGCTTTTTACATCTTCTACAGCAGATAAATATTTTTTATGAGTAATTAAAGTTGCATTTTTGTAATTTTCTGTTACATATAAATCTGCAACCGTGCCTAACTGGACGGCTATTTTTTTGTTTTTTAATTCATCAAATGATTGGATGTTACTGTCTTTTTTGATTACTACCACTTGGTTAGAAGTAGTATATTCGTCTGTAAAATCTACTTCTTTTTTTCTTTCATCGGTAATACTAATTCCAGCAGCAGCAAAGTCTGCTTTTCCACTCTTTACTTCATTAATTAGGAAATCAAATGATACATCTTTGATTACCAATTCCTTCCCTAATTCCTTAGCAATTTCTTTGGCAATATCAATATCTACTCCTACAATTTCTCCATTCTTATAATATTCGTATGGAGCAAATCCCGCTTCCGTTGCTAGAATAAGTTCGTTATTATTCTTATTACCACAGCCACATAACAAAAGGCTTCCTATTATTATTAGAAATGCTATTTTTCTTTTTTTTATCATACTCTCAACACCTATACTACTATACTGCTTGATCTTAAAATGATTGTATCAGAATTTAGTTAGAAAGTAAATCAAAATAAATTTTTTGTCAAAAAAAATAGAAATTTATTTTCTATCTTTGATTTTTTTGTAAAAATAACTAATAATTAATAATACTAATAATATACGGATGGGAATTTTTAAATAAGTTAGTTTGGTATTGATTGCTATCCATCCATTCCTTAGTATGTATCCTAAATATACAAATAGAAAGGTCCAAGGAATAGACCCTACTATAGTATAGATTAAAAATCTGTGAAAAGGTAGACGCATAATTCCAATTGGTAATGATATCAAAGTTCTGATAATAGGAAAATTTCTACCAATGAGAGCTCCCCACATGCCATAGCGGTTAAACCAGGAATCACTTTTTTCTAAATCTTCTTCTTTCATAAAAAAATATTTCCCGTACTTTTTTACAAAAGGTCTTCCACCAAAATATCCCATATAATAAATTACAATCGCACAAAATACACTACCTATTAGGCCTACTAAAAATGCTCCCCATAATGTAAAAATACCTTGACTTGCTAAAATACCACCTGTTGCTAAAATAGCTTCGCTGGGAATAATGATGATTACCGCTTCCAGAACCATTCCTAAAAACATTCCTAAATATCCATAATTTTGAATTAAGTTTATTACAAATTCACCCATCTTATCACCTATTGTAAGTATATGTTTTCTAAAATAACAATTGCTATCTTCTTTTTGGTCATAGGTAATCATTATAAAATGTATTTCAACTTAGACTTTCATGGTATCTTTTCTCTTAGAATTGCATAAAAATTAAAAAAAGGGTTGACATTATTTTGATTTTTAGTATAATTAAAAATGTCTACTTGGTTTGTGTAGATTGAATCTCAGTCGTTTAGTCGTTCCACTGAGTTCAGAAAGAATTTTATGCGGATGTAGTTTAATGGTAGAACCTCAGCCTTCCAAGCTGACTACGAGGGTTCGATTCCCTTCATCCGCTCCATTGACGAATCTGTTCGAACTTTTCGGACTTTGATATATAGAAATCAATCGCGAGATTGATTTTTTTGTGTCTCGAACTCCCCGTAGAGCTTGGAAATACAAAGAAATCATCCTAAAGAAAGGATGGTGTTTATGATTAAGTTTATTAAGCAAGAATTGCCTTTTGAAAAGTCATTAAAACAAAGACTAGATTTTATCTGTAAATTCTGCAAAACAAAACCAATATTCATTAATGGCAATATTATAAAAATTGATAAAACTAATCTATCTTATATTGAACCTCATAGAATCATTATTAAAGGTATAACATTTCTTGCATTTAATTATTCTACTGATATTTACATAAGAAACTTAACTAATAAAATTAAAATATCAGAACTAGAAAATTACTTAAATACTATAAACTAACCTTTCACTAAATAGATTTTCATCTAAAAATATTGTATAATTTATATAGAGAGTAATTTATTTACCTAAAGTCTTACAATGTATTTTGAGAAGTGAAAGTATTAGTTTGTAGTACCTTCACTTCTCTTTTTTTAAAACTTAAAAAAGGAGATGATTAAATATTGAATGAAGAAAAGAAAAAATTTGTAGTTGGGCTATATCCAAGAGTTAGTACAGAAGACCAAGTACGCGAAGGATTTAGTTTAGATGAACAAGAAGAAAGCATGAAAAGATTGTGTGATTATAAGCATTACACAATCTACAAAGTCTATCGTGAAGAAGGTGTTTCAGCCAAAAGTATGAATCGTCCTAAATTCCAAGAAATGCTAAAAGATATGAAAGATGGAAAGATAAATAAAATTATTGTTTATAAAC
>CALVQX010000053.1 GCA_944358405.1 uncultured Bacilli bacterium | reverse complement strand
TTTATAAAATTATTCCTTTTTTATTCTATTTTTTTTGGTTTTTTATAGTTTTTAATCAAGATAACTTGCATTATGTCTTTGAACATCAACAATTTACTAAAACTTGCATTATACTATTAAACTAACTCAAGCGTTTCGTTAGAACTAATGGTTTATCCTGCACATAAGGCAAATCATTTTCCAATGCAAGCTCTGCTTTTGTAAGTTCCTGTCCTAAATAAAAGGCATGGTCTAAATTGCTAATATGAAAACAGCACTTATCACGCAAAGAAGTAGCAGTTTTCCCTTGATAAGCTCTCTCTAATACTCCTTCTTTGTTAAAAAATGAAACATCAATAGTATCACCACTATTCTCAATAAAGAAATATCCACGCTCATCTTCCTCGCAAAAAGAAATATTACCATCAACATAAGGAGTAATATCTAAAAAATTTCTCTCATACACATGAGCTGATCCAGTAATTGTATTAACATATCCTTTCTCAAGGCCTAATTCTTGACATAAAACATCTTGAATCTTTAATACCCCATAAATATTTCTTGGAAAACCATTATAAACATCATTTGCTCTTAAATATGCAATCATATATAATTTATTATCTTGTACAATAGCTTGATATAAATCAATACAAGGAACCTCATCAACATAGTCAATCATTGGATTCCAAAGTACTGCTACTGCTCTTCTAGAATACATTTTCTTTCGTAAAGTATCAATCAAATACTGAAGTTGATCAACATTTCCGTAATTACGAAATCTCTCCCCGTAAGTATATTGCAAATCATCTGGTTTCTCTTTAGAAAGCAATGTACTAGCATATAAATCCAACTCTTCTTTCGTTATGCCAAGTTCTCCTACCATAGAGGGAGAATCTATTTCTTCCTCACGAACAATAATCGACAAATCCATAAGTTCCATTTGTTTCTCATCATAATCCGAAAGTTTTAAATTACCATAAGTACCAATAAGCTTTAAACTACGCATCCATGCTTCCTTTACAGTACTAGCTCTTACCATAAATCCTATTTTTTCACTAGTTAAATTTTGCTTCGTTTCCACAACTTCTGGGGAAAAATCTTCTATGCCATCTCTCCAAGAAAAAGAAGGATTTAATTGCTCTAAAACATCATTTAATTTATTACTAGGAACCAAAGAAATATGGTTTTTAAAATAGTTGCAAAATTCATGAATATGATCAGAAGAAAACTGAAATTTCTTTTGAAAACGTACTTCTTCTGTTTCTAAAAGATATAAAAATTCATGAATACTATCACATATTCTAGGATGAATATCAGAATCTGCTAATAATATCAAATGTGAAATTTGTGGATTTAAAAACAAATTAGCGATAATAAAATTAATACCATTTTTAGTATATAAAGGTCCAATAGAAACAACCTTTTTTTTAACCTCCTCTACTAACTCGTCCTGAATTAAACGAGGTGTCTTCCAGCCAGTAATAATACCAACCCCAGAGGTCTTCTCTTCATCAAATAAAACAACATTAGGATAATATTTTAACATAACATCACTCTTTCTAGTTTATATTAGAATATCATAAAATAATTTTTTCTTATGTTGCATATGCAACAAAAAGGAAGAATTTTATATCCTTCCTTTTATATAAATAATATCCATCTAAATTGTAATTGATTGAGCTTAATCAAAAAGAGAAAACATTCTCATATTCTTTTTATGGATATCTAAAAAATTTTTCTAAAGAAAAGCAAGTTTTCTGCTCTACACAATAATTTCCTTTTTGTTCTAAACTATCTGTTACTTCACTACAATATTAACGATCTTTCCTTTAATAACAATTACTTTAACAATTTCTTTTCCTTCAATATGACGAAGTACATTTTCAGCATTCATCGCTTTCTCTTTTATCATATTTTCATCTTCATCAACAGAAATCATAATTGTAGCTCGAACCTTACCATTGACTTGAACAGCAATTTCTCTGGTATCCTCAACAATCTTACTCTCATCGTATGTAGGCCATTCTTCAAATGCCATCGTACCTGTATGACCTAACATCTCCCATATTTCCTCAGCAATATGAGGTGCAACTGGATTTAATAATTTAATAAATCCTTCTGCATATTCTTTAGGAAAAATATCTTCCTTATAAACAGCATTAACAAAGATCATCATTTGACTAATAGCTGTATTAAAATTCAATGTTTCAAAATCTTCCGTAACCTTTTTTACCGTTTGATGATAGATCTTTTCTAAGTTTTTATTTTCTCCATCCTGTACTTTACCAGATTCATACAAACGATAAATTCGATCCAAGAACTTTTGAGCTCCCTCTACTCCTTGTTGACTCCAAGGTTTTGATGCTTCTAATGGTCCCATAAACATTTCATATAAACGTAGTGTATCCGCCCCATAATCACGAACAATATCTAAAGGATCGATAGCATATTCAGGATATCGTTTTCCCATCTTAATACCATTCGCTCCTAAAATCATACCCTGATGAACTAATTTTTGAAATGGCTCTTTCACAGGAGATAACCCTTTATCATATAAATAATGATTCCAAATTCTAGAATACATTAAATGACCTACTGCATGTTCTGGTCCTCCAATATATAAATCCACAGGCATCCAATGCTTCAACAACTCATAGTTTGCAAACTCATTATCATTACTAGGATCAATATATCTCAAAAAGTACCAAGAAGAACCAGCAGAACCTGGCATCGTTGAAGTTTCTCTTACACCAACCATACCATTATGAGAATAGTTTTTCCACTCTTTGGCATTTTCCAAAGGAGCCTTTCCACCATGACCTCTATAATCTTCCAACTCAGGTAATACTAATGGCAATTCATCATCATCAAGAACATGAATTTTGCCATCCTCTAAATAAACAACAGGAACAGGTTCTCCCCAATATCTTTGACGAGCAAAAATCCATTCACGCATACGATAGTTAACTTGTTTATTACCATAATGATGTTCTTCCAACCATGAGATCATAGCATGAATTGCTTCCTCTTTATTCATTCCATCTAAAAATTCAGAATGAATATGAATTCCATCACCAACCATAGCATTTGGATTCATAACATAAGAAAAAGCTTTTGCATGTAACTCATCTTTAATTTCTGATTCAATACATTCTCTAGACACCCATTCTACTGCAAATTTTTCATCTTCATCTAACTGTTGCTCCTTTTTTTCATCACTCTTTAGTTCAAATAATAAAGGAGTAGCTTCAATATTAAAATAAACATCTTTGTTATAAGCATAATAATGATGATTAATCTTAAAATCTTCACAAACAAGTTCTATATCAGTATAGCCAGTTTCTTCTCCAATTTCACGAATTGCACAATCGACTGCACTCTCACCTGTTTGTCTAGTACCACCGACAAATAAACGACCACCATTTTGTCCCCATTGAATAGTTAAGTATTTATCCTGCTTCTTATCATAAACAATCGCAACAATTGAATTTTTCCTTTTCTCATTCTCATGAGGAATTCCAGTAACTTCTTCTAAGACTTGAACAATAGGTATATCAAATTTCTTAGCAAACTCATAATCTCTATCATCATGAGCCGGAACAGCCATAATCGCTCCTGTACCATAGGTTGCTAAAACATAATCAGAAATATAGATTGGAATTTCTTGTTGATTGACCGGATTAATTGCATAAGCACCAATAAATACACCCGTTTTTTCCTTATTCAACTCTGTTCGCTCTAAATCACTTTTTGTTGCACATATTTTCTGATAAGCCTCTACTTCCGCCTTTTTCTCCGGAGTAGTAATTTCATTTACAAGTGCATGTTCTGGAGACATAACACAATAAGTGGCACCAAACAAAGTATCAGGTCTAGTAGTAAATACAGTAAATTCATGATCAGTACCAGAAACTTTAAATACTACATGAGCCCCAACAGACTTTCCAATCCAATTTCGCTGCATCTCTTTGGTGGATTCTGGCCAATCAATTTCTTCTAATCCCGCAAGTAATTTTTCTGCAAAAGCTGCTTGATCAATAACCCATTGCTTCATATTACGACGAACAACAGGATACCCACCACGCTCACTTTTCCCATCAATTACTTCATCGTTAGAAAGAACCGTTCCAAGTTCCTCACACCAATTCACAGGCATATCAACATATTTTGCATAACCATCCAAGTACAATTGTTTAAATATCCACTGAGTCCATTTATAAAATTTTGGATCACTCGTCTGTAGTGTTTTAGACCAATCATAATCAAATCCAATAGATTTTAATTGATTGGTAAAAGTTTCAATATTCTTTTGTGTAAATCCATTCGGATGATTTCCCGTGCTTACAGCATACTGTTCCGCTGGCAATCCAAAAGAATCATAACCCATAGGATGAAGAACATTATATCCTTGCATCCTTTTCATTCTAGAGACAATATCCGTAGCAGTATATCCTTCCACATGTCCGGCATGAAGACCTACTCCAGATGGATAAGGAAACATATCTAAAACATAAAACTTAGGCTTACTAAAATCCCACACATCCGTATGAAACGTATCATGATCAGCCCAATACTTTCTCCATTTATTTTCTATTTTACTAAAATTATACATCTTTACTCATTCCTTTCTTCTGATAAAATTTTCCCACCATATGATAACTAACTAAAATAATTGGAATTGAAACTACAATAGCCAACAATAATTGTAAAAGATAGCTATCGAGCAATAAAACCAATGTCACAATCAAAGAGATATCAAAAGAGGATACTAAAGCAACAATCTGCAATAATTGAGGATAAGAAATCTTGTTCATATCCAAATGATATCTAGTAATTAAATATCGTACCTCAATTGGATCTTTTTTAGAACTCTTTCCCTTCTTCTGATTTTTAGAATTTTTTCTCTTTTTAGCAGGAGTCACAATGAAAATCTCATAAATAAGTAAAACAAAACAAAAACACATAATAAACAATATAAATTCCTGCATTCTTCACCTCCAAAAAAAAATCCTTATATCAATATAAGGACGAAATTTTCGCGGTACCACCTTACTTCATAGATTCCTATGCAGCTTTATAGAGATAAAGGTCTTACCCTACATACTTAAAATTAGTCAAGTTCATAACTTCATATTACCTGTTTTCACCAGCCACAGACTCTCTACAAACACAAAAATTACTACTACTACTAATCATATTTAAAAATTTATACTTAGTATATTAAAAAAACAAAGATTTTTCAAGAGAAAACTATCTTTTTTTGGACTATTCCTATCAGGATGATAAGGATTATCAAACATACTAGCAAGCTTTTCAGGTTGATCAATCTTCCACTGATAATTATTTGGATCCTTATCTGATAAACCAAATACCTCCTCAAGAGAATCCGTCCTCTTACCATTACATAACTTAATATAATTCATATAATCATAAGACATCTTTCTCTCAACAGAAGTAAAATCTTCCTTTTCGCCAATCATGGACTTCAGCTCTAATACGATTTGCACATCATCCAAATCAGAAAAATCATTCATATCAATTTCATTTTCTGGATGCATTCGATTATAAATTTCTAAATAAAGGAAAATAGGAGAAGTTAGCTTTACTGCTTCTTCACCAAAAAAATAAAGAGTTCCTTCAGGATAAGCTAACAAATCCGCTTTTTGTGCATCAGTAAATATATGATACTGGCTATTATCTTCGCTCATCAAAACTAGCACTTTTTTCAATACAGAATCCAATACAAAGTTATTTCTAAAGGCATCGATACAAGCAAAATCTGCAAAACTATCATGATCCTTAATATCTTCTAAAAATAATAAAACATCTTCTCCACCATCATGAGCCAATTCTAATAAAAAGTTATAATTATCAAAGATTCGCTCTACCGCTGCATCATCATCAAAATTACATCTTTCTACAGAATCAGACCAATTCTCTACATCATAATCATAAAAACAAAGCCCAACATGTTGATTAGCTAAAGTACGAACTGTTTCTTTCTCTTCATCAGACATACCACGAAAAGCAGGAAGAAGTGTATCGATATTCACAACTCCATTGACAAAATCATGAATCAAAGCATCACAGACCAAAAAATTACTATCTCTTTGCAGCTCTGGATGCCGAGAAGCAGTTTGCTCTTTTAACATTTCAATTTCTTTCTTTTGCATAAAAACATCTCCATAAAATCATTCTACACTTCACTAATATATTCTAACAATTTCAAGAATAAAGTAACATACTCCTTAGAAAGTCCAGACTTTTTCAACTTTCTAATAGCAATTCTTTTTTTATTCAAAGGCAAACTACCAAACATAATATTAGCAATATCTTCTTTCAAATACGTATTGATTTTCAAATCCATCAAAATGCTATTTACATCATCATTGATCAAACGAATTGCATCAATTTCAATATCTTTTCCTTTACAATTGATAGTTAACTGACCAATAGTTGGACAATCCTTTACTTCTACTATGAAATCATTCTCATCAATATAAGAACGAACAGGAATCTTTTCTGAATTAAAATATACAGTAACATCTTCAGCCCGCTTCGTATTTCGAAATACCATCTTATAATTTCTTTTATCTGGAACAATTCCACTTTTTCCATCTACAGAACGAATAATTACAGTATAATTATTTCGTAAATAATTATAATCAATAGAAGTTTTTAAATAATACCCTTCCTTATATAAAGAAGTAATTCCATCATCTTCATATAAAGTATACGTATTAGATACTCCTGGAAAAATCTGAATTTCCATATCCGTAGGAAGACTGGTATTATTATAATCACTTCGATTTGAAAGCGGAATAATAGAACCTGCATGAGCAAAGACAGGATAATCTTCTTCTTTAAAGAAAGAAACGTATTTTTTATTTCCTGGAAACTTCTTACCTGTCATAAAATTATACCAAATTCCCTCAGGAATAAAGAAGCGATGAATCGTTCGGTTCATAGTTCGATCCTTCTTATCTAAAATAGGACAAACTAGTAATTGCGAACCAAAATAATATTGATTTCTATATAATTCATCATCATAAACCCACATATAATTATAATAAAATGGTTGAATTAAAGGAGTTCCAGCTTTCGTATAATTATAAGCTTCCGTATACAAATAAGGAATCAAACGATGTCGCAAGCGTAAATAATTAGCTGCGATATTTTCTGTTTTAACATCCCATAACCACGGTTCCTTTTTATAATATGGACCCCTAGCTCCATGGAAACGAAGGATAGGAGAAAAAGTACTAAGCTGTAAATAACGAACATAAAGCTCTCCCTCCTCAATACCACCATGATTACCACCAACATCATGGCTCCACCAACTAACTCCAATATTAGCAGCATTCAAATACAAAAATGGAAGTTTTTTCAACTCATCCCAACTAACCTCACTACTACCCCCATATAAAATTCCATAACGATGAGGAGCAAAGATCCCATTTCTAGCAAGAAGCATTCCTCTTTTTGCTGTATCTCTTTTAGAATCCAAATACATATAATGGTTCATAACCCAAAGCTGATTTACATCTTGTCCACGATAATCATTCCAGAAAAAGTCAACGCCTAAGGCCTCTAAAGGATGAAGAAACACTTTAAATAAAACATCTAAAAGTTTAGGGTTCAAAGGATCAAACATAATCACTTTAGAATCGGTAATTCCCAAATAATTACTTGCTTGTGGATAATAAGTCTCATGAGGATAAAATCCACCTTCTGGATTCACGCAAACGCCTACTCGTACTCCTCTAGCATGGAACTGATCAATCATCGCCTTAGGATCAGGGAAAAGACTAGGATTAAACGTATATCCTGTTTTCAATCCAATCATAGAACCAACATTTCGATAATGCCAATCATGATCAAATAACATAACAGATAATGGTATTTTTTTACGTTCAAAATTACGAATCAATTCATAAATAGTCTTATCATTATAATCCGTATTTCTACTCCACCAATTTCCTAGAGCATAACGAGGGATTAAGACTGGAGAACCCGTAATTTTAAAGTAATCAAATAAGGCTTGCTTAAAATCACGATCATAC
The DNA here is from genome assembly GCA_944358405.1 of uncultured Bacilli bacterium. Lineage (GTDB taxonomy): Bacteria > Bacillota_I > Bacilli_A > RF39 > UBA660 > CALVQX01. Next base: position 2,672 of record CALVQX010000053.1, on the reverse strand, counting down.
ATAAAAACATACACATCAATATGATCCGCAGGCGGATCTGCTAACGTGCCATCCTCCATAATCACCTTACTTTTACTATCATCAAAAGACGCAAAACCATCTAAAGAATAAAGACCTTTCGTAAAAAAATCATTGACATTAACATCGACACTAACAAAATTTCCTTTCATGTTCCGAGCCTCAGGATGCCCATAATACCAATCCTTATTTCGATCTCTTTCTCTACTGATCAAAGAGATTTTCAAATTCTTCATAGGATCCACTTTACTACCAATAAAAGGCTGTCTCTTAACATAATGCAAATTAAAATACTTTGTAGTAATCTCTAATATATTAGCATCTTGACGCACAGAAAAATCAGCCAATCCAACATTTCGCTTCATAACAAATTGCGTAGGACGATCAACAAATTGGCCACTAGGAGAAAACTCTAATCGTACAACTCTTTCAGTAATAATAGAAATTCTAAAATTATTTCCCTGTACAATTGCTTTCTCATCTGCTTTTGTCTTTGTATAATCTACTTCAAATTGTTTTCCAAGTGGATACATACCAACACCTTCTTATTATTCTAGTAACATAATATCATAAATCATAAAAGATTCCAAGGAAAAAATAAAGAGAATTCAGTCAAAAAAACTCTAATTTTGGTCTAAAAATTGCACATAATACTCTTCATAAGTAATACCTTCCTCATGAATATACTTAGCAATTTTTTTCCCAACATAGCGATAATGCCAAGGTTCATTTCTAAACTCTGTAATATCTTCTCCACTCTTAGGAAAGCGTAAAATAAATCCATACTGATAAGCATGATCCAACATCCAAGTATACTCCTCAGATTCTGCAAAAATATTACTAGAAGTACTACCAATATCAAAAGAAAGACCCGTCTGATGTTCAGAATAACCAGGTTTTGCTACATAGCGTTCTACATAACTATCACCATATAAATCTGCATAAGTCTGACAAAGTTCCTCTTGATCTTGATAACTACGATAGCTAGAATTAATAACTAAACCAAGCCCTTCCCCTTCTGCAGCTTTAGCCATTTCCAAAAAAGCCGATACAGCTACCTTAGAACCACGTTGAACTTCACCATTCGTATACTCTTCATCTACTTCCACTAAATTTTCAGGAACAAAATCAGAATCTAAATGAAAGTGTTTATTAACAAGCATATCTGTAGAAAAAGTAGAAACCAAAGTAGTATCAATATAATCCTCTTTATCCATATCTAAATTAACATATAAAACTGTAGTTTCTTCATCCTCACCAGTTTCATTAGAATAATCAACATAACGATCATAATTTTTAAGTTTAGCATAATCAATACTATAAAACTCTTCTAAATACTGAATTTTATCTCTTTTAGCAAACTCACTAACATCTTCATCATTTCCATGAGCTAAAATCATAGAAATGTTACTATTACTATAACCTTTTTCTATTAATGCATTGATATTACGAATAATATGAGCTTGATCTTGATATTTAATCTTCGCATAACTATCCAAATTATCTTCCAAATAATCATCGCTCTCAAAGGCAGCATTTAAGGTTTGATTCTCACCAATAGAAAGAACATAATCCTTCTTCCAACGCCAAAAAATATTTTTACTAGCTTCTTTGCTATAACCAATAGAAACTAGCTGATTAATTTGATAAGAATAAAAAAGAAACAAGGCACAACAAAAAACAAGAATACCTCCTACAATTTTACATGTAACAACAACTGATTTTTTCAATTTCATTTTCTTCTTTTGAACCAACTTCCATCACCTACTATAAACTAAGTATATCATAAATAAATTGATTTTCGAAAAGTTTTATGACATTCTAAGATTTGTCAACTACTAATTTTTATGATATATTAATACACACTGAAAACACACAAAATTTGATATTTAAAAAAATTATCAATTTTTGTGTTATTTAGTATATAATATAAGTGTAGTTAGTGGTGTAACTACTATTTATCTAATTGCTTAGACAAAGCAAGAATTTTGCGTAGAAGCTTTGTAGTACAAGCAATAATGGCTGCGTAATGATGTTTACCTTCATTACGTTTTTTTCTGTAATAAATTTCTATATCGTTTTCAATATGACATTTAGCAGATGATCTAACAATATTTAGACAACTAACAAATAATATCTTTCTTAAATATTTATTCCCTGATTTAGATATAGGGCCATGGATATCTATACTTCTTCCAGATTGTTTAATAGAAGGATCTAAACACAATAAGCAGTTAGTTCTTTTATATTATTAAATCTATTAATATTTCCAAGCTCAGAAATAATAATGGAAGTAGTAAATTCACCAATACCAAATATAGAATTAATAGATTCAAAGTATTTAGACTTTTTAGCAAGAAGGACTAATTTATATTTAATCGTTTCAATTTCTTTTTGATATTGATTAATAAGTCTAGCAAGTTGAGATAAATTAGAAACCAATTCATCATTCATATTAACTGAAGGATAAGATTTCAAAGCATATTCTTTTAGAGTACATGCTTTTCTTTTCCAATATCTAAAATTATTTTTTTAAAGAAATTTTGTAATACATCAATTCTAGTATTTGAAATAATATCTGCATGAGGATATTTTTCAATAAAAGACAAAGCAATATTACTATAAATCATTTCATTTTTAAATATTATTTCATA
>CALVQX010000052.1 GCA_944358405.1 uncultured Bacilli bacterium | reverse complement strand
ACTGATATGTTTGACACAGAATTTCTAATCATGTAATCTCGTAACTTAATAAAACATCAATAGTAAAACTATCGTGTTAACTAACTAATTAACAATTAAATTAAAAATCTGTGGTCTGAGTCTCCTTGAACCAGTCCATAAAGTGGCTGTAAAAAAATAGGAACAAATCCACAGTGCAAAATTTATTATACTCCTAGAAGTATAATAAACAAAAAATATAAATAGAAAGGGATCAATCAAATAGATTAATATTTCTATAAGATTGATTATACGAGAAACAAATGAAAGTACAAGTCAATGATGAATACAGCAAGCTAAAGAAAGTGGTAGTAGCAAGTGCAGCCTATTATGACCCTACGAGTTTAGTGCTAAATAATGAAACAATCAAACATTATGTGGAAAAAGAAAACATCCCTAAAAAAGAAATTATGTTAGAAGAACAAAAAAGTTTTGGGACACTCTAAAGCAAAAAGATATTGAAATTTTAGTAGCAGATCAAATAGATAATGCCAAAGGACAAATGTTTACAAGGGACCTAGCTTTTGTAATTGGAAATAAATTTTTTATCTCAAACATGAGAAAAGAAAATCGCAAATCTGCAATCAAAGGATGGAGTAATATCATTAAACAGATTGACGAAGATGACATCATTAAAGTACCTGAAAATATTTATTTAGAAGGTGGAGATGTTCTAGTAGATGGAAAGATAATTTATATTGGAATCGGTGAAAGAACAACAATGGAAAGTGTCAACTTTTTGAAAAGCGTTTTAGATAAAAATTATACAATTATTCCATTAAAATTAAAACCAAATTTTCTTCATCTAGATGTAGTATTTACTATAATTTATCCTAATTTAGCACTCATCTATAAAGAAGGGTTAGAAGAATCATCTTACAAGTTACTAGATAAATATGACAAAATTGAACTTACAAAAAAAGAACAATTTGAGCTAGGGACAAATGTTTTTGTAATTGACCCTAACGCAATTATAATTAATTCTAATCATAAGCGTATTAAAGAAGAAATAGAAAAAAAAGATAACTACTATTTCATTAAAAATGGAAGAAACAAGAAAACTTGGAGGAGCCTTTCGGTGCACTACCTGCCCACTAAAAGGGAAATGAAGAATTCTCCTTATATAGTATATATAGAAAGGAAAACATAAAAAATGATCGATATACATACACATACAACATATTCAGATGGCACATCTACACCAAAAGAATTACTAGAGGAAGCACAAAAGAAAAAACTAACCATTCTATCCATTACCGATCACAATACCGTAAGTGCCTATGAAGAATTAAAAATTCCAAATATAAGAAATAAATTTCAAGGAATAATTATCCCCGGTATAGAAATCACTACAACATACCATGGGGAAACAATAGAAGTATTAGGTTATGGTTTTGATTTGGATAGGATGAAGGATTTTTTAAAAGAAAATGTCCTAATTTTTGAACAAAAACAACGAAAAGAATATGAATTAATAAAGAAAAAATACCAAGAAATAAGCGTTGTTTTTAATGAACACAATATTAGTTTTAATCCCAAAAAAGAATCATGTCGAGTATCTTTTTGGAAAGAGATAAAAAAACATCCAGAAAATGATTCATTGTTTTTAGAAAAAAGCTCAAAAGAATCAGCTAATTCTTTTACAAGAAATGAAGTCTACAATCCAAATAGCCCTTTCTATGTAGATGAATCATCACTGTTTCCTAGTTTAGAAAAAGCAATTTCAATGATTCATGAATCAGGTGGGAAAGCGTTTTTAGCTCATATCTATGAGTATTCATCAAATATCGCTGCCAGTCTTTTAGACATGGTTGACAATTATAAATTAGATGGATTAGAATGCTTTTACACAACATTTACAGAAGAACAGGAAAATTATCTTGTAAATCTATGTAAAGAAAAAGATTTATATATGAGCGGTGGAAGTGACTTTCATGGTAGTAGAAAAGCAAATCATAATCTAGGGACGGGTAAAGGTAATTTACAAATAGAAGATCAAATAATAAAACCTTGGACACAAGGGGATACAATAAAAATGTAAATAAATAATCAATTTAATAAATATTAAAGGAGTAAGTAATATGAAAATAAATTATTCAGATCAGCCAGTATTAACAGGAAAAAAGTCTATTTTTTTAGCGGGTCCAACACCAAGAGGGGAAAACCAAATCTCATGGAGAAAAGAAGCATGTGAAATTTTAGAAAAATTAAATTTTGATGGGATCGTATATGTACCAGAATACTCAACATGGCATCCTAAAGAAGATTACGTAGACCAAGCTATGTGGGAAAGACTTGCTTTAACAGAAGCAACTGTTATTTGTTTCTGGATACCAAGGAGCTTACCAGATATGGCTGGATTTACTACAAATGTAGAATTTGGTTATTGGTTGCACTCTAATAAAGTAATTTATGGTAGACCAGACTATGCCCAAAAAATAAAATATCTAGATTGGTTATATGAATTAGATTATAATAAGAAACCAATCAATGAGTTAGAAAAATTATTAAAAGAAGCTATGAGAATAGCAGAAGAAAATATAAAATAAAAGAGCAACTTTTAGCAAGGAAACAAGCAAATGAAATGATACTTTTAATTGTTCAACCTCTCATAAAATAGGATTGATTAATTAATTTTTTTGTATTATTATCATAATTAAGGAGGTAAGGTTATGAGTAAAAAATATATAGCTACGATTATGGATAGACATTATATAGGAGAAAATGATTTTATCTATAATGCAAATCATGTGGCAATTGGTGAACTAGACGATAAAACAAAAATATTTAAAGATTTAAATGGAAACGAGTACTTTAGTATATTAGATGAAAATTTGTTTATCTCAAAAATTCCCTTCGGCTATGCAAATATCACTCCTATAAGTAATATCAGAGAAACCTTCGGCCATGAAATGACGCAACGAGAAGCAATTAGTGCATATGAAAAGTACTGGAGAAAAATAATATATTATACAAGTAAAACAAAAGATGACAAAATTTGTTTTATTTCCTGTAATATGGAAGAAATCAAAAATGAACTTTTTGATCCCACAGATAGTAATATGTTAGAAGAGAATAATTTTGATCTAGTCGAAGATGAAATCTCTAATGGAAGGACTCAAAATTATAAAGAGTATTCCTACTATGATATAGGATTAAATCTTGATTCATTATTGATGGATGTTAAAGATGACGTTTATTCATCGTCTGAACTAAAAAAAATAAAAAAAGAATTATTGATGACAATTTCTAATGCAGAAGCAACATTAAATATGATAAATTCAAAAATAGATTCTACAAAGCAAAAAGAAATAAGAAAATCAACAAATGATGTAGCAGAAGAAGCAAAAAAAGTAGAGGAACAAAGGAGTATAAAAACGGATATAAATATTGATGAAATATTTAAAAATGTAACAAAAACATTGATAGCTCAAGATAAACCTGCTAGAAGAGTAATCACAGAAATTGTTCGTAAAGAAATGGATCCTAGAAAGAAAAAAGAAGCAATCTTATTAACAGGAAATACAGGGGTAGGAAAAACAGAACTGATGAGATTAATTGCAAAATACTTAAAGAAGCCATTTATTAAAGTCGATTCTACGCAATTAACCATTCCAGGATATGTTGGAAAAGATATAGAAGAAGTATTATGGGATTTATATGAGAAATGCAACAAAAACAAAGAACAAGCAGAAAATGCCATAGTTTTCTTTGATGAAATTGATAAAAAAGGTTCTACAGAAAAAAGTGATGTAAGTGGTCAGGGTGTTCTAAATGTTTTACTATCATTTATAACAGGAGCAGAATATGATGCCACTGCTAGCACAAAAATAGGAAGAGAAAAAGTAAAGATGAATACTAGTAATATGACCGTGATATTAGGAGGAGCTTTTACTGATGTCTATAAATGTCTTCAACAAATAAAAGAAATGGGGTTTAGATCGGGAGAATACCAAGAAAAAGAGAAAAAAGCAACTATCGATGACTTTATACAAAAAGCCAAGATGACCGATGAATTTATGGGCCGTGTTACAATTGTAAAAATGAATGATTTAGATGTAAATGCCATCAAAAGAATAATGCTAGAATCTGATGAATCAGCGATAAAAATTCAGCAAGAAATATTCAATAAGCTAAATGTAAAACTAACATTTACAGATGAGTATATCGCAGCAGTAGCAACCGATGCCGTAGATAAGAAAACAGGTGCTCGTGGTCTAAATTCTGTAGTAGATGATAGTACTTGGTGTGCTTTTGATGAGGTTTATTCTAACATGGGAGTATATAGTGAAGTAATATTAGATGAAAAAACAATAGAGGATCCAACCCATTATCAATTAGTAAAAAAACAACACGTAGTAAAAAAATAGGATAATAAGGAACAGAAAAGAGGATTATCTTATGACAGTAGAAGAAAAATTAAAAGCATTAAATATTAATTATAATATAGTTCAACATGAGGCAGTCTACACAGTAGAAGAAGCCAAAGAAAAAGTTCCCAAAATAGATGGAGTAGGTTGTAAAAATTTATTTCTAAAAACACAAAAGAAAGAGTGCTTTTTGTATACGCTACCAGAAGATAAACAAGTAAATTTAAAAGATTTATCAGAAAAATTACATGTAACTAGATTCCATTTTGCTTCCTCACAAAGTTTAGAAGAAACCCTAGGAGTCATTCCTGGCTCAGTAACTCCACTTGCAATTATGAATGATAAAAATAATAAAGTAATTGTACTTTTAGACAAAGAATTAAAAGATAAAAAAATATTAGTGCATCCAAACAGGAATACTACTACAATTTCAATTAATTACCAAGACTTAATAAAATTCATAGAATCTGAGCATCATAAAATAATAGAAATATAAAAAGGAGATTTTATGAGATTAGATAGAGAGACGATTGAAAAAGATGAAAAACTCCTAAGGCAAAAATCAAAGCTAGTTGATTTTGATTCCAATGATTGGCAAGAAGCCTTAAAAAAACTAGATTATTTTTGTACACATGATGATAATATTATGGCGATAGCATCAGTACAATTAGGAATTCCTCTACGTTTAGTTTATTTAAAGAAAACAGATCTGGATCGATTAGAAGAAGATTATAACGAAGGAAGAATATTAATAAATCCAAAAATTATAAAAGAAGAAGGTCTAACAAGATACTGGGAAGCTTGTGCTAGCTGCTTAGATTATACAGGTTTAGTAGAACGACCATATAAAATAGAAGTAGAGTATTTTGATATAAATCAAGAAAAAAGGAAAGAAGTATTTATTGGCTTTCCAGCAACTGTTCTCTCTCATGAAATAGACCACCTAGATGGAATTTTGCATTTAGATATTGCTTTAGAAGTGAAACAATTAAATAAAGAAGAAAGAAAAAAATTGAGAAAAAAAGAACCTTATCAAATAATTAGAAAAACGGGAAAGTATATGATAAATAAGAATGATTAAATGATAGAGAAATTTTTAAAAAGGGATATGTTTGAACATATTGCTTTTTATTTTATAAATTTTAAGAATAAATAGATTAGTAGTATTCCCTGTATAAATATAAAGAGAATCAGCAAAATTAATGTAAAGTAGTAGTGATAATATTAGAACATTTTAAAGAAAAAATTTTAAATAAAGCTTTCGGTGGTATAATAAAAATAGAGAGGATGATAAAATGGATTTAAAAAAATTATTTGGATATGAAGGAAAAAAAGTAGTAATTACAGGTGCTGCTTCAGGAATGAGTAAGTCTGCAACAGAACTTTTATTAGAGCTGGGAGCAGAAGTTTATGCGATTGATATTAACCCAATTGATTTACCAGTAAAAAAAGCATATCAAGCAGATTTGAGTGATAAAGAACAGATCGATAAAGTTTTAAAAGATCTACCAGATAAAATTGATGCGTTATTTTTATGCCATGGAATTGCAGGATTTAAAGGAAAAGAGTTATTAGTACAAAAAGTAAATTTTTATAGTCAAAAATATATGACGGAACAGTTACTTGATAGAATCTCTGATCATGGTTCTGTAACCTTTATTGCATCCGTAGGAGGCTTCGGATGGCAGCAAGTCTATCCTAAAGCCGTAGAACTTATTAATTTAAACTCTTGGGATGCAGCCATGAAATGGTATGAGGAACATCCAAAAGAAATTGAAAGTGCTTATGTGTTTGCTAAACAATGCCTACTATCTTATGTAACATATAAATGTATGAGTCCAGAATTTATTAATAGAAGAATCAGAATTAATGCTATTAATCCAGGAGATACAACAACAGGATTAACTGAGGACTTTAATAAATCAACAAGTCCTACTGGTGATGCAGAAGAAGGAGCTCAAATGATTGAAAATATCTTTTTAAAAAGCTGGAACGGTTATGCAGCTGAGCCAAAAGATATGGGATATCCAATGGTAGTAGTAGGAAGCGACATCTGCTCTTACATGTCAGGACAGTTAATCTATATTGATTTTGGATTAACTTCCAACTGGACAAGTATGGCACTATTAAATTCTAATAATAAAACAATAGAAGAAATATCACACGAATCAAACGCTTAATATAAAAATACTGTATAAAAAGAAATCCACAAAAATGCACTAGTCAAGAAAAAGTAGACAGGAGTCTGTAAATAAAACTGTGTAAAATAGAAATCTTTCCATGATAAAATATTTCGTAATTTATATAACAAAACAACCGCGAAAGAAACTAATATAGAAAATCTTTTAAACTAGACAAAAGGACCACCCGGGCTGACAATAGGTCTAGTTTAAAAGTCATCACCTGCATATCAACAAAAAAAGCAGCACCACTGCTGCTTATAATTCTAAATGGCAGGGGATGAGAGAATCGAACTCCCAACAGTGGTTTTGGAGACCATTA
>CALVQX010000051.1 GCA_944358405.1 uncultured Bacilli bacterium | reverse complement strand
AAAAGAAATATAGTTTAAAAAACAAAGTTACCTATATTAACGATAACTTTGCCTCTTGTTTAGATGATGTGTTAACTCAATTGTCATCATCATGTAAATAAATCATTTTTCATGCTTTTGTCCTGTTTTTTAATTGCATATATATCTTTTTTTCTGAAAATATAATATAATAAAAATAAATAATGAGTAGGTGAAAAAATGGATATAAAAATTTGTAAGTATTGTGGTAAGGAAAATTACAAAGATATGAAATTCTGCAGTCTTTGTGGAAAAAAATTTGAAAATGAAGCAGAACCAAAATGGATATATTGCCCAAATTGTGGAAATAAGAATGAAGAAGGAGAAAAATTCTGTGCTGAATGTGGCTTTAACTTAGAAGAGGAAGAAGAATCAGAAGATAAAAAAGAAGAAGATACAGTAGAAAGCGAAGATGAAGCTCCAGAAGAAAAGGAAAAAAAAGTAAAATGGATATATTGTCCAAATTGTGGAAATAAGAATGAAGAAGGAGAAAAATTCTGTGCTGAATGTGGTTTTAACTTAGAAGAGGAAGTAGAAGATCAAGAAGAGGAAATAAAGGAAGAAGAATCAGAAGATAAAAAAGAAGAAGACATAGCAGAAAGCGAAGATGAGGCTCCAGAAGAAAAGGAAAAACCAAAAAAACATCATTGGAATGAGCAGGAGGAAAATAAATCAGAAACTAAAGAATCTAAAAAATTAGAAAAAATAGCCAATGAAAAAAAACTACCTACAAAAAAAGCAGATAAGGATAAAAATAAAAAAAAGCAACCAAAGAAAAAATCCAAAAAGTTACTAATTATAATCATTTTAATAGTTGTTGTGACAGCGGGCTTAGGAATTTCATATAAATTTGGACTACTAGATAGCTTTTTAAAAGATAGCAATAGTAAGAAAGACCAATCAGTAACAGATAAAATGGAAGATGGCTGGTCAGAATGGATGACGAAACTTCCTGAAAACATAAATGAAGAAAATTACGAAATAGAAGAAAAAAACCAATATTCTAAACAAACAAAAAAGACCAAAACTTCTACCTCAGAAACTTTAGAAGGATGGACTCTTTATGATACGAAAAGTAGCGACGAAGAAAAAACAGAAGAAGTAGAAACAGAAAAGAAAATAAAAGCTTTTGAAAGTAAAGAAGAAATAGAAATTATTAGTAAAGAAACAATTTTAGAAAAATATGAAGCAGTTTTATGTGGCTACTATAATCCTACGGAAGGACAAAATAGATTTTATACACCAAACGATCAAGAACCTTATTGTGATAAAGAGGATTCATATACTCTAGAAGACGATGATGGAGAATGGCCTGCTGGAACTTATAAAGTAGGAGATGATTTTAGTCATAAGGCTTATACAAATAGCGACGGAACAAAAATTTATTATAAAGTAATAAAAGTAACACCATATAAAGTAAAATATACTTATAAAGATAGCGATTCCAAAACAACATATTATTTTTATAAATGGACTTCTTGGAGTAAATATCAAGATGAAAAAATAGAAGAAGATGAAAATACCAAAGTAAGAACAAGAACCGTCTATCGATATAAAGAAAAATAGTATAGAAAAATAAAAATGAGTGAGTATATAAAAACAAAGAGAATACAGAACTTAAAAATAAACAAATAGGTAAATATAGGTGCTTATTTGTTTTATTGTAATAGTTATAAAGTAGGTGAGAAAATGAGTAAAAAAGAGGGAAAAGGAAGTTTAGAGCAAAAGAAACCCAAAAAGAAAAAAATAATTTTTGGCATAATATTAATTCTATTAATAATAATAGGAATTTTCTTCTTTCAAGGAAAATGGAAAGAAGAAAAAATACTAGTACCAAAAGTAATAGGATTAACATCTGACAAAGCTTATGATAAATTAACGAATTTAGGCTTAAAAGTTGAAGTAAAAGAAACTGTAAATGAAGAAAAAGAAGATATGTTTGGAAAAGTATATAGTCAAAGTATTTACAATAAAAAAGTAAAAAAAGATACTAAAATTACAATAAAAGTATATGTTTCACAAGAAGAAATAAAAATGCCTGATGTAGTTGATATGAATAAAGATGAGGCAAGAGAGATTTTAATGAAATTAGGATTTAATGTATCTTTAAATAAAGAGGAAACATCAGACTACGAAGATGATATAGTTTTCAAACAAGATGCAGCAAATCCAAAAAAAATTGTACGTGGAAGCATGATAATACTTACTTATGCCAAGAAAATAGAAGAATCAACAGAAGACCAAGAAGAAAGCAAAACTACAGAAGAAAAGCAAAACAATTCTCAAAAAGAAAATACAAATAATAATGATTCTTCATGGTCTTCTTGGGTAGAGTCTTTTCCAAGTGGAGTATCAAATAGTACACACAAAATAGAAACAAAAACACAATACAGATCCAGAACAAAAGAAAAAACAACCTCTCAGACACCATTAAACGGTTGGACCTTAGTAGATCAAACTTCAGAAAGCACTTTAGGAGAATATAAAACAGAGTTTTTTGAGGAAAGTAAATATAATTCAATGAAAAATGATTCTAATTATGTAATAAGTTATGCAGCACAATACAAATATCGAATAAAAGTAACACACTGTGAAAAGCAGGAAAATGGGCATTGGTATTCTATAGAATATAATCCATCCTCTGGTTGTCCATCAGGATATACTAATCATACTTATACATATGATGCTTATGGTTCGGTTCCTGTGGGACAAACAATAATAGGAAGTATTTGTCCATATACCAATTTTATGCCTAAAGATTACGTTTTATCTTCAACCCCATTATATCAAGTAAGTTATAGAGAAAAGATAACAACTACAACGTACTATTATGAAAGATGGACAGAATGGGGAAGTTGGCAAGACACCAAAATAGAATCAAATTCCAATTCAGAAGTTCAAACTAGAACATTATATCGATATAAAGAAAAATAATTAAAACATAAAAGGAAAATATATACAAATAGATACATATCTATGATAAAATAGACTCTGTAAACATAGTATGTACTGATGTTTTCAATATGGAGTAAAAGAGGTGGTTGTAAAAATTAAATTACAAATAAGTAAAGAATGAAAAATAAAAGGAGTGAAAAAATGTTTTGCGGAGAGTGTGGAGCAAAAAATGAAAAAGGATCTCTCTTCTGCGAAGAATGTGGTGCAAAATTAAGAGAAGTTCCAAAAAAAGAAGAAAAAAAAGAATCAAAAAAGAAAGCAACATCAAAGAAAAAATCAACAATAAAAATGACTAAGAAAAAGAAAATATTAATCGTAGTAGTAGCAGTTGCAGTAATAGGATTATTTATAGGATATAAAACCTTAGAAAAGAAAACAAGCCCAGAGACTCTGGTTAAAAACTACCTAACAGCGATTAATAATCAGGACTATAATACATTATATGAATTAATAAAATCTGATGCAGATTCTCCATTTATTAGTAAAGAAGCATATATAGAAGCCTTAAAAAAGATGATTACTGAAAAAAATATGTTAGGAACAATAAGTATTGGAACAACAACTTATGAAAATGCTGGATTAAATGCATCAGTATCTTTCAATTCTTCAGAAATAGAAACAAATAAAATATCGAGTATATTAACTGGAGAAGATTCCTTAAGTATCAAATTAACAAAGAGTAAAGGAAAACAATATTTATTTTTTGATAATTGGACAATTGATGATGATACGCTATTAAGTTTTGATACAGTAAAGAATTATTATATTGTTGTCCCACAGAATACAAAAGTGACTTATGGGACAGTAAGTGTAGCAGATAAATATGTAGATGAAAGTAAAAATTCAGATGATGATAACAATACATATTATAAGTTGCCAGAAGTTCTAAAAACAGAAACCGAAGTAAAGTTTGAGTTGCCAGATGGATTAAAAGTAACAAAAGAAATTACTCCATCTAGTTATTCTACAACATACAAATTGAGTCTTTCTAAATCAGATTTTACGGAGAAACAACAAGATACCTTATTAGAACAAGCAAAAAAAGATTATGAAACTTTAATGACTGGATTATTGGCCAAAAAAGAATTTCAGGAGATAAAAGGAAATTTTGCCACCAAGGTTGGTTTAGACGAATTAGAAGAAGAATATAATGATATGCTTGAAGATCTATCAGAGAGCAGTTATACAATAAGTAATTATAAAATATCAAATGCTAGAATTAATTCTATTTCAAACGGTAATGAGTACTTGTATGCAGTTAGAGTTTATATAAGCTATACTTATGATAGACAATATAAGGATAGTTCATCAAGTTCAAGTAGAAATAGAAGTGGAACTTATAGTTTATATTATACGTATGAAGATGGCTATAAATTAGCAAACGTATCTGGATTACAAACATTTTAAAAAGAAGAGGTGAAACAATGGCAAAGTTTTGTACGAAGTGTGGAAAACCATTGGTAGATGGGAAACCATGTGACTGTTCTAAAGCAAAAGAAAAAGAAGAAAAATCAATCAAAAAAGAAGAAGTAGTGATAAAAGAAGAAGAGGCAGAAAATGATGAAGAGGAAACCACTTCACAAGTAGGAAACGCAATTAATGATTTTATAGATATAATTAAAGGAATGTTGAAAAAACCAACAGAAACTATAACAAAATATCTAAATATAAAATATTTTAATATTGCAATTGTGTCTATTTGTTTGAATGCTATTTTATTTGGTGTATTTACTCATGTTTTTGTAGATAACTGCTTAAAAAAATTTGGTTATAGTCTAAGTAATATTCAAGCATTAATTCAAGCAGCAACATCTGAAATATCAGATTTAGGAATACCAATAAATATAAATACAAATATAGGATTAACCTTTGGTATTTGTATGGCAGTGGTTTCTGCAATTATTATTTTCGTAATGTATCTTATGCATACACAAGTATACAAAAAAAAGTTAAATATTAAAAAAATTGTAGTATTAGTAGGAATATGTGAAGCTTTTCTATCGGCAGGATTTTTATTAGCAATCATTGGTTCTTTTATTAACTATTTTGTTGCCTTAATCATATTTACAATTGGCATATTGATTTTCTTTATACATTTGTATCAAGGTTATATGCAAATGACTAAGACAACAAAAGATCAATCTATGTATTCTTATATCTGCAGTATAATTATCCCAGCAGTAGGATTTGTTATAGTTTTTGTATTAATGCTAGCTATTTGCTTTATATGCATGGGCATGTCTATGTATGCAACATACAATATTAGATAATGGAAAGGAGTAAAAAAAATGGCAAAATTTTGTACGAAATGTGGTAAACCGCTAGTAGACGGGAAAACATGTAGCTGTTCTATCAAAGAAAAGGAAGAAGAGAAAGAAAAAAAGATAGAAGAAAAAGAAGAAGAAGAAGTAGAAGTAGAAGAAGCTTCCTCTAATGAATTAATAAACTCAATTGTAGATATATTTAAAAATATCTGGAAAAAACCATATAAAACAATGATGCAATACAAAGAGAAAAATGTAAAATTAGGTCTATGTTTAATCTTAATTAATATAGTAATTTTTGGAGTTTTAATCTATTTCCTAATAAACAATACTTATAATGGTATAATGACGGATATGAGTAATAAGCTTCAAGGTTTGGCAGCAATTAGTGGAGAGGATTTTGAAGTATTCCAAAAAGTATCGTTACCTTTTTCTAGTCTATTTATATCAGGTGTGATAAATTTAGCGATTGGTTATTTAATATTAATAACGATGTCCAGATTATTTGTAGGAAAAGTATTTAAAGCAAAAGGAACATTTGGTGATTATCTAACAATGGCTGGTATTGCTTCTCCATTATCAGGAATTATTATGGTGATAGCAATCCTTGTAGGATTTATTTCTTATAAACTAGCTCTTATTGTGGCAATAGCTGCAGCAGTTACCTTCCTAGTTTCTCTAACGCAAGCATATGTTGATATATTAGAAGCAAAAGAGGATCGCCTAGCTTATTCACAGACAATAACTTTAGTTTCTACCTATATTATTACTATAATTATTAGTGTAATTATAGTGTCATTTACAATCTATCAACAAGCAGCAAATAATTCAAATACTATTACCAATAATACCAATAATATCTTTGGGACTAGTGCGTATATTATAAAATAAAAGAAATGCATGAGATATGTTATTTCTATAGTAAATCATCACTCTAAAAAAGTTAAGTTTTCAAAAATAGGAAAATTATACAAAACTAATTAATTTGTTAAATCAAAATGTAAAATTCTAATGACTAGGTTTTGAATTATCTTTAAAGTAAAATAAAAAACAAACAAAATAACTTTCTTGTTTGTTTTTTTCTATCCTAGTCAATAGAACAAATTCATCTAATTATTTTAAAGATAAAGAATACATTTCTTGACCTAATCTATTATTTTCATTTACAAAAAACCAAAAATCAACATTACTATTATAACCTGCTGCATAATAAGAAATTTTTAAGGAAGGTTCCACCATACTAGAACTACTATCTTGTGCCCAATCATGATCTAAAACTTCATAGGTACAATCTACAGTACCAAGTTCACTAGAGCCATATCTAGTACTAGAAGTGTATACGCATTTTCCATCTTCTTTTAAAATCAACTGTTCATTATAACCAACATAGTACTCTGGATTATCCAAGGTATACGTTCCTAAAGATAACATATAATTTCCAACTACAATCTTTTCTGAAGTAGTATTATTGCTAGAATCATCATTATCTAAGTCTATATTAGGAATTTCACTACTACCAATATTTTTATCAGCCTTTTCAAAATAAATATAAGTTCCATCATGATAATCAGTAATATCAAATTTTAAAAATTTTACTCCCTGAAATTCTGTATATTCCAAAATTTTATTTTCATGCTCTATAGCCCCGTCTACGGATTGAATATCATATAATTCAATATTTCCATTATCATCCATCTTATACTTTCCTTCTTCATTAAAAGCAAGCCCACAACCCATTTCATAAGTACCATCTTTTTTAAATACTAGTTGATTGCCAACTTGAGATAAAGAAGTGCCAAATAAATCCATAAGAGAAGAATTATCATCAGAAATTACATGATTATTTAAATGCCATGTTCCTAAGATGTCTTCATTTACAACAAAATCAATTTTTTGATAATTATTAATCTCTGTACGCTCAGTTTCAATATCTAACCTAGATTGAAACTGTCCTTGTTCTACTTTTTTTGGAGCCTCCTCATCGATCCAAATACTCAGAACATATTCTTTTACTTGATTTCTTTCTAAATTACCAGAATCAATAACTATTTCATCTACTCCATCCTTAATAGAATAAATATCGCCTTGTACGCCATCAATAGAAACACTATATTTAAGATATGAGGAATCAATGGAATTCCTATCATCTTCGACATCTTCAATCAGGATAGAATAATCTTTTTCATGATTTGATGTGTTCTTTAGTTCGAACTCATAAGTATTCTCTTTAATTCCTTGCTCATCACTTTTTCTAGCTTCTTTCTTTAACTCAATATAATTTTTCCCATCTTTAAATTGTAGTTGTAACTCATCCTTCTTTATTACATTAAAATTGTTATGGATAAGCAAAAATACAAGAAAAGCAAGAATAAAAAGAGCAACTAGTACCAAAGAGATCTTTTCCGGTCTTTTTTACCTGATTTTTGCATCCTACTAGAAGTCCTTTTTTTCTTTGAACTGTTAAGTCTCTGAGAACTATTTTTAGACTGAGTAATGCTTTTCTTTAACTTAGACAAATCATGACCGCATTCACTACAAAACGTATCATTCTGATAAAACGGTGCCCCACATTCTCTACAATATCCATATGGTTTCTCTTTCTCACCACTCATACATCCACCTCACTATAACTATAATAGAGTATACCATGTGAAATTTAAGAAGTAAATCAATATAATTCAAAACAAACTATAATAAATTATATTTTCGCTTTAAATCCCTTTTCTTGACATATAAGTAAAAAAAAAGTATACTTAATTTATAAAATATGGAAGGAGGACACAATTAATGGAACGAAAAATAGAAAAATTTTTAAAAAAATGGAAAACTGATATTTTACGAAAACCTTTAATTTTATATGGACCAAAACAAATTGGAAAAACATTTACAGCAATAAACTTTGGTCAAAAGGAATATAAAAATACAGTGTATTTTAATACCGAGAATAATAAAAACTTACAAGATTTATTCACTAAAGAAAAATCTACAGAAAAACTAGTTTTAAATCTATCTTTATTTTCTGGTGAAACGATTCTAAAAGAAGATAGTTTAATTATTTTAGATAATGTAAATGATTTAGAAATCGTAAAAGGTTTAAAATTGTTTGGTAGTGAACGAAGTAAATATCATATTATAGCAATCACTTCCAGAAGAGAAAATTTAGCAGAATTCAAAGGAGAAGAGCTACAATTTAAAGGAATGACAGAAATGGATTTTGAGGAATATTTGTGGGCTCATGAAGAAAGAAGTTTAGCTGAATTGATCAAAGAGTCCTTTCAAAAACATAAGACATGTCCTTTTCATAAAGTAGCATTGGAACTATTTCAATCTTATTTGATGACAGGTGGCCTACCAGAAATAGTAGTTGCAGAACTAAATGGAGAAAATCCATTTCAAATTGATGCAAGGAAACAAAAGATCATTGATATTTATAAAAAAGAAATTTCTTTGAATAAAAATTTAATTGATATTTCTCGTGGGATTGAAGTTTTAAATTCTATTCCTGAGCAATTAAAAAAGGAAAACAAAAAATTTCAATATGGCTTGATTGGTCTAGGAAAAAGAGCGAAAGAATATGAAAATTCAATTAATTATCTAGTAAATAATCAATTAGCATATCGTAGCTTTAAAATACAAACAGTAAAGTCCCCACTAAGCAGTTGTCGAGAAACAGATAGTTTTAAATTATATTTACCAGATGATGGACTACTGTTTTCAATGTTACATTTAAATTATAAACAATTAGCAATCGATGAAAATATAAAAGAGACATTATATGAAAATCATATTGCCAAAACATTAGTAGAGGCGGGATATCCACTATATTATTATCAATCCGAAGGAAAAGCGGAAGTAAATTTTGTAATTCAAAATCGTATGGGTCAAATAATTCCTATAGAAATAACGATCAAGACACAGTCAAAAGCAAAATCATTATCAGTATTTATGAAGAAATTTATGGTTCCTTTAGCATATAGAGTGACCGAAAATAACTTTTCCACCAAAAAAGATGTTAGATACATTCCGATCTATGCAATATTTTGCTTAAATGAAACCAAAATATAAATAAGTAAATGAAGAAGGAGGACGAAAATGAAAAAACCAATTATTTTAACAATACTAGATGGATATGGATTAAGAGAGGAAAAGCATGGAAATGCAGTGCAACTAGCTCAAAATCCAGTGTTTAATATGTTGTGGGAAAAATATCCTCATACACAATTAATCGCATCAGGACAAGAAGTAGGATTACCTAAAGGGCAAATGGGAAATAGCGAAGTAGGGCACATGAATATTGGTGCAGGTAGAATTGTTTATCAGCCTTTAGAACTAATTAATAAATCAATTGCCGATCATGAGTTTTTTGAGAATGAAAAAATACTAGAAGTAATGCATCATGTTAAGAAAAATGGATCGAAACTACATATTATGGGATTAATCAGCGATGGAGGAGTACATTCTCATATTGATCATTTAATGGCATTATTAGAAATGTGCAAAATGCAAGAAGTAGAAAATGTATATTTACATTTATTTACAGATGGAAGAGATGTAGGACCTAGAAGTGCCTATGAGTATATTTCAAAAGTAGAACAAAAATTGCAAGAATTAGGCTTTGGAACCATTGCAAGTATTAGTGGAAGATATTATGCAATGGATAGGGACAATAATTATGATAGATTAAAGAAAGCTTATGATGTAATTGTAAATAATATAGGAGAAGTACAAAATTCAATTCCAAAATATATAGAAGAGAGTTATAAAAAAGATATTACAGATGAATTCTTTCTTCCAACAAAGTTCACAGAGTGTGGAAATGTAGAAGAAAATGATGGAATTATTGTATTTAATTTTCGTAAGGATAGATTAAGAGAATTATTCACTGCGATAACAAATCCAGAATTTAAGGAAATGGAAGTAACAAGATTCAGTAATGTAAAAACCGTAACTATGTTACCAGTAGTACATACTGTTATTGCACCTCATGCATTTGATGACCCACAACTAACAAATATTTTAGGAGAATATCTAGAAAAACAAGGCTTAGCTCAATTAAGAATTGCTGAAACAGAAAAATATGCCCATGTAACTTTCTTCTTTGATGGTGGAAAAGAAGAAGAGTATCAAAAAGAAAAAAAGATTTTAATACCATCTCCTAAAGTAGCAACTTATGATTTAAAACCAGAGATGAGTGCCTATGAAGTAACAGATGCTCTATTATCAGAAATAGATCAATATGATGTGATTATTTTAAACTTTGCCAACGGAGATATGGTTGGGCATACTGGAGTTTTAGAATCCGCAATTAAAGCAGTAGAAACAGTAGATCAATGTTTAGAAAAAATTTATCATAAAATTCAAGAGTTAGACGGTATTATGATCGTAACAGCAGATCATGGAAATTGTGAAGAAATGCTAGATGACGAAGATAATATATTAACAGCACATACAACAAATCCTGTCCCATTCATTATTACCAAAGAAGGATTAACATTACACCCTGGGAAATTAGGAGACATTGCACCTACCATTTTAGATTTAATGAATATAGAAAAACCACAAGAGATGACAGGATGTAGCTTGATTGAAAAACAAAAATGACTTTCTGCCAAAAGGCAGAAAGTCATTTTATTATGTAAAATTATTATTTTCATTATGAAAATCCATCTCTGCAAATTATAGCTACCTTATCAAAAGAACAGGATGAATAAAGTATTTAAATTTTATTATCAATTCAAATAAATGATTTTTGCTTCTTACATATTATAATTGAGTTAAAACAGATTCCAAGTATAGATAGAAAACTCAAACGTCCATTTATAGAAATAAAAAAGGTGCATTACTTCACAAAGCATCTTTTTAGACATTTATATAAAAACTATTGTTGAATTATCTCATCCATATCGATCTCAAAAAGTTTACCTGGATCAATATCTAATGCTACAGAAATCTTCCAAATCGTATCTACAGAAAAAGTTTTGGCTCCTTTCTTAGATTCAATTCGTCGAATAAACTCATGAGAAACACCGACACGCTCTGCTAAAACCGCTTGAGTAATTCCAGCAATTTTTCGATATTTCTTAATATTTCTGGCAATTTGTTCATATATGTTATACTCATATTTGTTCATAATATCACCACTGTTTTTATTATGTACTAAAATCAAAAAATAATATGTAAACTAAAGAGATACACAAACTCGATTGAAAAAATCGAAAAAATGTTCTATAATAAAAATGAGGTGATCTGATGAAAGAAAGAATTATTTTTCATGTAGATGTAAATAATGCTTTTCTCTCTTGGTCGGCAATTTTACTTTTAAAAAATGGATATCCACAAGATATTAGAAAAATCCCTTCAATTATTGGAGGAGATGAAAAAGCAAGACATGGCATCGTTTTAGCAAAATCGCCAATTGCTAAAAAATATGGAATTGTAACTGCAGAAACACTTTATCAAGCAAAGAAAAAATGTCCTAGTTTAAAAATATTTCCGCCAAATTATTCATGGTATTATGAAAAATCTAGAGAATTATTTGATTATCTATCCCAATATACACCATTATTGGAAAAATTTTCCATAGATGAGTGTTTTATGGATATGTCAGGAACCAAATATTTATATAAAAATTATCAAGAACTAGCTTATAAAATAAAAGAAGAGATTAAACAAAAATTTGGATATACAGTAAATGTAGGAATAGCCAATAATAAATTATGTGCCAAAATGGCAAGCGACTTTGAAAAGCCAGATAAAGTACATACATTATGGAAAGAAGAAGTTCCAGAAAAAATGTGGCCACTAAAAGTAGGAGAACTGTTTATGGTTGGAAAAAAAAGTGCACAAATTCTAAATGGACTCCATATTGAAACAATAGGGCAACTTGCTCATGCTGATGAAAAAATATTAAAAAAACATTTTAAAAATCAAGCAATAAGTATGAAAGAAGCAGCGTTAGGAATCGATAATAGTAAAGTCGAACCACGTGGGAGTAAGACAACAAGTATCAGTACAACAGAAACGCTACCATATGACTATATAGAAGAAGAAAAATTAAAAGAAATCATTTTTAGACAAACAGAAGAAGTAACGAGGCAATTACGTGAACAAAAACAATATGCTAAGACAGTTGCTATAATTTATAAAAACAATCAATTTCAAAATTACTCTTCTCAAGCAAAATTACAAAATCCAACCAACAACACCAAAGAAATATATAAATTGGCAGTAGAAATATTTGATAGAAGTTACAAAAAAGATCCGATTCGACTAATTGGAATTAGATTAGCTGATTTGACTGCTAGCAAAGAAAAACAACTAACCTTATTTGAAGAAGAAAAAGATTACGATGTAGAGGAAGAAGAATTCCAAAAAACAATCGATGATATTAACAAAAAATTTGGTAAAGCGATCCTAACTCCAGCATCCCTTAAAATGATAGGAGAATCAAATTCTAAAAGAGCCTTAAAAAATCAAATAAAAAATAATTGACGAAAAACGCCTCATAAATATAAAATAAAAATAGGGGAAGGAAAAAGTAGTATGGAAGAATTAAAAATAATAAAGATCGATAAAGAAAGTACAGATAAGATGAGTTCTTTAATAAGTGCCAAAATAGATAAAATATTAGAAGATAGTTATCAAAGAACATTTTTAGAAGGAATTGTATACATAGGAAGTAATTTTTTTAGACCAGAAGTGCAATTGATGTTTATTTACAATGATGTAAAATTTGAACCAGTAAAAGTATCCGTAGAAGAAGAGCAGAAAATTCGTAGAGCAACAGGAATGGATATAAGTACAGAAAACATTCCCGAATGGTATTATGGCTTGGAAGAACGCTTTCAAGAGCGTGGAGAATATCCATGGGAATTTAGTGTAAGATATGGCACAATATTATATGATAAAAGTGGAAAGATTAAGGAATTACAACAGGACTTAAAAAAAGACCAAACCTTGGATCAATATCTAGATTTTTGGAATGGCATTTGTAACTTTGAACCGCCTTTACAATACAAAAAGATGATGGAAAATAATTGACGAATTTTTAAAAGTTTAATAGAATTCATATAAAAATATATAGAGGGAGGTTTGGAATATGGAAGTTTTAAAAAAAGTACAAATAGAACCATCAAAGATGGAAATATTAAATGATGTAATAACTCAGAGAATTACAAACGAAATAAAAGAAGATGAATTTCATTATTCGTTGGAAGGGGTAGTTGCGACAGGATGTGAATTTGGTTCATTACCAGGATATGGTTGCCATCTTCTATTCATTTATAACGATAAAGTTTTCTTAAGAGATTATGATACAGATGAGAATGTTTGCGACAGCGGAATGTACATTAGAAAATCAGAAGTAGGTATACATTTACTTGAGGATGAAAAAACAAGAATTACAATGCGCGGAGATTATTCTTTTGAACAAGAAGTAAAATATGGCACATTATTATATGACAGAAATGGAAACGTAGGAAAGTTACGTGAAAAGTTATTAGAAGAAGGAACGAATGATATTAATTACTGGAGAGGAATGTGCGAATTTGAGCCTCCTGTACAGTATAAAAAAAGAGCAAAAATGTAAAAAAAGGTATTTTGCTCTTTTTTCTATGAAAAAAACAAAAAAATTCTACAAAAAATGCTTGCATTTGTTGATATTACTTGCTATAATTAAGTACGTGTGACTGCTTAGATGTGCGAGGTTGTCGATACACCAGGATAAGTTGCATAATGGATATCGGGGTATTTGCACGGAGCAAGTCTATACTAGATATAGGCGAAGGGAGGATTTACATGTCAACGGAAAAAATTCGTATTAGAATTAAAGCATACGATCACAGAATACTTGATAATGCAGCAAAGAAAATTGTAGAAACTGTAAGAAGATCTGGTGGAGAAATCTCTGGACCAGTACCACTTCCAACAGAAATTGAAAAATTTACAATCTTAAGAGCTGTACACAAATATAAGGATTCTCGTGAACAATTCGAAATGCGTACACACAAAAGACTTATTGATATCAAAAATCCTAGCAAGGAAACTATTGATGCATTAGCTCATTTAGATTTACCTAGCGGAGTAGATATTGAAATCAAAACAAAATAATTTAGGAGGAAATAATTATGAAAGGAATCTTAGGTAAGAAAATCGGAATGACCCAAGTATTTACTAAAAATGGTAAATTAATTCCGGTTACTGTAATTGAAGTAGAACCAAATGTAGTTACTCAAATTAAAACAGTAGAAAAAGATGGTTACGATGCAATTCAATTAGCAACAGAAACAATTAGAGAAAAGCTAAGTAACAAACCAAAAATGGGTCATACAAACAAAGCAAATACAACACCTAAGCGCTTCTTAAGAGAAATTAGAGGAGTAAATGTAAATGACTATACTTTAGGACAAACAATTAGTGTAGACATTTTCAGCGCAGGGGAGATAGTTGATGTTACTGGAACTAGTAAAGGAAAAGGGTTCCAAGGAGTTATCAAACGTCATAATCAATCAACAGGTCCTATGGGGCATGGTTCTCAGTACCATAGAGGTGTTGGTTCACTAGGTACTATGTTACCAATGCATGTATTAAAAGGTAAAAAAATGCCTGGTCAAATGGGTAATGTTCAAAGAACTGTTCAAAATCTAGAAATTATTTCAGTAGATGTTGAAAATGGTGTAATTTTAGTTAAAGGTAATGTTCCAGGTCCAAAGAAATCATTAGTTATGATTCGTACTGCCGTAAAAAAAGCAACAGAAAAAAATGAGCCTGCTGATTTAATTACTTATACAGAAGTAGTTGAAGAACCTGTAGAAGAAACAGTAGAGACTACAGAAGAAACGCAAGCAGAATAAAATCATCACATATTAGTAGAAGTAAAGAAAGAAAAGTGATGAAAGGAGGAATCGTAGATGAAAAAAGTAGAACTTTTAAATCTAAAAGGTGAAAAAGTAAAGGACATAAATTTAAACCAAGAAATATTTGGAATTACCCCAAACAAAGCTGTTTTAAAAGATGCTATCGATTTAACAATGGCATCATTAAGACAAGGAACACATAAAACTAAAAATCGTTCAGAAGTAAGTGGTGGTGGAAGAAAGCCATGGAGACAAAAAGGAACTGGACGTGCTCGTCAAGGATCTATTAGAGCTGTACAATGGGTAGGTGGAGGAAACTATGGAACTCCAGTACCAAGAGATTATAGTAAAAAGCAAAATCGTAAAGAGAGAAGACTTGCTCTAAAATCAGCATTATCAGCGAAAGCAGAAGAAAAAGCAATCATTGCCATAGAAAATATTAAGTTAGCAACACCAAAGACAAAAGAGATGGTAAATCTTCTTGAGACGCTTAAAGTTGCTGATAAGAAAGTTTTAATAGTAGTAGAAGAATTTGATGACAACATCATCTTAGCATCAAGAAATCTTCAAAATGTAGTGTTGATTTTAGCAGAAGAAATAAATGTTTTAGATGTAGTAGCAACTGATGTAATGGTAATTACAGAGGCCGCTTTAAAACAAGTAGAGGAGGTGCTTAAATAATGCAAAACACAAAATATTTAGAAATAATCAAAGCACCAGTAATAACTGAAAAATCACAAATTGCAAAAAACGAAGGAAAATATATATTTAAAGTAGATCCAAAAGCAAATAAAATAGAAATTAAAGAAGCAATTGAAAAAATCTTTAATGTAAAAGTAACATCAATTAGAACATTGAATGTAAAACCTAAAAAAAGAAGAGTTGGACGTTATACAGGATTAACAAACCGTTCAAAGAAAGCAATTGTTACTCTTGCAGAGGGACAAACAATTGATCTTGGTTAGAAGGAGGAGAATAAATTATGGCAATCAGAAATTATAAACCTACTACACCAGGACGTAGAAAGATGAGTGCATTAGTGAATGAAGAAATTACTAAAAGCACTCCAGAAAAATCTCTTACCGTTACTATCAAGAAAAATAGTGGACGTAATAATCAAGGTAAGATAACAGTTCGTAATAATAGTAAAAACAAAAAAAGAAAATATCGTATCATTGATTTTAAAAGAAACAAATTAAACGTACCTGGATCAGTAGCAAGCATTGAATACGATCCAAATAGAACTGCAAATATTGCATTAATCAATTATGCAGATGGAGAAAAAAGATATATTATTGCACCAAAAGGTTTAACTGTTGGTTCAACAATTGAATCTGGAGAAAACGCAGATATTAAAATTGGTAATGCATTACCAATCATGAATATTCCAGTAGGTACTATGATTCATAACATCGAACTTCGTCCAGGAAAAGGAGGAGAATTAGCACGTAGTGCTGGAACTTCTGCTCAAATCATTGGTCGTGAAGGAAACTATGTAATGGTTCGTTTATCTAGTGGTGAGCAAAGAAAAATATTAGGAACTTGTATGGCGACTGTTGGAGAAGTAGGAAATGAAGATTCTTCTTTAGTAAAAATTGGTAAAGCAGGACGTAGTCGTCATATGGGAATTAGACCAACTGTTCGTGGTTCTGTAATGAACCCTAATGACCATCCACATGGTGGTGGTGAAGGACGTGCTCCAGTAGGACGTAAAGCACCTATGACACCTTGGGGTAAACCTGCTCTTGGATTAAAGACACGTAAGAAAAAACAATCTGACAAGTTCATCATACGTCGTCGTAATAGTAAATAGGAAAGGATGATTGAAAAATGGCAAGAAGTTTAAAAAAAGGACCTTATGTATTCAGTAGATTACTAAAAAAGGTTCAAGAATTAAATAAGTCTGGAAAAAAAGAAGTCATTAAAACTTGGTCACGCCGTTCCACTATTTTTCCTGATTTTATCGGGCATACATTTGCAGTTCATAATGGAAAAGAATTTATCCCTGTTTATGTTACCGAAGATATGGTTGGACATAAATTAGGAGAATTTGCATTAACACGTAAATTTGGTGGACATGGTTCAGACAAAAAGAAATAAAATAATGACTAGGAGGGTAAATATATGGAAGCAAAAGCAATTGCTAAAGGACTTCGCCTATCACCTATCAGAGCACGTTTAGTATCTGATATGATTCGTGGTAAAAGTGTAAAAGAAGCA
Organism: uncultured Bacilli bacterium; assembly: GCA_944358405.1. Classification (GTDB taxonomy): domain Bacteria; phylum Bacillota_I; class Bacilli_A; order RF39; family UBA660; genus CALVQX01. The sequence continues at coordinate 5,130 of CALVQX010000051.1, read as the reverse complement.
ATGAACATCTTAGTAAACGTAAATAACAAAGCAGCAAGATGTACAAAAAAAGTGTTAGATTCTGCTATTGCTAATGCAGTAAATAATAACAATGCAGATGCTGAGACACTTTATGTAAAAGAAGCAAGAGTAGATGCTGGTCCAGTAATGAAACGTCACTTTTTTGACTCACGTTCTCATATTGGACATAGAGATCACAGAACTAGTCACATAATTATTGTAGTGGCTACAAAAAACTAATAAGGAGGTTACAGAATGGGACAAAAGGTGAATCCTAATGGACTAAGACTTGGCATTAACAAAGAATGGGAAGCAAAATGGTATGCCAATAAAAGCGACTTTTCTAAATACTTATCTAAAGATATTAAAATTCGTGAGTATTTAGAAAAGAATTTAAAAAATGCTGGTATTGCTAAAGTTGAAATCGAAAGAACTGCTAAAAAATGCGAAGTTGTAATTCATACTTCAAAACCTGGTGTCATGATAGGTCATGGTGGAGAAGAAATAGAAAAACTAAAGAAACAACTATCAAAGATTGCAGACGAAAATGTTCAAATCTCAATCGTTGATATCAAAAAAGCAGATTTAAATGCTCAACTAGTTGCTGATTCAATTGCAAATCAAATTAGTAACAGAGCATCATTCCGTATGGCTCAAAAACGTGCAATTAGAAATGCAATGAAAGCAGGAGCTAAGGGAATTAAAACAAGTGTATCTGGACGTCTAGGTGGTGCAGATATGGCACGTAGCGAAGGATATACAGAAGGAACGATTCCTCTACATACATTAAGAGCAGATGTTGACTATGCGACAGCAGAAGCTGACACAACATTTGGAAAAATTGGAGTAAAGGTTTGGATCTATAAAGGAGAAATCCTTAATAAAAAGGCTAAAGGAGGTAATTAATATGTTAATACCGTCAAGAACAAAATATCGTCGTGTTCATAGATTACCTTACGAAGGAAGATCACGTGGAAATAGAACATTAAGTTTTGGAGAATATGGTCTTCAAGCAAAAGAAGGAGCTTGGATTACAGCAAATCAAATCGAAGCTGCTCGTGTTGCTATGACTCGTTATATGAAACGTGGTGGTAAAGTTTGGGTTAATATCTTTCCACATATGCCATTAACAAAAAAACCAATTGGTACAAGACAAGGAAAAGGTAAAGGTAATGTTGAAGGATTTGTTGCTGTTGTAAAAGAAGGAAAAATTCTTTTCGAAGTTTCTGGAGTAACAGAAGAAGTAGCACGTGAAGCACTTAGACTTGCTTCTCATAAACTACCAATAGCAACAAAATTTGTAATGAAAGAAAATGGTGGTGAAGCAAATGAAGGTTAATGAAATCAGAGAATTATCAACTGAAGAAATTCAAAAGAAAATAGTAGAAACAAAACAAGAACTATTCAATTTACGTTTCCAACAAGCAACTGGAAACCTAGAAAAACCTTCTAGAATCAAAGAATTAAGACACACCGTTGCAAGATTAAAAACCGTTCTTAGAGAACGTGAAATTAGCGAATAGGAGGGTATAAAGTGGAAAAGAAAGTAAGAAAAGAGTTAGTTGGAAAAGTTGTTAGTGCAACAAATGATAAAACAATTAGCGTATTAGTTGAAACTTATAAAAACCATCCGATATATCACAAAAGAGTAAAAAGCTCTAAAAAATATTGTGTGCATGATGAAAAAAATATTGCAAAAGTTGGAGATACTGTTCGTATAGTTGAAACTAGACCATTATCAAAAACAAAGCATTTCTATTTAAAAGAAATTGTAAAAGAAGCAGTTATTATTTAACGCTTAGATGAGAAGGAGGAATAATCTATGTTACAACAAGAAAGCCGCTTAAAAGTTGCTGATAACTCTGGAGCAAGAGAATTATTAGTAATCCGTGTTCTAGGTGGAAGCAAAGTAAAAACAGGCAACATTGGTGATGTTGTAGTGGGAACTGTAAAAAGTGCTATCCCAAATTCACCAATTCCTAAAGGAAAAGTTGTAAAAGCAGTTATCGTTCGTAGTCGTCAAGGCGTTCGTCGTGAAGATGGAAGTTATATTAAGTTCGATGACAATGCTTGTGTTATCATTCGTGATGACAAAAGTCCAATAGGAACTCGTATTTTTGGACCAGTAGCAAGAGAACTTCGTGATAAAGATTACATGAAAATTGTTTCTTTAGCAAAAGAAGTACTATAATGAGGAGGATAAATTATGAACTTTAAAGTAGGAGATAAAGTTGTAGTTCGTACTGGTTCTGATAAAGGAAAAGAAGGAAAAATAATTAAAACATTAAGAAACGAAAATAGAGTAGTAGTGGAAGGTGTGAATGTTGTTAAAAAACATCAAAAACCTACAGGTCAAGAAACTGGAGGAATTATTGAAGTAGAAAGACCAATTCATGCCTCAAATGTTATGATTGTGGATCCTAAAACAAAAAAAGGAACTAGAATAGGACATACAATAGACGAAAAAACAGGTAAAAAAGTTAGAATTACAAAAAAATCAAACGAGAAGCTTGATTAGTTGGAAGGAGGGTAACTATGAACCGCCTAAAAGAGAAATACTTAAATGAAGTTGTTCCAAGTTTAAAAGAAAAATATAATTATAAGTCAATTATGGAAGTACCAAAATTAGAAAAGGTTGTAATCAATATTGGTGTAGGAGATGCCACTGGAAATTCAAAATTAATTGATGCAGCAGTAGCTGATTTAACAAAAATTTCTGGACAAAAGCCAGTAGTAACACGTGCCAAAAAATCAATTGCTGGATTCAAAGTAAGAGAAGGACAAGCAATCGGATGCAAAGTTACATTAAGAGGAGAAAATATGTATAACTTTATTGATAAGTTAGTAGCAATTGCTCTTCCACGTGTAAGAGACTTCCGTGGAGTTAGTCCAAAGGCATTTGATGGTAGAGGAAACTATACCATGGGAATTAAAGAACAATTAATCTTTTCAGAAATAGATTATGATGATGTAATAAAAGTACGCGGTATGGACATTGTTTTTGTAACAACCGCAAAATCAAACGAAGAAGCATTTGACTTATTAAATGGACTTGGAATTCCTTTTAGAAAGTAAATGGGAGGAATATTATGGCAAAGAAAAGTATGATAATAAAAGCTAATAGACCACAAAAATATAAAGTTCGTGAATATACAAGATGTTCACGTTGTGGAAGACCTCACGCAGTAATGAGTAAATTCGGAATCTGCCGTATTTGCTTCCGTGAATTAGCTTATAAAGGACAAATACCAGGAATTAAAAAATCAAGTTGGTAATTGGAAAGGAGGAAAAAAGATGGCAGTAGTAACAGATACAATTGCAGATATGTTAACACGTATTCGCAATGCCAATCAAATGCGATATGAAGAAGTAAGCGTTCCTGCTTCAAATATTAAAAAAGAAATCGCAAGAATTTTGAAAGACGAAGGATTTATTAAAGATTATAAAATTGTTAATAATGATGCTCAAGGAACCATTATTTTAACTTTAAAATATACTGAGAAAAAAGAAAGAGTTATCACTGGGCTAAAAAGAATTTCCAAACCAGGACTTCGCGTATATGCTAAGAATGATGAAATTCCTAAAGTATTAAATGGATTAGGTATCGCAATCATTTCTACATCACGTGGAATTATGACAGATAAAGAAGCTCGTAAACAAAATATAGGTGGGGAAGTTCTAGCTTATATTTGGTAATAAAAAAATATAAGGAGGTGTCAATATGAGCCGTATTGGAAATCGTATAATTACAGTTCCAGAAGGAGTTAGTGTAACAGAAGAAAATAATATCGTTACAGTAACTGGACCAAAAGGAACTCTAAAGCAAGCAATGTTGAAAGATATTTCAATGAAACAAGAAGAAAATAAAATTATTTTAGAACGTAAATGCGAAGCTGCAAAAGCGATGCACGGTACGATGAATGCCCTTATTAACAATATGATCAAAGGTGTTACCGAAGGGTATGAAAAAGGATTAGAAATTATCGGAGTTGGATATCGATTCAATGTTCAAGGAAAAAAATTGGTAATTAATGCAGGATATTCTCATCCAGTAGAACTAGAAATTCCAGAAGGTCTAACAGTAGAAGCAAACGGAAATACGGAAATTACAATCAAAGGAATTGACAAAACACTAGTAGGAGAATTTGCAGCAAATGTTAGAAAAGTAAGAAAACCAGAACCATATAAAGGAAAAGGAATTCGTTATAAAGATGAGCATATTCGCCGCAAAGAAGGAAAGAAAGCTGCTTAATAAGTAGGAAGGGAGAAAGGAAAAATGATAAAAAAAGAATCTCGTAATAGTATGCGTCTAGTACGACATGAAAGAATTCGTTCAAACATCATGGGAACAAGCGACATACCAAGATTATGTGTATTTCGCTCTAATACTGGAATTTATGCACAAATTATTGATGATGAAACTAGAACTACTCTTGTATCTGCTTCCTCATTAGACAAAGATTTAAAACTTAAAAACGGAAGTAATGTTGAAGCAGCAAAAGTTGTTGGTGAATCTATTGCCAAAAAAGCAATCCAAGCAAAAATTACAAAAGTAGTATTTGATAGAGGAGGATACCTTTATCACGGACGTGTAAAAGCATTAGCTGAAGCTGCACGTGAAAATGGATTAGAATTCTAATAGGAGGGTATTATGCAAAGAAAAACTCGCGAGACAAAAGACAATCTATTGGAAGAATTAGTAATTGATGTAAAAAGCGTTGTTAAGGTTAACAAAGGTGGACGTCAAAGAAGATATTCTGCAATTGTTGTCGTAGGAGATCGCAAAGGAAAAGTTGGATTAGGTATTGGGAAAGCAAATGAAGTACCTGATGCAATCAAAAAAGCAATTCAAGATGCAAACAAGAATATTATCACAATACCTCTAATAGATGGCAGAACAGTTGCTCATGAAGCAATCGGAACAAGTGGAGCTGCAAGAGTAATTATCAAACCTGCTACAGCAGGTACTGGTGTTATCGCTGGTGGATCTGTTCGTGCTATCTTAGAATTAGCAGGAATTCGTGATGTTGTCTCTAAATCACTAGGAGCAAGAACTAAAATCAATACTGCAACTGCTGCATTAAATGCATTAAAATCAATGAAAACAGTTGAGCAAGTAGCAGCACTTCG
>CALVQX010000050.1 GCA_944358405.1 uncultured Bacilli bacterium | reverse complement strand
TTAGCAATACTAAAAGATGAATTAACTCAACTGGAAAAGAAATATCAGCCAGTTAAGCAATTAGATAAGAGTAAAATTGCTAAAACAATAAAAGAGCATTGGCAATTCTTAACTAATAGAGAACGCCTAGAATTTCTTAATCAATTTGTGAAAGAGATTGTTATCATTAATAGAGATAAAGATAAAGTCAATGGAAAAGCTGAAATAATAGAAGTTAAATGGTACGATGAATAGGAAGCTTAATAACTTCCTATTTTTTATAGTATTTGATATAATGAAAACATCTTATAAAGTAAGAGGTGTTAATAGTCATACTAATTAGACTTATTGCTTCAGCAATATCATGTGTAACCATAATAGCTGTTTTACCTTCTTTTTTAATAATATTATAAATATCATCACTGATCGCAAGTCTGGATTGATAATCTAAAGCCGACATGGGTTCATCTAAAAGTAAAATATCTGGTCGAATAGCTAAAGTACGGATCAAAGCTACTCGTTGTCTCATGCCACCTGACAAACTATTAGGATATTTATCCATAAATTCTCCTAACCCATAAGTTTTTAATAAAGAAATTACATAAGCTTTACTTTCTTCATTTAATTTGCCAGTGATCTCTAAACCTATTAAACAATTATCTAAAATAGTCCTCCAAAAAAACAAAGAGTCATCTTGCAACATATAGCCAATCGTAACAGGATGAGAAAAAGAGCAGATGCCTCCTGATTTTTGTTCAAGACCAGAAAGAATGGAAAGAATGGTAGACTTTCCACACCCACTAGGTCCAACAATAGAGATAAATTCTTTGTCAAAAACATCGAATGAAATATTATTTAAAGCTCTTATTTCTGTTTTCTTATCATGATAGCTCTTAGACAAATTTTTAATTTGTAATATTTTATTTTTCATTATAGATCAACTTACTATAAGGAACTTTGTCAGTTAATTCTCCACTATCTATCATAATTTCTTGTAAATGATTAAATGATTCTTCACTGAATGTAGTAATTTTTGGCCAAGTATCCGTTTCACGATATCGTTTAATAACCTTTTCTAAATCATTTAAAGAAGTATCAGGAAATTGATCTAAAATCGCTTCAGCTACTTCTAAATCACTACTATTTTGAACAAAATCCAATCCTTTTTGAATTGCTTTGGTAAAATTAGCAATTAGTTCCTTATTTTCATTAATGTAGCTTTTTCTAGCCGAATAAGAAGTATAAGGAACAACACCACCTAATTCTCCAATACTAGCAACAACATACCCATATCCTTGTTGCTCAATTTCTAAAGCATTAGGCTCTCTTAATGCAAGTATAAGAAGTCACCTAATTATTAACTCCTATAAAATGCATCTGAAGTTAAGAAAACATCTTTTTGGGATAAATTTATTTAAATAATAATATATCTTCAGGAAAAACAGGACATATCTAAAAAAAGAAAAAACTAAATTAAAAATTTAAAGCATGATAGTTTAAAATGAAAGGACAAGAAAACAAAAATAAAAAGATCCTAAGATCTGATGATATCTTATATATGAATGACTTTATTCTAGAAAAATTTTCTAATTTTAGTGATAGTATAGATGTAAAAATTGAATTTAGGCACTAGACAACTAAAGTTTAAAAAAATAGTCTAATTTCATATCTTAAGCAATAAGAATTATAAAAAAGCAAAAGTTATTAGATTTTTGATATAATAAAAACAAGGTGAAATTTATGAAAGAAAAAAAGATAAATACTCCTGAAGAATTACTAGAGTTTATGGAGCAAAATATTCATTATGGATTTGTGGATAAAACAGGGAAAATACATACTCCGCAAGATTCTAGTTTCGCTGATGATTTTCAAAAAAAATGGCATCTTGCTAGCCCAGAAAAATTAAAACAGGCAAAGTATGGAAATTGCTTTGATCAAGTAGAATTAGAAAGAGCGTGGTTTTTAGAACATAACTATCCTATAAAAACAATATTTATATGGTTTGAATTAGACTATGAAAACTCTTACTCGATGCATACTTATTTAATTTACCAAAAGAAAAACAACTGGTATTTATTTGAACATGCAGATGAAAAAAACAAAGGTATTTTCCCTTTTAAGAGAGTAAAAGAAGCGATAGAATATCAAAAAGCAAAACAGATTGAAACAAATGAACCCATTTCCAAAAAAATAAAGCAGAACCTAAAAATTTATGAATATGAAAATCCTATCTATGATTGCAGTGTAATAGAATTCATTAATAATATATTAGATTCATCAAAAGATATCACTAAAAAAATAAATTATAAAATAATTGCTATGGATTTTGATGGAACACTATTAACAGATGAGAAAAAAATAACTAAAGAAACGAAAGATGCATTATTAGACTACAAGAGTCAGGGATATCAAATAATTGGTGTTACAGCTCGTTCACTCAATAGTGTTGCCAGAGTATGTCAGCTAGAAATATTTGATTATTTAATTTTAAATAACGGTTGCTACATCTATGATGTAAAAAATAAATTAGGAACCTATCAAGCGACCATAACCAAAGAAGAAGCAAAAGATATCGCCAAGAAAGTAGAAAAGATTAGCAGTGAAATAAATTATTGTGGTGGAAAGACTTATTATATTTATAAAAATAAAGTAAAAGAAATAAAAAACTATAATAAAAATATAAATCAAATAGAAGAAATAAAAGAAGAAATTGCGAGAATGAATATCTTTTTCAAAGAGGAAAAAGATATTGAAATATATCAAAAGATGCTCCAAAAAATTTATCCAAACTTTAACTGCTTTATTATGCAAGCTTCTGACAATTCAAAAAAATGGTTAGTTTTAAATCCTAAAAATATGACCAAAGCAGTAGCTCTTGAAACATTAGGAAAAGAATTAGGAATAAAAGCAGAAGAAATGATTTTTTTTGGAGATGGTCCGAATGATATAGAAGTTATGAAGTTAGTTGGTTGCAGTGTGGCTATGGAAAATGCCCTACCAGAAGTAAAAAAATGGGCCAAACAAATTACCTTATCGAATAATAAAGATGGAATCATTGAATTCTTAAAGCAATTCCTAAAATAGAAAAACTTCACATGATGAAGTTTTTTGATGTGAATCAATTATTTGTGAATACGAACTATCTTACTAGGAATACCCACAACCGTAGTATGAGGTAAAACATCATTTAAAACAACAGCCCCAGCACCAATTTTAGCACCTTCTCCAATAGTGATATCTCCTAAAATAATTGCATAACAACCAATAAGAACATTATCTTCAACAGTAGGATGCCTTTTCCCACAAACATCACTAATTCCTCCTAGAGTAACTCCATGAAATAAAGTTACATTATTACCAATAATGGCAGTTTCACCGATCACAACACCTATTCCATGATCGATAAATAAATTTTTGCCAATGACCGCTCCTGGATGAATCTCAATTCCAGTTTTTTTCTTAGAACGTTCACTAAAATAACGTGCCCAAAAGAAATGCTTTTTACGATATAAATAGTGAGTAATACGATAAGTCAGTAATGCCCTAAAACTAGGATATAAAAACACTTCCCAATTACTTTTGATTGCCGGATCTTTATCACGAATCAGTTGAATTTGCTCTTTAATATATCCCATGCCAACCTCCTTATAGCAGAATATTTATAGTAGTATATGAAAAAGATAAATAACTGCAAATAAGAAATATCACAAGAAATAAAGATCTTATTAATATAAGGCAATATTGCTCTTATAATTTATAATGAACATTCCTAGTTTTCTAATTTATTTTATAAAAATAGGCAAAGTTTACTTATATGGAATAGTTCTTTCACTATTACTAAGAGCTTTTTACTTACAAAACAAAAAAACGATATACTAAAAAGTCGAGTAGTTATCTACTTTATATAATGTTAAGAAATATATAGGTTTTGTAGTTTTGTGAGATGTTTATGGAAGCAATGATGAAAACAGTAAAGGTTTTTGCATTAGTATTTTTAGCGGTTGCTATTACATATATATTGTAATTGGTATATTTTTAAATAAGTTTAATAAATTAAAATATGGGAAAGGTACTCCTATAGCTTTTATCCCCTGGCTTAATTTCTATTTACTTGGTAAACTAACAATAAATAAACCCGCAGATATAATATTAATGCTATTATCTTTATTAAATAGATCATTTTCCTACCGTGTAAATGGTGTAGAACATAGTTTTTCCATTTTACCTGAAAATATTAGTTCTATCGTTTCTACAATAGTTGATATAGTTATAGCCATATTACTAATTTATGCCATTGTTTTATATGTAAAAATGAAAAAAGAATCATTAAATAATACAACTCAAAATATCACTACATCTAATGCAGTTGAAGATCATAATTCTAATAGTAATATAAACAATAACATGAATAATCATCCAAATATTCAGATACAAAAAATCCTAACACAAATGGATATGTTATTCCACAAAATACAGCATATAATCCTAAAGCTATTCCAAATATGAATAACATGAGATCGAAGGAAGAATCAAATTCATATCCAGATGATAATACAAACATTCAGAATTGATAAACTCAGTTCTTTTTATATAAGATTTACCCTTCTAAGAAAGTTAAGCAGAAACTAGCCAGAAAACAAATTTAGTTTTTATTAATGTATGATTCTAAATAATTTATCATAGTTTTATAAAAGGAGGGGATCATGAATAAAAACGATGCTTTGAAAAATAAAGAAATAAAAAAGAAGAATAAAAAAATTCTATTAGAAGTAGCATTAACCTTAAATAAAGAATTATTTAATGAAAATAAAATTTCCTATAAAATGTTTAAATATACTGAGGAAGGAATTTTAAAAGAATTAAAAGTCATATCGTAAGTAGATCTTCGTAATCCGTAAAATATACTTACTAGAAAGGAGAAGAAGTATTGGACTTATATACTGTAAGAAAACAGTTAAATATGGGAATTCCACTTACGAATATAAGATTGAAAGTTACAGATTATGCAAGAGTATCAACAGACCACCTTGAACAAAAAAAATCACTTCAGAATCAAGTAGAGCATTTTGAACAATATATCAAAGAAAATCCAAATTGGATCTATGTGCCAGGATATGTAGATGATGGAATTACAGGAACAAGTGATATAAAACGTGATAACTTCATGAAAATGATTGAGGATGCTAGACTTGGTAAATTTGATTTGATTATTACCAAAGAAATTTCCAGATTTTCGAGAAACACCCTAGATAGCATTAAATATACTAGAGAACTATTATCATTTGGAGTAGCTGTATTGTTTGTAAATGATAATATTAATACAGCATTACCTGACTCTGAGCTAAGATTAACAATAATGGCTTCGATGGCTCAAGATGAAATTAGAAGATTATCAGAACGTGTTAAATTTGGCATGAATCGTGCAATAGAACGTGGAGAGATTCTTGGTAACGACATGCTTTATGGTTATAAAAAAGATAAAAATACAGGGAAATTAAATATTATAGAAGAAGAAGCAAAAGTAGTCAGAAAAATTTATGAACTCTATGCTATAGAAGAATTATCACTTTCTAAAATTGCTAAAACATTGAATAATGAAAACACCTATGCAAAAAAGAAATGGTGCATCTCTACAATTTCTAGAATGATTGAAAATCCTAAATACAAAGGGTATTATTGTGCCAAAAAATCAGAAATAGTAGATTATATGTCAAAGAAGATAAAATATTTTGAAAAAAAAGATTGGATAATTTATGAAGATAAAAAGAGGATTTCACCAATTGTGGATGAAAAATTGTGGGAAAGAGCAAATATTCGCTTAAAACTTCGGAAAAAAGCATTTAGTGAAAGAAAAAAGGATAAGAGTATTTATAAAAATAGATATTTATATAGTGCTAAAATTTACTGTGCAGAACATAATACAGTTTTTCATAGAAGAAAATTTAGAAAAAATAAAAAAGATATCACTTGGGTTTGTTCTGAATATTTAAAAAATGGGAAAACTACTTGTGATTCACCCAATATTAGAGAGTCAGAATTAGATGCCATTTTTAAAGAGTTAATATCTAAATTGCAAATCGATTTTAATGAAGTTACACAAATGCTTATGAATTATTATAAGCATTTAGAAATAGATACTGGAATTGATGAACGAATACTTGAGTTAGAAAAACAAACAAAAGGGATCTATGCAAAAAAAGATAAAATACTAGAACTCAGCTTGCAGGGTAGTTTATCAAATTCAGAATTCTATGAAAGGAATAACTCATTTAACGAAAAATTAAAAAGTCTTAAAAACGATTTAAATAATCTAAAACTAGAAAAAGAAAAAATAAAAAGCTCAAATAATAAAACAAAAGAACTTTTTAATATACTAAAATCAAAAGTTAATTCTAAATCTACAGTTAACAAAATAATTAGTTCATTACTGGATTATATTTTAGTTTCAAAAATGAATAATGATAAAAATAATATGGAGTTAAATATATTTTTATTATATAAAGAAAACGATCAATCAAAGAAACTACAACCAATTTTAAGAAATAGTTATGAATTTAAAAGAGGATATGATACACAGGGAACTAAAAGATATAAGGTCTATTACCAAGTGAACTGTTATTTTTGTCTATGATTATAGACTTATAATTTTTCACTTGGTGACTTCATTCTTTTACACTATCATCGAATAATGTAACAAAGTCACCTTGTCCACCAATAAAAGCTCCACTCATAGCAGCAAAAGCAACAGAAGTATCAATTTCTAAATCATTTTTTGGGTCAATTCCATTTTGTCTTAAAGCATACTCAAAAGTCATCTCTGGCATACCACCTGATCGTACCAAAAAAATAATATAAATAAAAAATAGAGTAGATGAAAATTTTTAGAATAATAAATTTAAAATTAGAGTATCAAATAAAATGAAAATAAGCTATAATAGAAACAAGGAATAATATGAAATAATAATTAGGGAGTATTTTATGGAAGACTTTAAAATAGCATTTATTTATGCAAAAAATGATGAAAAAAGAAAAACATATGAAGGACAAATTGAAAAGTTTGGAAAGATAGAGGAAGAATCTCCACATTCATCCTGTTTATTACAATATGCAGAAGAAAGATGTCCTCATATAGAAATTTTTAAAAGATTGAACTATAGGCATAGACCAGAGACAATAGGATATTTTTTTACTGCTATATTTAACGATATTATCTTTTTGAATACCACAAAAGATATTGGTGAATACGGAAAAACAGGTGTATTTTTGATGCCTAGCGAAATTACAGAGGTTCAGAAGGAATCGGCATATCATTTTGCACAAGAGATAAATGATTTTTCAGTTTTTATGCTTTATGATTTATCGATACAAGAAGGGATTTTAGAAGGAAAAGAAATGTTAGATAGCGATCCTACCCAGATACTAGATACATACTTCTCTAAGAAAGAAGAAACTCTATCTAATAACCAAGGGAAAAGTATATAAGAAGAAAAAATGATAAAAAGGTATAAATTTTAACAATACCTTCTTTTTTTGCCATAAAATCAAAAATAATAAATAAATTTATAATAGGTGATAAATATGGTGATAAAAAACATCTTCAATAAGAAGGGAAAAACATTACAACAAATTATGGAAGAATTTTTAATAGAATATTGCTTAAATCTTGGTATTTTTAATAAATGAAAAATATAACATTTAATGTTGCTTTTTATATTAGGTTATCCAGAGAAGATGGCGATAATATGGAAAGCGAGAGTATCACAAATCAAAGAGATTTATTACGCATATTTTTAGAGAAAACAAAAGAAAAACTATTATATATTGATGAATATGTCGATGATGGTTTTACTGGTTCTAATTTCAATAGACCTTCTTGGAAAAGACTAATGTAAGATATAGACAAGGGGAAAATAAACACGATCATAACAAAAGATTTATCTCGGATGGGAAGAGATTATATCTCTATGGGAGAATATATCGAAAGAATATTTCCTGAACGAAGGATAAGATATATTGCAGTAAACGATGATATTGATACTTTGTATGAAACACCAGGATTAGAATTTTTACAGTTTAAGTTAATGTTTAATGACTATTATTTAAAGGATACATCAAAAAAGATTAGAAAAGTTATAAGAGCCAAAAAAGAACAAGGACAATTTTTAGGATGGAAAGCAATATATGGCTATAAAAAAGATTCCAATAATAAACATAAAATAATTGTAGATGAAGAAATTAGACCTATTATTGAGAGAATGTTTAACTTAAGTATGAAAGGTAAAAGTCCCAGACAAATAGCCAATATATTCTCTGATGAACATATTCCTACCCCTAGTGTTTATGCAAATCTTAATAGAGGTATGAAATCTACAGCTTATGAATTATGGTGCCCCAGGACGATTGAAGAAATGCTTACTAATGAAACCTATATTGGAAATCTTACCCAGGGTAGAAGAAAAAAATTAAATTATAAGTCTAAGAAAGAAATTAGAACACCTAAAGAAGAATGGATCATCACAGAAAATAGCCACGAAGCTATTATTGATAAAAAGGTATTTGAAACAGTCGGGGAATTATTAAAGAAAAATAAAAATAAATCAACTAGCAACAATATTCAATTACTTTCTGGATTTATGATATGTAAAGAATGTGGACACGCAATAGGAATAAATAAAAGTAGAGATGGGAAAAGATATTATTGTTGTTGTACTTATTATATATCTCATTCTAAATATGGCTTATGTACCCCACATAGTTGTAATTATAAGAAGTTAGAAAATCTTGTATTAGAAGAGCTTAAAAAGATGTGCAAGGAGTATGTAGATAGCAGTTCATTTTCTAATAAGTTAGAAGAAGAAAGAAAGAAAAATGATATTAAAATTAAAAAACAAAAGGAAATCAATGTATTAGATAAAAGAATTAGAACTAATAA
>CALVQX010000049.1 GCA_944358405.1 uncultured Bacilli bacterium | reverse complement strand
CAAAAGAAAACTACGGTAGCGACTACCTTTTGTTAAGCCTGTGGAGAAGTAGGGATACCTAGTCAGTGAAGCAGGATGATTGAAAGGTGACGACCAAGGCGAATTAAGTTTACTTAATTCTTTTGTTTTATAACAAAATGTTCTTTCCCAGAAATAGTGGAGAACAAAATAAAACAAAGTAAGAGGAAATAAGTAGATGTAAAGAATTCTTTGAACAATTATCTGACCCAATTTTTTCTTTAATATTTTCATCTTCTATGTTATAATTTATCAAGAAAGAAGTGAATGAAAATGGAGAAAACATTTATTTTTGGTCATAAAAAGCCAGATACAGATTCAGTAATGTCTGCGATTGGACTTTCTTATTTGAAAAATAAATTAGGTGATAATACAGAGCCAAGGGTATTAGGTGTAATTAATAAAGAAACAAAATATGCTCTTGACTATTTTAAACTAAAAGAGCCAGAGTATTTAAATGATGTAAAACTTCAGCTAAAAGATGTAGAATTTCATAAGAAATTTTTAATCAAAGAAACAGGATCCATTTATGATGGTTACCAATCAATGTTAAGAGAAGGGCTAACTGGGTTACCAGTCACCAAAGAAGATGGTACGTTTACTGGACTAATTACAATTAAAGATCTATCTCATACAATTGTAAATGAAAATATTGAGGACTTATATACTTCTTATCAAAATTTGATGCATGTCTTAAAAGGGGAAGAAATTTTAAAATATGATGAGGAGATCGTAGGAAAATTATTAATTGCAGCTTATCGAAGTACTACATTTATGCAAAATGTAAAATTAGCAAAAAGTACTATTTTAATCGTTGGTGATCGTCATAGTATCATTGAATATGCTGTAGAAAGCGGAGTAAAGATGATTATTTTATCAGGGGATTCTGAAATTAAAGAAAAACATCTTGAAGTTGCCAGAAAAAATAAAGTAAACATCATAAGAACACCATATGATTCATATCATATTGCGAGGCTAGTGGGGCTTACAAATTATATAAAAACAATGATTCGTAGTTATAATCCAATCAAGTTTGAAAATACAGAGTTTGTAGACAATGTTGTAGAAATTAATAATAAATTAAAGCATACAAATTATCCTATCGTAGATCGTAGAAATCATTGTTTAGGATTACTAAAAATTACAGATTTATCAGAAAAACATCCTAAAAAAGTAATATTAGTGGATCATAACGAGAAATTACAAAGTGTAGAAGGGCTAGAAGAAGCAGAAATTTTAGAAATTATTGATCATCATAACTTAGGAAACATTACCACAAATACCCCAATCAATTTTCGTAATATGGCCGTTGGCTCTACTTGTACTATTGTTTATTATCTATATCAAGAAAGAAAAGTCGCAATCCCAAAAGAAATTGCTGGAGCACTTTTATCAGGAATTTTATCTGATACCCTAATTTTAAAAAGTCCAACAGCAACCCCAAAAGACATAGAGGCAGTAAGAGAACTAGAACAAATTGCCCAAGTAAATTATCAGGAATATGGAATGAACTTATTAAAAGCAGGAACTTCATTAGAGGGAATGAGTAAAGAAGATGTCCTTTATAATGATTTTAAATTATATAATGTAAAAGACAAAACATTTGCTATTGGTCAATTCTTTACGATGAATTTTGATGAAATTAAAAAAGAAATCAACGCTTATGTTCATGTGTTAGACGAAGTAGCAGAAGCAAATAACTATAGTTTAGTTGCATTATATGTGACAGATATTGTTCGCAATGGTAGTTATGTTCTTTTCAATAAAAAAGGAAAAGATATTATTGATGTAGCCTATGAAGATAATGTAGGAGAAGGATATTTTGTTTCAGGTTGTGTTTCTCGTAAAAAGCATGTAGTGCCATTAATTATGGAAATATTTGAAAATTAAAAAGCAATTTGGTAAAAGGAGATGATGAAATGGAAATTTTATCAGTGATTATTTTAGGTTTTATTCAAGGAATTGCAGAGTTTTTACCAATTTCTTCTTCTGCACACTTGATTATATTTAGGGATGTTTTTGGAATCAGTGCAGGAATGAGTGCAAATATGGAATTGTCTTTTGACATCGCTCTTCATTTAGGAACTTTATTGGCTATTGGAATTTATTTTTTCAAAGATTTTATTCGAATGATTCAAAAAGGATTTACCAAAGGGGTAAAAGATGAAGATGGAAAAATCTTATGGTATTTAATTGCCGCAACCATTCCGGCTGCCATTGTAGGAGTCTTATTTGAAGATATCATCGAAGAAGCAATTCGCACCAATTATCTATTAATTGCTGCAGCCCTAGCCATAATGGGTATCATCATTTACGCAGCAGATAAATATAGTAAGAGCACGAAAGACGTAAAAAAGATGACCCTAAAAGATGCAATTATTGTTGGTTGTAGTCAAGTATTTGCATTAATTCCAGGGTTTTCCAGAAGTGGAACAACAATTGCTTCTGCTAGAATTCTCGGGGTAGAAAGAGAAGAGGCGGCTAAATTTTCCTTCTATTTAAGTGCTCCAGTAGTTTGTGGAGCAGTAATATTGCAATTACTAAAAAGTACCACTTGGGAAGTAATTATGGCCAACATGGGAACCTTTATCCTAGGAATTTTAATTTCATTCTTAGTAGGATTAATTTGTATTAAATATTTACTAAAATACTTACATAAGCATAATTTTAAAATATTTATGATTTATCGTATTATTTTAGCAATCGTTGTAGTAGCATGGGTAATATGGAGGTAGGAAATGGATAATTCAAAGATCGGACTATTAACAACATTATTATTAGGAATATTTATTTTAGTAGGAGCCTTATTAGCTTTTTTAGTAAAGAAAAAACAAAAAGTAGTAGATTTCTCCTTAGGGCTCGCTTTTGGAGTAATCATAATGCTTTTAATCACGGATTTACTTCCGGAAATCATAGAGCATCTTGGTTTGAAATATATATATATTTTCATTATAGGAACCATCGTAGGATTTTTAATTTTAAAATTATTAGATAGAAAAATTCCTGATCATGAGCAAGAAGAAAAGAGTGTCAAAGCAAACAAAGAAAACTTAATCCATATTGGAATCATTACTTCTTTAGCTTTAATGCTGCATAATATGATCGAAGGAATGGCTGTATATTCTACGATACTTAGTAATACAACATTAGGTGTTGCTGTAATGATAGGAATAGGCTTTCATAACATTCCTCTAGGAATGGTCATTGCTTCTACTTTTCATCAGAGTAATCAAAATATTTGGAAAACTCTATTGATTGTCTTAATTGTATCCATTTCTACATTTGTTGGAGGATTGATTATGTTTTTCTTAAATCTAACAGAGATAAGTCCAGTTCTTTTAGGAACTTTATTATCCTTGACGTTAGGTATGTTAATTTTTATTTCTTTTGATGAATTATTACCAAGGATTCGAAAAACAAAAGAAAAAAAGTTAACTTATATTGGAATGGTGCTTGGTGTAGTTTTACTTCTTGTAGCAACCATAATATAGGAGAGAAATATGCTGTATAATTATTGCGTTCTTTTTCTTTTATTTTTCATTTATTCTGTTATTGGTTATCTAATCGAAATCATTAGTGTAAGCCTTATCGAAAAAAAGTTAATATTAAGTAGAGGATTTTTAATTGGACCTTATCTCCCAATTTATGGGGTAGGTGCCATTTTGATGACTTACTTCTTACAAAAATATCAAAATGATCTACTAGTTTTATTTGTTATGGGAATCTTAGTTTGCTCCCTTCTAGAATATTTTACTAGTTTAATCATGGAAAAACTTTTCAAATTACGTTGGTGGGATTACTCCAATAAAAAATTTAATATTAATGGAAGAATCTGTTTGGAAAATGGGGCCTTATTTGGTCTAGGGGGAGTAGTAATTGTAAAGATAGTCAATCCAATATTCCGAAGAATGCTATATTTAGCATCAGAGACATTGATTATCGTGTTGGGCATTTTCCTAAGTTTAATATTTCTCTCAGATCTTGTAATAACTATATATATTATGGTGCGTTTGAAAATTAATACAAGTAGGTATACCAACAAAGATGCAACACTAGCAATCAAAAAAGAAGTGCGAAAAGCCTTAACAAAAAATACAACATTGACTACACGTTTAATAAAATCTTTCCCAAATATTCAAAATAATGCAAATTATAAAGCAGTACGTGATGCCATTTTTAAAGCTAGAGCAGAAATGAAAAAATTAAAAGAAGAATACAAACAAAAAAGAAAATAGTGTTTTCTAAAAAGAAAGAACTATTTTCTTTTATTTTTCCTCATTAGCAGAGTCTATCAATCGTCCATTTACTAGATGATAAAGCTGATCTACACGTTGTTTTACATTTTTTGAATGAGAAATGATAATAACACACTTATTTTCCTTATGCGCAATCTTTAACAGCAAATCAATAATTTCATCTTCCATTTCTGGATCCAAATTTCCTGTAGGCTCATCTGCCAATATTATCTCAGAATCATAAGATAGTGCCCTAGCAATGGCTACTCGTTGTTGCTCACCCCCAGATAATTGTAAAATTCTTCGATTCATCATTTCATCACGAATACCAACTTTGGATAGTAAAGATTTAGCTTTTTTTTCTCTATCTTTGACTTTCAAATTACTAATATCCATAGATAGTACAACATTTTCAATTGCGGTCAATTGTGGTAATAAATTATAAGCTTGAAAGACAATACCAATTTCATTACAACGATACTTATCTAAATTCATTTGAAATAGATCTTGATTTTTATAATAGATGTGCCCGTACTTTGAAGTCTCTAATCCAGCAAGTAGGGAAAGAAGCGTACTTTTTCCAGCACCACTTCTACCAAAGATACCATAGGCAATTCCTTTTTTAAATTCCATATTAATATCTTTTAAAACAAACTTTTCTTTATCATAAGTAAAACTGAGATTTTCTACTCTTAATATATTTTCTTCCATGATTATTCCCTCCTTAAGTTCGATTTTGTAATATCTTATTTGGATTATATTGATTGACAATAATACAAGCAACACCACCAGATGTAATCGTAAGTAAAATACTAATTCCAAATAATTGTAAAATAGTAATAAGATCAATTTGTACTTCTAATGATGTAACATAATCCGTAGTATTTGTAGTCATGCCTTTTCCACCTGATTTTTCATTTGGCTGTCCACCACGACCTCCTGAAATATCTTGGGCAGGTCTACTCATATCGTTTCGACCAAAGTTTTCTTCTATTGATGTTGATTTACTAGTGTATGAATCGATCTCAATTTTTAACATTTGATTTGTAATTGGTTGAGAAGAAACAAAGCCAATTGCCGTTCCAATGACTAAAGAAATTAAAGCAACAAAGAAAACTTCTAACACAAATTGACCTGTAACTTTCCATTTGCTCATTCCAATTGCTCTTAATACACCAATTTCGTATTTTCGATCACGAATATTAAGAAAATTAATAATTGCTAAGACAACAATCCCAATTACTAGAATAACAATTAGGAAATGGAATGAAAAAGTAGAAATATTTTGAATTGGTTGCAATGTCTCTAAGATTTCATTTTCATTCGTAGAAACTGTATAATAATCAGATAATCCTTTTTCTCGTACTTCTTCTTCAAAGTTGTCTACCTGATCATTAGAAGTAAGATAGAATTCAGCACTTAATCCATTACTAGCAACTAATTTAGTATCATCTTCTCCCATAGCATCCAAAATCTTTTGTAAAGATTCGACATTTGCAAATAACTGATTACTGGAATTAAGAGCATTCATTGTCATAAAGTTAGAGGCATCTGAAGAAGAAGAGTCTTGATAAATTCCAATAATTTCGAAAGTAAATGTAGTATCTTCATCTGTTGCTAAACATAAAGTAATACTATCGCCAACACTAAGCTCATTTTCATCAGCTAAATCTTTAGAAATTACAAATTCATCTTCATCAGAAGATCCTGTAACCATCATTCCTTCAACAATTTTTTTATCTCCATTGGTAAAATCACTGAAATAAGCAAAATTAGAATAAGCAGTAATTCTAAAATCTCCAATATTACCTTCCATTTGTCCTTTACCAAATTCTCTTTCTTCCACTTCATTATTTTCCTCATCAGCAGCATTAGGACGTTCATTATCAGAGACTGCTTCTATTGTAGTAGAAGAAACACTAGCTTCCAAAGTATAATAATAATCTTTTACCAAATCACTATCGGCATAATTTTGAATATCCTCTACGGTAAGGCTCGAAAAATCATTTTTCTCATCGTCCGATGCATTCCTTAAAGTGCTCATATCCAAATTAAAACGAACTGCTAAGGGATTGGTTTCTTTATAAGTGGCAACTAGATTTGTACCTGCTTTATAAATCGCAAGTCCCATACAAGTACAAACAGTAATTACTGTAATAATAATTCCAATCAGAATATTTTTACCTCGATTTCTAAACACATTTCTGAACGCATTTTTAAAAATATACATAACATTCTCCTTTCTAAGTCCTACTAAACTATAGTTTTTTTCTGTGAAAATAGAGTGAACAGAACTTGTTTTTTTCGTGAAAATGTAAAATACAAGAAAAATTTAGTGAATAATGTCCAAGAATATGGTACTATTAAAAATAAGAGGAGGTGGAAGGATGCGAACAGTTACCAATTCCAAAGACTCAGTATCAAAGCCAAAAAGAAAAGAATCAGAAGAATTATTCATAGAAGGGGCATTTTCGTTTTTAGAAAAAGTAAATCATCTAGGTCAAAAAGAGTTAGATACTTATTTAAAAACAGGGACTACTTTAGAAATTGATTCTACAGATACAGAGGATATCATCCGCCTATTAATTCTAGCTAGTACCAATTCTTTCAATGAAGATCCAATCATTTATTGGCAACAAAGAAAAGAAAAAGGAAGTTCTAGTTTTCTGGATTCCATTAAAAGAAAAGATTCCACTTTTCAAAGGGAATGGGATCGAGCATTTGATCTTGGATCTTGGGAAGAAATGACAAAACAGTTATATGTTTACAAAGAAGAACCTCAACTATCACAAAAGAATTACTTCCTAGAACAAATTCAAATATATTATCAAAAAAGATTAGAAGAACAAATCATGAAAAATCAAATAGATTTAAGATATCAAGAGATTTTTTTAGAATTATTTTCTAAAAATATAAAAGAAGTGCAAAACAAAGATAAAATAGAACAGGAGATAGAAAATGGAATTAAAAATCAAAAAAGAACTAAATAAAAATATATTTAGAGGTTATGATATTAGAGGAATATACCCAAAAGAGTTAGATGAAGATACTGTATATACAATTGGTCTTGGATTTGGTAGTTATATTAAGGAACTCGGAAAGACGACTTGTATATTAGGACATGACAATAGGCTAAGTAGTCCAAGTCTTTATCAAGCTTTACAAGAAGGAATTTTAAAAACGGGTATTAACATTATTTCCTTAGGATTATGTACTACCCCTATGTATTATTATGCATGTATCAAATTACAAGTATTTAGTGGCATTATGGTGACTGCATCCCATAATCCAAAAGATGATAATGGTCTAAAATTTGCTTTTGATGAACGTGGAAATTGTAAAGGACAGGAGATTCAAGACTTTTTAGATTATATTTTACAAGGAAACTTTCAAAAAGGAGAAGGAAAGCTTTCTTCTTATAATATAGAGTCTGAATATATTGAATTATTTCAAAAAAGTCTAAATTTTGGTCCCCGTCGAATTAAAGTAGTAATTGATCCAGGGAATGGAACTACTAGTATCATCGCAAAAAAGTTATATGAATTATTTCCAATCGATGTAATAACAATTAATGGAGAAAGCAATGGAACTTTTCCAAATCATCATCCAGATCCTTGTATAGAAGAAAATCTTTCTCAATTAAAAGCAAAAGTGCAAGAAGAACAAGCAGACTTAGGTCTTGGGTTTGATGGAGATGGGGATCGTATGGGATTAGTTAGCAACTCCGGAAGATTTCTACCAACGGATTATTATATGATTTTAATCATTCGCGATATCATTTCAAAAGTAGATAAAAAAGAATTTTTATATGATGTAAAATGCTCTAAAGCTTTATCCGATGAGATAGAAAGATTAGGGGGAAAAGGAATATGTTATCGTACAGGGAACTCTTATACAAAAGCCGCCGTTAGAGATTTAGACTTGCCATTTGGTGGAGAGTTGTCAGGACATGTATATTTTAGGGATAGATGGCCTGGATTTGACTCAGGACTTTATGCCGGACTTCGTATGATAGAAATTTTATCCCATACCGAAAAAACAGTAGATGAGTTAGCGGAAGGAATTCCATCTTATTACTCCACACCGGAATTAAAATTTGCTACCAATGATGAGATCAAATTTGAGATTGTTAACAAAATAGGGGAGTATGCTAAAAATAAAGGCTATTCTTATTTAGATATTGATGGGATTAAAGTATTATTTGAAGATGGTTGGGCCTTAGTACGTGCTAGTAACACAGGACCTAATATTACTGCAAGATTTGAAGCAAAAACAAAAGAAAGATTAGATGC
Source organism: uncultured Bacilli bacterium (assembly GCA_944358405.1). Classification (GTDB taxonomy): domain Bacteria; phylum Bacillota_I; class Bacilli_A; order RF39; family UBA660; genus CALVQX01. The sequence continues at coordinate 14,655 of CALVQX010000049.1, read as the reverse complement.
CTTGCAAGAGGAATTTACAGATATTCTAGAACATCTTTTAAAAACTGTGAAATAAGTAAAAATGTAGATAGCCTGTAAAATTTGGTGGTAGTTTACAAATTAAGTTTCTTCATTTTTTTCTCTATTCACGGAATACAGTAAGCTAATATCATTTTCAAAGCACGGATTCTATAAAACAAAAATCAAGAATATTTGTAAAAAATAAAGGGGAGTAGGAATTGATGCTACAACAAAAATTAATCAATGCAAGACTAAATTATCAAGAGCTAGAAAAAATAGATCCAAAAGAGTGGATTATAATAAATAGCAATGTTATATATTGGCTTATGTCACATTATCAAAGAATGTTAGGAAAAAATAAAGATGCAATTGCTAGAGAATGTTTGCAAATCTTACATCGTCATATTCAAGACTTAGAAGTATTAAGATATTATGGTATAAATGAAGATGATGCTAGTTGCATGTTTCATCATATGAAAGTAGAAGATGCAAAAACGATACTAAGGCCAGTACAAAATGATGATGATTTTTTCAATAGTGGTATTAAAATAATGAAAGATATTTTTCCTATTCCATATACTGCTAATGATATGGAGAGATTAAGGAAAGAGTATTTGGAAGCAAAAAGAAAAGAACAAAAATATGTTGAAACCGAAAAAGAATTAAAATATAGAATTGAAAGAGGCTACATAGTATAAATTAACATAGTTCATTGTAGACTCATAGTTTTAAAAAATAGAGTTTCTTTGAATCTAACTTTAATTTATGCTACATTGAAATAATGTTTGCTAAAAAATTACATAGTATGGTTTACTACATAACTTATGTAGTTTTTTAATTTTTCAATTTCAACGAATAAATAGGAGGTAATATGGCAATTTCAAAAGAAGAGTTTGCAAAGGAAGAAAAAATTTTAGCCAAAGTTCAAAAATTATTAAATAAAACATTAGAAGACTTAGGAGAATCAGTATCCCAAGGAGAAGAAAATTTAACCGAATTTAAGAAAATGATCTGGGAAAATGCTAGCAGCTTTGATGAAGCAGAAAATATGCAAGCCATGAGTGCAACTTCTCAAGAAGCAGAAAAAGTTTTTCAAAAACAAAAGTATTATCAAAGGCTTTGTCAAATTAAAAAGAAACCATATTTTGCTTCTATTGTCTTCAAAGATGATCAAGGAAACATCGAAAATATTTATATGTCATTAACATACTTAAAAGATCAACATCTAAATAATATTTTATACGATTGGCGTAGCCCAATCTGTAGTTTGTTTTATGATTATGAAATAGGTCCTTGTGCATACGAAGCACCAGGAGGTATCTATCAAGGAGAATTAAAAAGAAAACGTCAGTATAAGATAGAAAATGATCAACTACTTGGCGTCTTTGATAATTCCTTAAATATCGATGATGAAGTTTTACAAGAAGTCCTAGCTGAAGAATCTAGTGAAAAAATGAAAAATGTAGTAAATACGATCCAACAAGAACAAAATAAAGTAATCAGAAATCTAGAAGATAACAACTTAATTGTTCAAGGAATTGCTGGAAGTGGGAAAACAACAGTAGCTCTTCATCGCATTGCATTTTTACTCTATCGCTTAAAACAATTAACAAGCAACAATATTTTGATCTTTTCTCCCAATAATATATTTACAGAATATATATCCGATGTCTTACCATCACTAGGAGAGAGCAATACTTTACAAACAACATTTAATGATTATCTTTCTCATTTTATCAAAGAATATAAAGATGTAGAATCATTTTCTGATTTTATTTCTAGATATTATACATATAGTGAAAAGAATAAAGAACTAGTTACCTATAAGCAAAGTGATGCAATCATCAAAGATTTAGATGCATATTTAGATGAATATATTAAAAATTGTCGCTATATAGAATCCTTTACTGAAGGAGAAGTTCATAAAGTAAATAAAGAAGAACTAAACCAATGGCTTCATCATAAGTATGATCGCCTTCCATTATTTGAGCGAGTAGAAGCAATCGCTCAAAAATTGTCAGAAACTTTTTACAATGGTACGAGAAAAAAAGTAAAAACATTTACAAAATTATTAAAAGAACATGCGAATTTTGAAAAAGACTACAAAAAAATATATGAAAATTTTTGGTCTAGTAAATATAGTAAAATAGGATTATCAGAAACAGAAATCAAGACTTTTATTAATAGAGAAGTGATCGCTTATGAAGATGCCTTATTGTTTTCCTATATTAAAGGAATACTAGAAGGCTTTTACTATGAAGCAAACATAAAACAAGTGGTCATAGATGAAGCACAAGATTATAATCGTCTTCAATATATCATTATAACTAAGATCTTCCAAAAAGCAGATTTTACAATTTTAGGTGATATAAACCAAAATATTAATCCTTATTATCATTATCAATCCTTACAGGATTTAAAAGATTTATTAAAAGGAGATACAAAATATATAGAACTATTAAAAACTTATCGTTCTTCTCCTGAGATTATTGCATATACGAATAAAATTCTAAATTTAAACCATGTGAATGCCATCCGGAAGGAAACAAATAAACCAGTGGTCTTTCGTAAAAATATTGATAATTTAAAGGATAACCTATTAAAAGATATTCAAACTTTACAACAAGAATATCAAAGTATTGCTATCATAACAAAAGATATGGAAGAAGCAGAAAAAATATATCATATCTTAAAAAAAGAAACTTCTATTTCTTTGTTAGATGCAACAAGTAAAAATTGGAATAAAAAACTAGTAGTGTTACCTGCTTATATTGCAAAAGGCTTAGAATTTGATAGTGTAATTATTTATAATGACCGAAAAAATTCTTACCGTAAAAATGAAAGAAATCTTTTATATGTAGCATGTACTAGAGCTCAACATGAACTTTATATTTATAACTAGTTAGGAAATAGTACGATTGTATTTATTATTTTAAATTTACAAAGATTTTTAAATATGATACGATTATGAAAATGTAGGGTAAGTGATTAATAGGTCTTGAATATACTTTTGTAATCAAGATGATCCATGTTAAGAATTAATCGAGGTGATGTCATATGCTTAAGGAACTATTGAATCAAGTTCAAGATAAATATAAAAGAATACAAGAAGAGGAAGCAAGATATCAGGAACTATTGGAGAAATCTTTGATACTTCCATCTTTTCATCCTTTTGCTGTCACCGATAAAAAGAGTTTGACTCTTAGTTACCGAACTCTTATGGATTTATGTCCCGACTTAAATGAAAAGGATGCTATTTTGATTCGAGGACTGATTCCAATAGAGGAACTTTGCCTATCTTGTTTGTATGCCATGGAGTGTAAAACAGGAGTAAAGTTTTATTTTGTAGCAACTACGAAATATTTATGGTTGATCCATGCAAACGGTTATCTAAAGTATCCATACCAAGATTTCCCTATAGAATTGGTAAAAAGTGGTTTGATGAGTAAGATTTTATGGATCGAAAATATGTTGTTTAATGTAAATGGTATGAACGATATCATTGAACAGTTTATGAAGTTGTTACAAGATGCAAATTATCGTAATTCTTGGATTCAAAGAAAGTTAGAAATATTCTGTGATACGATCCCAAGTATCTTTTATATGAATGATATTGGTTCTGGTATTAGTATAGGAAAAAAACAGGAAATTGTTTTTCATACAAAGGATTTTCATTATAAATATTTGATTCATGATATTAAAAATTATGAATTATTATTAGATGATATGGTAGTAAGGGAGAAAAGGAGTAATCGAAGAGCTCGAATAACAGCAAATAAAAATAGTTGCTATCAGATGGTTTTGAGAGTAACAACAAACGATCAAGTATTTCTTCTTCCTATTCTTGAAAAAACAACGTTTATGACTTTATATTCCTCGACTAGTGAGATATTTAGAGACAATAAAGCTTTTGCCGATAAATTAGTTGATTTATTAGATGAATTAGATGAAAAAATGTTAAATGGAGAGTTATCATTATAAAATAAAAAACCTCTAAAACTTTAGAGGTCTACTGTAATACAATAAAGAATTAGTCTTCTTTATTGTTTTCTTTTGGAATTTTAAAGTAAAAACAAGAACCTTTATTTTTTTCTGATGTAACACCATATTCATAATTATGTAATTGTAAAGCATTTTTTACAATAGATAAACCAAGTCCTGTTCCTACTAAGTTACGTTTATGTTTTTTCTTATTTTTATAATATCTATCCCAGATGTATGGCAAGTCTTCTTCTTTAATACCTTTTCCTGTATCCTTGATTTCAACTAAAATAGTTTCTTGTTCTTCTATAATATTAATAATAATTTTATTATCTTCTCCAGTGTAGTTAATAGCGTTATTAATTAAATTATAAATGACTTGCTCCAATTTTTTTCTATCAGCATAAATGGTCACTTCATCTTCTGGATGATGAAATTCAAAGATATAATTTTCTGTTTCCTGTAAGAATTTATATCTATGAATAATTTCTTCGATCAAATGGATTAGGTCAAATTCTTCTTTTTGTAGGTCATTAATATTGGACTGCATCTTAGATAACTCTAAAATATCATTTACTAAAATGGTTAGTCTATCCACTTCATCAATGATAATGTTCATATCTTCTTTTTGCTTCTTTTTATCTTTCTCATGTAAATCGATGCTCATTTCAGCATAGGCTTTAATCATCGTCAATGGCGTTTTTAAATCATGGGAAACATTAGCCATCAAATCTCTACGTAATTCTTCTGTCTTTTCAAGCTCATCTCTTGTGTAGTTTAAAGTATGTTCTAGCTCATTAATTTCTGAAATACTAGTTCCAGTATCAAAAACAACATTAAATTCTCCACCAGCCATCTTCTTTGCGGCCTTATTGATCTTGACAATTGGATCAGAAATATAATTAGAAATAAAATAAGCAATAATAAAAGAAAGGAGTAATACAATTACAGTAACAATAATTAATTGAGTAGTTAAAATTCCCACCGTAGAATCAATTGGTTCCAAAGAAGTATTGATAAAAGCATAACTTCCACTATCTAATTTTAAAGCATAAACAAGGGTGTCGTTATCAAACTTTGGATTGACTAATTGATAGGTGGTTTGATTTAGGCCACTAGTAATAAAATCATATTTATAACGAACTTGTTCTTCTTTTCCTGTAAAACATCCTTTTCCAAAAAAAGAAGAAGCATAAAGAGTAGTAAAATTACTTCCAACGACCTCAACGCAAACACTTTTATCAAATGCCGCATTATTAATAATAGATTCTAATTGCTTGGAATCTTGATTTTTCTGAATTATTTTCGCAACACTTTCAATATCATGAATCTTGCTATACTTATAAAAATGATCTAAAAAAAGAACTTGAAAAGTCCATAAAAATCCTAAAATTAGGATTGAAAAAATCAAAAAATATTTCCATACCTCGCGATTTAAACTATTCTTCTTTAACTTCGACAAACTTATAACCTACACCACGAACAGTAATGATATGATCGCGATACCTTCCTAGGTTATTTCGTAACATTTTAATATGGGTATCTACAGTACGATCATCACCAAAGTAGTCATATCCCCATAATTTAGATAAAAGTTGTTCTCGAGAAATGGCAATATTTTTATTTTCAATAAAATAGGTAAGGATTTCAAATTCTTTTGGAGTGATATTGACAATTTTATTATCAATTTTTAGCAGATGGGCAGAAAAGTTAAGTTCGAGAGTATTGAGTTTATATATATTTGGTAGTTTTTGCAAAACGCGATTATGGATTGCTTTAATTCTGGCTATTAACTCTTTCGGTGAGAATGGTTTCGTTAAATAGTCATCAATTCCTAATTCAAACCCCCGGAGTTTATCATATTCTTCTCCACGAGCCGATAACATAATAGTAGGAATTCTTCTATCCTCAGATAGATTTTCTAGCATCGTAAATCCGTCCATCTCTGGCATCATAATATCGAGTACCAGAAGATCATAAGTATTGGTTTGTAGTTTTTTTAAGGCACTTTTGCCACTATCTGCTTCTTCTACTTCAAAATTAGATGCAAGACAATATTCTTTGATTACTTCGCGAATCATTGCTTCATCATCGACCGCTAAAATCTTCATTGAAATCCCTCCCAATAAACATATTATACAATAAATGTGTAAGATAAGTGAAAAAAAAGAAAAAAAGTAAAAAAATAGCAAATAAACATCATAATATAAAACATAAAAATCTAGATCTATTTTTCAAACTATAATATAATAAAAATTAAAGGAGAAGTTATGAAAAAAGAAGAAAATCCACAAACATCCTCAACAAAAGAATATTTAGAAAAATTAATTTCTGTTTTTTCAAAAGAAGAATTAGAATTGATTCAAGGAGTTTTTGAACATCAAAGAGATAATTACAAAAAAGAAGAAGAATTAGATATCCTAAGTATTTGTATCGAAACTTTATTCATAGAAAAAAAGCTAGCATCATCTACCAAAAAAGCCTGCACAAAGAGAATGCTAAAGAAAAAGATGATCTCACGTATAAAAGAGGAATTAAGATATGATTTTTTTGATGCTGAAACAATTTCTACCCTATCCCAACGAGAATCATATGAGCAAAAATTTAAAAACGATAATCTCTCTTCTTTATTTTCAGAAGGAAACTCTGGAGAAAATCAAGATTTAGAAGCGCAATTGATGCAAGATCATCTGGAAGGAATGTCTCCTTTAGAATTAATAGAAAAATATGGGATCACCAGAAAAAAAGTAATAGAAATAATTCACAGAAAAACGAAAAATCTATGTGAAATGTATGAAAATGCTGTAGTAGAGAAAATGTCAGATGAAATCTGCCATCAATATGAAACCGATATCAAACATTATGCTTCCAATGATGACTCTTATGAAGAATTTATAAGAAAAAGAAGAATCGTCAAAAAATACAATTCTGGGAAAAAAGCAACGCAAAGAGATCAGGAAATTTATGATTCTATTCTGGGAATCCAAAAAGAAGTATATCAAAAAAGTTTCCCCAAAAAGCTTGGATAATTTAAGTAAGAGCTTCTCTTACTTTTTTCATATCATAAAAAGTAACTACTAAAACATTAACTCCAATAGCAATAATAAGTCCCCATAATCCGATTTTTAAAAAGCTTAAAAAGAAAAGTAAACTCGTTCTAGTAATCATTCCTAAAGTGGTTCCAACCATAGAAAACTTACTTTTCCCCATAGCATCTAAAGCCGAAGAAAGGGGAGCTTGAATATATTGAAAAAGGCAGATCGGTGCTAAAGCTCTCATATAAATGGCACCTTCATTCGTATGATAGATAAGCCTCAAGAAAAAATTAGGGACAGTCATAAAAAGTATCGTAACAGGAATTCCAATCAGTAAAGAAAGAGCAATTGCTTGTTTTATCTTTCTTTTTACACTAGTTATTCTATGATTGGCATAGTCTCTAGAGACAATAGGTAAGAGAGCTTGTGAAACTGCTGTAGTGAAAAAAGAAGGAAGTAATAAAAGAGGCATGGCATATCCTGATAAAATGCCATATTCTCTTGTAATATAACCACTACTATAGCCGCAAAGAAGTAAAACAGTAGTTAAAATAATAGGTTCTAAAAAATAACCAATACTTCCAACTAATCTACCCGTAGTATTAGGAATCCCAATCGATAGACTTTCTTTCATATAAGATCTTGACGGACGCAAATCCTCTTTATGAATTTTGACCTTTTTCGGTAAAAATAGAAATAAAACCAAAATAGAAGCAGTTTCGCTAATAATGTTAGAAAGAATAATATAACAAACTGCATGAGAAATTCCTCGATCAATAAATACAGGAATCCCTACAATCATTAAAGTTAAACGAACGATATCTTCTACTAAATTAGAAAGAACATGAGGAAACATTTGCTCCTTTCCAAAAAAATAACTTCTACAAATACTAGAGATACTAGTAAAAGGAATCACAAAAGCAATGGCCATAATTCCATAATAAGTAGCACTATTATGTAATAAATACTTAGATAGAATTGGTGCAAAAGCAACAATCAATAAAATCAAAAATAAATTAACAAAACAAGTAATAGGAATGACAGAAAAAAATAGCTTCTTATTATTTTTTTTATCTTCCGCAATTAATTTAGAAAGAGCAACAGGCATCCCGAATTGACTAATTCCAATAAATAATGAAAACGTTGGTAAAATCATCATATAAAGACCTAATCCTTCAGTTCCAGTTAAGCGACTCATGACAATTTTAATAAGCATCCCTAAAACTTTTGTAAGTAATCCACCAACAAGCAAAATAATTGTGGACTTAATAAATTTTTCTTTCATAGTAAGATGTATGCAAAAAAAACGAAAAAAATCTATGAATATGTCAAAATTTATGATATCATGGTAGTAAGAAATTGGTAACATTCAGCAGTGTAAAAAAATGTAAATCGAACAAATGTAAAAATTCGTAAAAAGGACTGTCAATTATGCAAAGAAGAAAAAGTTAACTCTTCTCATAAAAAAAGACCCGTGGTATTCTTATAATATGAGGTGAACAAAATGAACGATATAATAGAATTTTTAACATCAAAAGAAATTATAGTTGTCTATATTGTAGCTTTTGTTGCGTGTGTGCTATGCTTTATTATTTATTTGGTAGATAAAACTTATGCCAAACGAAAAAGAAGACAAAATACGAAAGAATTAAATCGCTTGGTAGAACAGGTAAATAATGAGTTACAAGAAGAAAATGTTACTTTAGTGCAACAGGCATCTCCAGAAGTGATAGAACAAACAACACCGGTAACTTATGTAGAACCAGTAGTGATTACTCCACCAACACCAATCATGGAAGAAACGAAAGAACAAGCTATCCCTATGGAAAATACCTCATCACCAATGCCAACTATCCAAGAAGAAGTAGTAACAGAAGAAAAAGCAGTAGCAAGCGAACCAGAAATAATAGCTCCGGTAGTAGAGATCAATCAACAACCACAAGAGAAAATCGAACAATCTACTGTAGAAGAAATGATTCCAAATTCTACGCAAGATTCCTCTATTCCTAAAGTAGAGACAACAGAACCAATAGAAGAATTAACTTATACTGATATAGAACCAAAGCCATCAGAGGCTCAAGAGGCTTTATTAAAATTGACTCAAGAACTAGAAAAAGCAGAAGAAGAAACAAAAAACATTACTTTGACTAGTTATGAAGAAGAGCAAGAAAAAGAGGCGATTATTAGCCTAGAAGAATTAATGCAAAGAAGCAAAGAAATTGTTGCAAATAATGAAATGACGCAATATGCCGAAGAAGGAAATGCTCCAATTAGCCTAGAAGAATTTGAAAAGACAATGAAACAAGCAGAAGAAGTTGCAACAGAAGAACCAATGATGATTGAATCCAGAGTAATAGAACCTGTGCCAATGATTATAGAAACTAATGAAGTAACAGAGCCGATGCCAGAGAAATTAGTATTAGAAGATTTCAATCAAGTAAAAATAGAAGAAGAAAAACGACCAGTATATCAAGAACATAAGAAATTTCAAAGTAGTCCGATCATTTCTCCAATTTATGGAATTGAGCAACAAGAGAAAAAGACAACAGATATTGAATTAGAAAATACAGCAAACTATGAAAAACTGGATGAAGAGATTAAGAAAACAAACGAATTCTTATCTACATTAAGAGAATTACAAAAACATTTAGATTAACTCGAAACATCGAGTTTTTCTTTTGGAAAAAGAAAATGAATGTGTATAATAAATTGAAATAGGAAGTAGTTTATGATATAATTAGAAGACATTAAAGGGGGAAGAAAAATGAAAAAAATTGGAGTATTGATCTTATTTATTGTATTGCTTACAGGATGTACAACGAAAGATGCCAAAACCACACCTTCATCTAAGCAAGAAACAGATGATATAAAAGAAGAACAAGTAGAGATAGTAAAAGAGCAGATAAGTGAAGAAGAGAATTTATTTTCTCAATCTAGTAGTCAGCAACTACTAACTACCATAGAACAAATAGATGAAGAGATTAGTACTTGGGAAGATTCTAATAAAGTAAAAGAAAATGAAAATACACTAAAAAATACATTTGTAACTTTAGTAGATTTTATTTTCTATGATGGTACTATTTCAGGAACGACTTTTTCTGAATTAACCGATGATATGAAAGTAAAGATCTTAGATTTATTAAATAAAATAGATCAAAAAATAGAGTCGATTTCTCCAAATTATAAAGAAAATTTATCTCAAGCAACGAATAAAGCATATATCAGCATCAAAGAAAAAACATCCTCTCTAAAAGAATCGATTTTAAATAAATATAGAGAAACAGTAGGGGAAGAAGAATATCAAAATACCAAAGAAGCCTTAGAAGAAGATAAAAATCGTTTAGAAGAGGCCTATCGTCCTTACATAGAAAAGAGCAAAGAAATAGTAGAATCTGCTACGGAAAAAGGAAAGGGCATCTATGAAAATGCCAAAGATAAAATAAGTACTTGGTATCAAGAATGGAAAGAAAGTGATTAGAAAATGAGAAGTGTAGGAATTTTAACTCTAGGATGCAAAGTAAATACTTATGAGAGTGAATATATTATCAACTTATTAAAGAAAAATAATTATGAAATAAAAGAGTTCTCAGATGTCTGTGATGTCTATATCATCAATACTTGTACTGTTACCAATACGAGTGATATTAAATCTAGAAAGATGATTCGAAATGCCATCAAAAGAAATAAAGATGCCTGTGTAGTAGCGATGGGATGTTTTATCGAAGCAAATAAAGACTATCAAATCGATGGGTTAGATATCATAATAGGGAATCGAGATAAATCAAAAATAATTGAACTATTAGAAGAGTATTTTGAAAAAAAAGAAATGATTCAAAGGCTATATAAAGAACAGTCAGAGAAATTTGAAGATATGTATATTACAGATTTTCCAGGAAGAACTAGGGCTTTTGTAAAAATTCAAGATGGTTGTGAAAATTTTTGTAGCTATTGTATTATTCCTTATGTAAGAGGAAAGTGTCGTAGCAAGAAAAAAGAAAAAGTAATACAAGAAGTAAAAGATCTCTTGAAAAATGGTTATCAAGAAATTGTTCTAACAGGAATTCATACCGGCAATTATGGAGTTGATCTGAATACAAATTTTGCCGAATTATTAAAAGAGTTAGTGAACTTAAAAGGGTTAAAAAGATTGCGAATTTCTTCCATAGAAGTAACAGAATTAACAAAAGAAGTATTAGAAGTGATAAAGAATTCTTTTGTAATTGTAGATCATCTACATATTCCTCTACAAGCCGGAAGCGATGAGATATTGCAAGCGATGAATAGAAAGTATCAACTACAAGAATTTTATGATAAAATTAAAGAGATTCGCTCTATTCGTAAAGATATTTCCATCACTACAGATGTTATCGTTGGATTTCCTGGCGAAACAGAAGAGTTATTTGAAAAAACGATAGAAACTTGCCAAGAGTTAAAATTTGCCAAAATCCACGTATTCCCTTATAGCGAAAGAAAAGGTACCAAAGCTATGGAGTTGCCAAATCATGTTCCAAGTGAGGAGAAGAAAAAAAGAGCGAGAAGATTATTAGATGTATCTAAAAAATTAGAAATAGAGTATGCTAAAAAATTCTTAGGAAAAGAAGTGGAAATTTTAATAGAAGAAGTAAAAGATGGAATGAGTCTAGGACATACAGGAAATTATCTTCATATTAAAATAGACCAAATATTACCCAAAAATCAACTAGTGATAGGGGTAATAACAGAAGTAAAGGACTCTTATTGCATAGCAAAAATATTATCTAATAAAGAAAATGAGGGATAAAGATGGATAAATATATCAAAGGGCACTATCAAAGAAGTATCTATCAAAACTCCAATGGATATCATGTTGGCTTGTTCAAGGTAAGTGATACAAATGATGAAAAATTAGCAGAATATATCAATCGTACGATTACTTTTACAGGCTATTTTCATGAACTAAATGAAATGGATACTTATCTTTTTTATGGAAAGTTAGTTCATCATGAAAAATATGGAGAACAATTTCAAACAGAAAACTATGAGCGATGCAAACCAGAAGAAAAAGATGCAATTGTTGAGTTTTTAACGAGTGGACTTTTTAAAGGGATTGGTGAAAAAAAAGCAAAATCCATTGTAGATGTCTTAGGAAAAGATACTTTAAAAATTATTTTAGAGCATCCAGATAATCTCATTCTAATTCCCGGGATTACAAAAGCCAATATTGATACACTACATAATAAATTGAAAGAATATGAAGCAAGCTATGAAACTATTCTTTACTTAGGGAATTTAGGTTTTTCTACGAAAGATTCCATGTTAATTTATAATTTTTATAAAGAAAAAACAAAAGATACTATCGAAGAAGATATTTACCAATTGATCCAAGATATTCATGATTTGACTTTCAAAAAAGTAGATCAAATTGCCTTAAAAAGAAAGATTTCACCAAATGCTTTAATTCGTATCAAAGCAGCTATTTTATATATTATGAATGAAGTAAGTAATACTTATGGCCATAGCTATTATTATCAAGAAGAGATCTTCTCCCTTCTTCCTAGAGTTTTGCAAGTAACTATTACGACAGAAGAATATCAACAAGCCTTGGAAGAATTAATCAAAGATATCAAAGTAGAAAAGAAAGAAGACCGGTATTATTTAAAAGAGATGTATGATGCTGAGACCTTGATTGTAAAAAGATTTCGTCTATTATCCTCTAATAAAGATCGAACAGAAAAAAACTTAGATGGAAAAATTAAGGAACTAGAATCATTTTATGGAATCACTTACAATGAAGATCAAAAAGAAGCCATCGAAAAAAGTATTTTAAAAGATTTTTTGATTATTACTGGTGGACCTGGAACAGGAAAGACGACAATTATGAAAGCGATGACAGAACTCTACCGACAAGTGCATAAATTATCCTATGAAAAATTACAAGAAAAGATCGCTTTATTAGCCCCAACAGGAAGGGCAGCCAAAAGAATGAGTGAAGCTACTTTATTGAAAGCATCCACCATTCATCGTTTTTTAAAATGGCAAAAAGAGACCAATAAATTCCAAGTAAATGAGTATAATAAAAGTAAAGTAGAATGTATCATTATCGATGAAGCAAGTATGATCGATACCTATTTGATGGCAAACTTATTAAAAGGAATCTCCGTAAACTGTAAGATTATTATGGTAGGAGATGATCATCAATTACCATCCGTAGGACCAGGACAAATTCTTCACGATTTAATTCAAAGTCAAAAATTAGAAGTAGTAGAATTAAAAAAACTATATCGTCAAGGTAAAGATTCTAATATTTTAACACTAGCCTATCAAATTAGAAACGGCAAGATCGATCCTAAAATATTTAATCAAGAAGAAGACTTAACCTTTATTTCTTGTCCTCAACAAGAAGTGATACCTAATATTATGGAAATTGCTAGAACATACAAAGATACCTCGTATAAAGACTTTCAAATTCTAGCACCTATGTATAAAACAAATGTGGGGATTGATGAAATTAATCAAAATATTCAAAAAATATTTAATGAAAAAGATGAGAGTAAAAAAGAACATCGCATTGGAGAAGTTTTATTTAGAGAATTAGATAAAGTGATTCAATTAACGAATATGCCAGATGAAAATATATATAATGGGGATATTGGTATCATTGATAAGATAATCACATCTCCAAAAAAAGAAATTCATATTAATTTTGATAATAATATCGTAAAATATACACCATCAAACTTTAATAATTTTCGTCTTGCTTATGCGATTTCAATTCACAAATCACAAGGAAGCGAATTTGATATTGTAATTTTACCTCTAGTAAAAACCTATCATAAGATGTTATATCGAAAACTAGTATATACAGCAGTAACAAGAAGTAAAAAGAAGTTATATTTAGTTGGAGATATCCAAGCCTTAGAAATGGCAGTAGCAAATACAGATGCAGATATTAGAAGAACGACAATTAAAGATTTTTTAGTTTTTGGTATAAAATAAAAAAACTTCATCATAATAAAAGTAGAGGTGAAGAAAAATGGCAAGAAATGCTAGAAAAAGAATGATGATGGCAGCAGTTTTAGGAGGAATGGGGGTAGCCGGATACATGTATATGAAAAAAAATCCCCAAGTAATGCAAGATATGAAATGCATGGCTAAAAATGTTGCTAAAAAGACATATGACAAATTAGAAGATGTAGAATAATTTTGTCAAATGATAATGAATACAAGAAAAAAGGACAGATCGATCCTTTTTTGCAAAAGACATCAAAAATTTGTATTTTGGGAACCTACACTAGATTTTTCCCATTTTTTTTGCTATGATAAAAAAAAGATGGGTGAGAAAGATGGGAAATATTATTACTAGTAGTCCAAAAGTAAATACAAGTTCTTTAGCAAGTAGTAAGAAAGAAGCAACTGCTTCTAGCCCAGTAATTACATCTCCTATGAACTTATCGAAGGTAGGAACTCTTACTAATAATATAAACCAAAAGAATGATCCATCAACTGAAATAGAAACACTAGATCTATTTTTACAAGACGAAAAAAGACTCGTAGAAGAAGAAAATCCCAATACAGTCGACATGAAACAAAAACTGACACAAACAGATCTAACAGAAGAAGAAATAGAGGATCTAATTATAGAATATACAGAAACAATAGA
>CALVQX010000048.1 GCA_944358405.1 uncultured Bacilli bacterium | reverse complement strand
TGTCTTAGGCATGCCGCCAGCGTTCATCCTGAGCCAGGATCAAACTCTCAATAAATTTATTTCATTTTATTTGTTCGTTTTCCTAGCTACTCAAAATTGACGTTTTGCTTAGTTTTCAAAGATCATTTTGTCTGTTATTTCCAAGCTGCGTTTTTAATATATCAAACAAATTTCATAAAGTCAACAAAAAAAGCAATTTTTTTTCATTTTTTTGCTACTCCTTATATATTATGCTGAAAATTAGATTTTGATACTGCTTTTTTAAGAACAAAAGAATTAAGTAAAATTTAAGTCGCTTACTGTCTCATTTTTATATTCACATATCCTACATTCTTTACTATTGGGATAGAGACTATCTATTTTGATATATTTCTTTCCATATATTTTACTTTATATCTTCAGACTCTACACGTCTTTTTAAGGCTTACATTTGCTTGTATGGCAACTATTTTAAATTGGCATTTTAAAGAAGAAGTTCCTTATGAACAAAAAAACTTAAATGCAAACTAGTTTGATCTAAGTTCTTTATATTTTTCATAGTAGTGTTCTACTGTCCCGGGAGAAAAAGCTAGTGATTTTCCCCTCACTAAATTAATTAAATGTGTTAATTCATATTTCAATATTTCATCGATTTTATTAGAATAATTCATTAAACTCTTATGATATTTATATTCTCCTCTGTCTAATACTTTAAAGCTTCCATCCGGAAAAACCCTTAAATCCAAATCATAATCGATGTATTTTATAGTATTTTCCTCTATGATGAACGGAGATGCAATATTACAATAATAATAAATTCCATCCTTTTTATATTGTCCTATTATATTATACCAATCTTTGTAGAAAAAATACATGATAGCTGGTTCCTTTGTTCGCCATGTTCTTCCATCTGATTCTGTTACTTTTGTTTTTTCATTCCCAAAAATTAAATATTCATCATGAATTTCTAATAATACCGCCTCATCCCAGGAACGATGAATTTTACTGTCATGTTTGTAACTATGAATTTCATATTTTTTGCCAATTATCAATTCTTCGTTTTTCATTTTATACCTCGTTCCTAATTTATTATAACTTCTTTTTATGCTTTTTTCAAATAAAAGTATCTCCTCCTAAAGAGAAGATGGTGAAGAGGTATTTTATAAATAGTTATATCTTATGTTTCGCCTTATCATTTTTACATGGATAGAAGTTCTAGCATATTTATTTGATTCATTAAAAGTAATATTTTATGTATATCCCGAATATAATGCATTATTTATTTGTTATTTTATTATTATACATTTGATCTTTTGATACTTTTTTTCGTTATAAAATTAAAAAAATATAAGACAAAATAGCTTATATTTTTTATAAATTGATTCAACTTTTATTTTTTAGTTAAGTATGAGATAATCCAACAACCAAATATAAACAGTACTAATACTATGATCCCACCAAAAGCAGCATTATCCATATATTTTCCAGCTATAGAGTCTAATTTGTCATTTAATTCTTCTATTAATTGAGAAATGCCACCTAATATGTAAATCATATTTCACCTCTTATTTTATTTTTCTTTTTTCTTTTTGTTTTTACCTTTTCTTTTACCTTTTTTTGAATTTTTTTCTTCCTCATCTTCCTCAATCACTTCCGCATCGGTGATTGTACCTTCAAGTGCATTGTGTATTTCCATTACATTTTTTTTAATTGTATATGTTGATACGATATCCAGTACTGCATAGATAATAATAAATACGCCTACGATTTGTGTTAGAATTACAGCACCTTTGAATGGGTTGAATAACAAAATAATACCACATATCGTGCTTATTACAGAAATAATCATGGTCGCCTTCCACTGACTATTTGCATTTGCTTTTAGTTCGAATGCATATTGTAATTTTGTCGCACTGCTTATAATAATTCCGATTCCTAAAATAATTGGAATTATACTTGCAATTGCCTCTGGATTTTTGATTACTAATATTCCTAATATTATAGTAACTACTCCGTACACAATATCTAATTCGTTTTTCTCAATATTATTTGTGTTTTTGATGAATTTAATGATGGCTAATGCACCAATAGCTACCAAAGTTGCTCCAATGACATAAGAAATTGTCAAAATGGTTGCGGCTGATTGAAAGAATAATAATATTCCCAATACGATTAATATTATTGAAGTAATCATTGATGAGCGAAAGAATTTCTTCATTAAATTGTCCATATTTTCCTCCTACTATTCAGTTCTAAGTGCTTCTACTGGGTCTTTTTTAGACGCGATGCTAGCTGGAATTAGTCCGCCTATTATGGTTAGTGTTACACTTATTACTATTAATATTATAGCATGAATTGGATTTAATTGTGCAACATTTGGTAAATCCGATAAACTTTCTATAATATGATTGGTTGGAAATGTCAATAATTCAGCAATAATAATTCCTAGAAAACCAGAAAAGATTCCTACTAAAAAAGTTTCCGAATTAAAGACACGTTTGATATCTTTTTTTCTAGCACCTAGGGCTCTTAAAATACCAATTTCTTTTGTTCTTTCCAATACTGAGATGTATGTGATAATAGCAATCATAATGCAAGATACAACTAGTGAAATTGACGAAAAGGCAATTAATACATATGTTACAGCGTCCATTATGCTTCCTGATAGAGCACTAATCATAGCTGCATAATCTGTATATAGCACTTTGTCAACATCATCTTTTTCTTCATTATAATTATCTAAGTAATCTGTAATATAATCTTTTGTTTCAAAATCTTTTGGATAAAGATAAATAATAGATGGGGTCACTTCTGCTCCTAAAACTCCTAAGATATTGTCTTTGGTAACTGTGGAAGTTGTTTCGTCAAATGGTTGTCCTGTTAAAATATTATAGTCTACTTCTTTTTGACGATTTACAATTGCACTATTATTATTCTCACTAATTACTCTATCCACCAAGGCACTGTTGTAATAAATTCCTGATTGTGTCAATTCATTTTTATCTTCTTTTCCGCGAATAATGGCTTGTACCTTTATGGTAATTGCCTTGCTATCTTCATACATTCCCTGATAGTCTTGGCTTGGAACAAAGTAATTATTTACTTCTTCATAATAGATGTCATTAGGAATTACTTTCAATTCTTTTTTTAATACATCATCAAAAGATAAGTTATCACTAGCATCAAAGCCTAGTTGCTCTAGCGTTGCTTTGTCGAGTTCATTTCTTGCGTTTATTGCTAAGACAATTCCTGGCTCATCTTGATTGATTTTTCCCGCTAATACATCGTAGTCTTTTTCTAAAGTACTTTTTCCTTTTATACTTTTTGGATATAGGCTCCATCCCATAACTCCTGTTAAGGAGGTGGTTGACATTGAGTAATTTGTAGCAGTTGGAACTAGTGCATAAGTTCCATCTGATTTCTCTGTTACTACATTTAGTGTTGTTCCATATTCATAGCCAATTGCATTTAGTTGATCTTTATCAATGGATTCAATGTAATTTACATAATCTTGATCAATTTTATTTATATGGAGCATTGTTTCTAGTTCGTTTTCTTTTGGATAAATTACTTTTTTATTGGTATATTCTTCATGCTTGCTACGATTTTTCATAATTTCCTGCATTGTTTCTTCATTCATATTCATTGCTTGAGTGTTAATCGTAATTGGCATTTGTGATAGAGTATCTGCTTCATATTCATCAATTTTAGATTGAAATCCATTGGATAATGATAGAATTAGAGCAATACCGATAATTCCTATTGAAGATGCAAAGGCAGTTAAGGCGGTTCTTCCCTTTTTCGTTTTTATATTATTGAAAGAGAGATTTAGTGCTGTTAAAAAATTCATTGCTGTTTTTTTTATCTTAAATTCTGTTGTATCTTTTTCTTCTTTTTGTACTGGATTGGAGTCATTGACTAATTTTCCATCTTTTAATTCTACAATTCTTGAGGAATATTTTTCTGCCAATTCTCTGTTGTGAGTTACCATAATCAC